>JAGWMT010000001.1 GCA_028871595.1 Elusimicrobiota bacterium
CCCATGCCGACGACGAAGCCCGTGAAGTAGGTCATCGCCCCCAGGCCCACCGAGGCGATGGCCGCCGGGCCCAGCCGGCCGACGAACAGCATGTCCACCGTGCCGTACAGCACCATCCCGATCTGGGTCAGCGCGATCGGCGCGGCCAGGCGCAGGATGGAGCGGGCCTCGGGCCAGGGGAGCTCGTCAAGCCCCATGGGAGCTCAGCAGGAAATACAGGCCGACGATGGCGAACAGCACGGCCGCGACCTTGGAGAGTTTCTCGGGATGAATCCGTCCTTTCAGGTTGTGTCCCAACGCCACCGCCAAAGCCGACACCGAGATCAACGCCGCCGCCGCGCCCAGGAAAATCGTCAGAGGGCGCCCGTGCTTGGCGACCAAGGCCGCCGTCGCCAATTGGCTCAGGTCCCCCCATTCGGCCAGGAAAATCACCAGGAAGGACGACGTGGCGGCGTGCGTGAAGCTCGACGCGCGCCAGCCCTCCACGCCCTCGACGGGCTCCTCCTCGACCTGGTTCCACATCTTCCAGGCGAAGAACAGGAACAGGACGCCGGCGCCCACCCGCACCCACTGCGGCGAGAACAGGTTCAACAGGCTGCCGAACAGGACGGCGACCGCCGTCTGCACCAGGAAGGCCGCCGTCACTCCGGCGAACACCGCGACGGGGTGACGCCGCGCGGCCATCAAGGTCGTCGCGAAGGCCGTTTTGTCGGGAAGCTCCGACAGGAAGATCAAACCGAACGTGGACAGGAACAGGGCCGGCTCGAAGCTTCCGCGCGCGGGGTTCATCGGCTACTCGAAGCGGTACGCGACGGCCGCTCCGGCGCCGCGCGGCAGGGGGTACGCCCGGAAGCTCCAGCGTCCGTCCTTGTCGGCGTGCGCCCGGGCCACCGACTTCGCGGTGAAATAGCCCAACGCCCCGCCCACGAACACGTCCGACGCCCAATGCTGGTCGTTGTAGATGCGCGACAGGCCGGTCAGGACCGCCAACGCGTAGGCCGCCGGGGCCGCGCCCGGCACGTCGCCGTACTCCGTGGCGAAGGTCGTGGCCACGGCGAAGGCGTCCGCCGAATGCCCCGAAGGAAACGAGTAATGCGCGTTGCCCGATCCGGGCCCGTTCCAGGTCCCGCGCCCGTCGCCCACGTAGGGCCGGTCCCGCCCCGCGAGCACCTTCGTTCCCGTGACGAACAGTCCCGCGATGGCCAGGCTTTCCACCGCGTCCAAGGACGCCCGCCGCAAACGGCGGTCACGAACCGCCTCGCCGGCCAGGTAGAACGCCCCCAGCGCCGGCACCGTGTAAAATCCGTTCCCGAAACCGCGGCCGACGTCGGCGAAGCCGTCCGCCACGCGGCTTTGATTGCGCCGCGCGGCGTGCTGGGCGGCCACGTCGGCGCCTACGTAGAGGACCCCGGCGCCGCCCACGACCGCCCCGGCCTCCAGCCAGTCGCCGCCGTCCCAATGGACCGGCGAGGCGGCGATCGTCCCCGCGTCCCGCGCGACGGTTTTCACGTATTCCGTGTCGGCATGGTCCGGCGCCGCGGCCGCATGGATCGGAAGCAGCGCGGCGGACAGCAGGGCGACAAGGAGGGTCCGCCTCATCATGGAGCCCTATTCTACCCTATCGGAGGTTCGCCGCCAGGGCCGAGGCCAGCCCGGCGTCGGACGACGCCACGGTTTCCGCGCCGAGAAACCGCGCCAACGACCGCAGGGCCCCGGCCGCCCCCGCCAGGGCCGAATCGTCCGGCGGCGCGGCGAAATGGACGGACCGGACCTCCAGCCGCTTCTCCTCCCGGTGATTTTTCGGATCCAGGCGGCCGATGAGGCGGCCGTCATGCAGGATGGGCAAGGAGTAATAGCCGTGCACGCGCTTGGCCGCGGGGACGTACACCTCGATCTTATAATCGAAGCCGAACAGGGTCTTCGCGCGGCCGCGATGCCACAGCAGGGAGTCGAACGGGGAGATCAACGTCGTCCCCCGAGGCGCCGGTGGAGACGCCAGCGCGGGCAGGTCCTCGGTCAACGCGTACCAACGGCCGCTCGTCCCCTCCACGGAGATCTCCTCCGCCTCCCCGCTCCCGAGCAGGGCCTTCAGCGCCCGCCGGCGCTCCGCCGCGTCCATTTTCGGGTAGGTCAGATAACGCGACAGGTCCGCCTCCGCCGCGGCCCCCAGCGCGCGCATCGTCTTGCGCAGGTGCCACGCCGGGAACGCGCCGCGCGCAAGCGGCTCCGCCGGAGGAAGCACGCGCTCGGCCAGGTCGTAGCTTTTCTGGAAATGACGCCGCGAATGCACGGCCAGGCGTCCGCTCATCCACAGGTAATGAAGCGCGTGGTGCGCCGGCTTCCAGTCCCACCAGCCCGCCGACTTCCCCCGGGCGGCGGGACGTTCGAAATCCGACGAGGACAGCGGGCCGCGGGCGCGGATCTCGCCCTCGACGCGGCTCAGCACGCGGGGATGCGCCTTCAGCCAGCCCGACCAGCCGGTGTGGCGGCGGCGGTAGTCCGCCATGGCCCGCGTCCACGCGGGACGGTCCTCCTCGGCGATGAGGCAGGCGGCGTGCGCCCAGTACTCGAACAGGGCGCGTCCGCCGTACACCAGGCGGTCCAGCGCGGCGCGGTCGTAGGGGCCGAAACGGCTCCACAGCGTCAATTCGTGGGCTCGGGCGACGACGTTGATCGAATCGAGCTGCAGGCCGCCGGTCCCGGCCACGAAGTTCGCCAGGCTCCGCGCGTCGAGCGCGCGGCTCATGGGCCGGTCCAACTGCTGGCGGGCCAGGAAGAGGCGGGCGGCCGCCTCCCGTGAAAACGTCCTCACGGCGTCGCGGGACCGTGCGGGCGAAGCTCGAAGCGGAACGCCATGGAGTCAATCCACGGGCGGCGACCGGGCCCCTGGTTGCCCAGTTCGAGGCGGACGATGGTGAAGGTCGCGCGTTCGGCCTCCGCCTCCGCGCGCTCGTGGGCGGCGGCCGCGGCGTCGGTCTCCTTCCACGTGGCGCCGTCGGTCCACAGCACCTCGCGCAGGGCCTTGTCGGCGTCGGCCTGTTGGGACCTCTTGGCCAGGCAGCGGAACCGCCGTGTCACGCCCGGCGAGTTTCCGAAGATCGTCAAGGCGTTGGTCCCCCGGTAGGGCGCGGTGACGACCGAACAGTAATCGTTGCCGTCCTTGTCCTTGAGCTCGATGGTCCAGCCCTCGGAGAACGGTTTGAGGCGGAAGGTGCGCAGGGCGTCGACGCGCGCCTCGAAGGCCTCTCCGCGCCGGACCTCGCCCTCCACGGAAAACAGGGCGGCGGAGCGCAAGGTCATGAGGCGCGCCCCCAGGAAGCGCCCGTCGCCGTTGAAATCGAACGCGACGTGGGCGGCGGCCAAGTCCGCGCAGGCATGGCAGACGCGCACGGGAAATTCGAAGAGAAAGCGTTGTCCGCCCCCCGGCCGTTCGACGACGTCGGGCTTGGCCGGATCAGAAGCCCAAATGGCCGCGCCCGGGGAAGTACGCCGGACGGCGGCGACGCGTTCGTCGTCCGAGAACGGCGCCAGCGGGGTCGGCGAAGAGACGTCCACCAAGGGCGGATCGCCGTTGACCAAGATGATCCCGGCGTTGGCGTTCGCGCGGAACGGGCGCAGCACCTCGGCGACGCTCACGCGTCCGCGCGGAGTGAACGCGGTCATCCAGCCGTCGTCCTCCAGCACGCGGGTGAACTCCAGAGCCTCCGCGGAGGCGCCGGAGGCCGCCATGAAGCGCAGCAGGCAGACGCGCACGTCGGGCACCGGCTGGGCGACGCAGGCGTCGCGCAGCGCCGCTTCCTGGGCCGCGGTCGGGGTCCAGACCGCGCCGGGGCCGTAGGCGGGCGGGTCCGCCACAGCGGCCGCCGGAATCAGCGCGACGGCCAGGATCAGTCCGCTCCTCATGGCTCCACTCAATCAAATCTCGGCCGCGAAAGGAATGACTCCCCGCCGCCGCGATTGGTATCCTGTCGTCTCCCGATGAAAGTCCTGTCCGCTGTCGTCTTCATCATCGTCGTCGCGGCCTTCCGCCGCTTCCTGCGCGTCGCCGGAGTCGGCGCGGCTTACAAGGCCAAAGCGTTGTGTTCCGCGCTTTTCGTCTCGGGACTGGAATTGGACCCAAACACGGCCGACGAGGTCTCCGCCGGAGCCTATCGGCTGATGCGTTTGTTCCCGGCCCGCGTGGACCGGGACGCGAAGTCGGTCACGGCTTCTTTCTTCGGTCTGCGGGCGCGCACGGCGCGGTTCCGCCCGGGCTTGGGCGCGGCGCTGGAATTCAGACCTCTTCCGCCGGCGCCCATTTTTCCTCCGTTCCCTTCCATTGAACCGTCTCTCCCTTGGCCCGAGGGCGAAAAAGCTTCGCCGCGCCCATCATCCTCCTTGGCGCGCATTGTCGATGCGGCCTTCACCGAACCGAATCCGAAGAAGCTCCGCCGCACCCGCGCCGTCGTGATCGTCAAGGACGGCCGCCTCCTCGCGGAGCGCTATGCCCCCGGGTTCACCGCGTCCACGCCGCTCAACGGCTGGTCCATGACGAAAAGCGCGATGGGCGCCCTCATCGGAACGTTGATCGGCGCGGGCCGCCTTTCGTTGGCGGACAAGAATCTCCTGGCCGAATGGAACGGCGACCCGCGCGCGGAAATCGCGCTGGAAGATCTCTTGCGAATGCGCGGCGGATTGCGGTTCGGCGAGGTGTACGCCGATCCGTTGTCCGACGTGACCCGCATGCTGTTCGACGGGCCCGACGCCGGCGGCTTCGCCGCGTCCCGCCCCCTCGCCCACGCGCCGGGGTCCCATTGGCAGTACGCCAGCGGCACCTCCAACATCCTGTCGTTGATCGCGCGCCGCACGCTCGGCGAGGCGGACTATCCGTTTTGGCCGCGCCGCGCGCTGTTCGACCCGTTGGGCATGCGCTCGGCGGTGCTCGAGACCGACGCCTCGGGGACCTTCGTGGGCTCCTCCTTCTTATTCGCGACGGCGCGCGACTGGGCGCGCTTCGGCGAGCTCCACCGGCTGGACGGGGTCTGGGCGGGGCGGCGCATCCTCCCCGAAGGTTGGGTGACGCTCGTCACCACGCCCACCCCGCAGGCGCCGAACGAACGCTACGGCGCGCATTGGTGGCTGAAGCTGTCCAAGGACCTGGGCGGCGAGACCGCCGCCGCGAAGAAGCTCCCCCCGGACGCGTTCCACGCCCTCGGCCACGAAGGCCAATGCGTGAGCGTGATCCCGTCACGGGGGCTGGTTGTGGTGCGGCTGGGCCTGTCCATCGACATCACCGCCTGGGACCACGCGGCGTTCCTGGCCTGCGTCCTCGACGCGGTTTAACCTCGGAACGAAACGAAGTTGTTCTCCGTCTCGATCAGGCGCACCTCGTGGAGCATCCCCTTGGGCAGCCTCTTCTCGATCAGCCCCCACAGCACGGCCGCGATGTTCTCCGCCGTCGGGTTCAGGTTCTTGAACGCGGGGACGTCCACGTTGAGGTTCTTGTGGTCGATGTCGTGCTCGATCACGTCGGTCATCACCTGCTTGAGCTCGGTCAGGTTGAAGACCATGCCGGTGGTCGGGTCGATGGGGCCGGCGACGGTGACCTCCAGCGTGTAATTGTGGCCGTGTCCGTTGGAATGGTTGCACTTGCCGAACACGCGGCGGTTCTCCTCGGCGCTCAGCTTGTCGCTGTGCAGGCGGTGGGCGGCCGAGAAGGTGAGGCGGCGGGTGATGAAGGCGTTTTTCTTCATAGATTGGTGTCCAGCGGGATGGCGGCGCCGCTCAGGAAGGCCGTGGAACCGTTGACCAGCCCCGCGATCACGTCCGCCACGTCGCGCGGCACGGCGGCCGGCTTCAAATGCGGCGCCGCGCGCCGGAGCATGTCGGTGCGGACCGCGCCCGGCGCCACCGTGAGCGCGTCCACGCCCAACGGCTTTCCCTCCACCGCCAGCGCCTCGGTCAGGCCGCAAATCCCGAACTTGCTCACCACGTAGGCCGACATCCCCGGAAATTTCTGCGTCCCGGGCAGGCCGCCCAGGGAGCTGATGTTCACGATCACCCGCCGGCGCCCGGCGGCGGGACGGCGGAATTGACGGAAGAACTCGCGGCTGCACAGGAACGGACCGCGGAGATTCGACGCCATGGTCAGGTCCCAGTCCGCCCGAGTCACATCCGAGAACGGAGCGCCGACGAACACCGCGGCGTTGTTGATCAGCACCTCGACGGAGCCGAACGCGCGGCGTGCCGCCGTGAAGGCGCCCTGGACGAACGTCTCGTCGGACACGTCGCCGTTCAAGGCGAGGATGCGCCGGGAACGCCCGCCCGATGCGATTCGCTTCGCCGTCGCGTCCAAAACGGACTTCGCGCGGCTCAACAGGACGACCGGATGCCCGTCGGCCGCGAACCGTTCCGCGCAGGCCGCGCCGATGCCGCGCCCGGCGCCGGTGACCAGCACCACGCGCTTCATGTTCCTCGTCACAGGAATTCGGCCTCCCAAGGGGCGATGGACGCCGGCGCCAGCCCGTGGCGGCGGTTCACTTCGCGGATCGCGCTCAAGATTTCGGGCCGGAACGACGGCGCGCCGGAATTCGCCGCGGCCAGCGACAGGTTCGCGCCGTGCAGGCGGCGATCGAAGGTCGGGACCTTGAGCACCGGGATCGCCCCCAATGCCAGCACGCGGAAATGGAAATCCGCGTCGGGCGCGGCGGCCAAGGACTCGTCATACGGCCCCGCCCGCTCGAACGCCTCCCGCCGGTAGAGGTAAAGCGATGCCGACACCGGAAAAAAATCGTCGGCGCGGTAGCGCTCCAACGTCAAACTCAACGGAAACACCAGCTTCTCCGCCATCCGATCAAACACCGGAGCGATCACCGCGCCGCGTTCGTCGATCAGGGCGGACGGGAGGCCGCCCACGTCCAGGATTTTCGGATGATTCTCCAGATACTCCAGGCGCGCCGCCAGGCCGGAGGGGATCAGGAGGTCGTCGCCGTCCAGGAAGGTCACGAACCCTCCGCGGGACGCCCGCACGCCGGCGTTCCGGGCGGAAGCCTCGCCCGCGTTCGCCTGGCGCACGACGCGCGCGTCCAGGCCGTCCAGCGACTCCACGCTGCCGTCGGTGGAGCCGTCGTCCGCCACCACGACCTCCAGGCCCTCGATCCCGGACTCCAGGACGCTCAGCACCGCCGGGCGTAAAAACGCGCCGGCGTTGAAAGCGGGCACGACGACGGAGAGTCGGGGCGAGGGCACCTCACGAATGATAACAGAATGCGGCGCTCAGCGCCGCACGCGCCAAGGACGGCCCGGGTTGTCGTCCGCGACGGCGTCCAGACCGGCCAACCGCCGGATGTCGCCGCACAAAGTGGAGGGATCGAAGGGCTTGGTGACGTAGGCGCGCGCGCCCGCGTCGAGCGCGCGCCGCGCGGTGTTCAGGTCCAATTCCCCCGTCAGCATCAGGACGATGAGCTTCGGATCGATGGAGAGCGCGTCCGTGAGCACGGTGAGGCCGTCCATCACGGGCATGGACACGTCCAACAGCATCAGGGAGGGCTTCTCGTCGCGCACGAGGATCAGAGCCTCGGCGCCGCCCGCCGCCTCCAGGACGGTTCCCAACGGCGTCAGTATCCCGCGCAAGACCCGACGGATATCCGCGTCGTCGTCCACGATGAGCAGCTTCGTTCCCATCTACGGGAAGTGTAGCTCCGGGGGACCCAAAATGAAAGGACTTTCTCTGCGAGGAGCCTTGATGCCGCCCGCGGCGGTTCGTAGAATGACGCCATGACCATGCATTTGGATGACATCGAGGCGCGCGTGCTGGGCTCGCTCGTGGAGAAGTCCCTGACCACTCCGGAACAGTACCCGCTGTCCATGAACGCTCTGGTGAACGCCTGCAACCAGAGAACCAGCCGGGAGCCGGTGATGAACCTGGACGAGGCCGCCGTCGGCCGCGGCCTCCATTCCCTGCTGGAGAAAAGCCTGGCCGGCCGCCTGCATGAGCCGGGCGCCCGGGTGCCCAAGTTCATGCATCACATCGAGATGCTGCTGACCGGCGCCGACGCCAAGGCGATCGCCGCGATTTGCGTCCTGCTCCTGCGCGGCCCCCAGACGCCCGGGGAGATCAAGACCCGCACCGACCGACTGTGCGAGTTCGCGAGCACCGCGGAGGTCGAGACTTTGCTCCAGGAGATGCTCCTGCGCGAGGATCCCTGGGTCGCGAAGCTCCCCCGCCAGCCCGGGCAGAAGGAGCAGCGCTACCGGCACGTGTTCTCGGGAGAAACGGCCCCGTCGGATTCCCCGCCTTCCGCCTCCTCGGCCGCCGTCGCCGCGCCAACGCCGGCCGCGCCCGACCGCCTGGCCGAGTTGGAGAAACGGGTCGAGGCCCTGGAAGCCTTGGTCCGGAATCTGACGGCGAAACCGCCCGAAGCCGCCTAGGCCAGGGCCGCGGCGTTTTCCGCGACCTGCGCGGGCTTCGTCGCCCCGATGATCGCCGAGGACCCCTCCGGACGGCGCAGCACCCAGGCGAGCGCCAGTTTCGGCAAGGTCAGCCCGCTCGCGCCCAGCTTTCGGTAGTTCATGCCTCCTTTCTATCGAATCGCTCCTGGGTCTGGCGCGGGACCGCGCCCGCGGCTATGCTTGCGGTCATGGACGAGGAAATCGCCCTGGGCTCGGTCCGCGTGCCCGGCGAGGGCGGGACGCTGAAGCTGTCCAAGCGCGGGGAACTGTTCACCCTGAGCGTGCACGACACCGAGCTGATGAGCAGCGGTGTCCACGACTCCGAGGACGCCTTGGCCAAGCTGGTCTGCGACCGTCTGACCGCCCTCCCCGCGCCCGTGATCCTGATCGGAGGCCTGGGGATGGGGTACACATTGGCCGCGGCCCTGCAAGGCTGCGGTCCGGCGGCGAAGGTGATCGTGGCCGAGTTGATTCCCGCGGTCGTGGAATGGAACCGCGGGCCGCTCTCCCACCTGGCCGGCCATCCGCTCAGAGACCCGCGCGTGACCGTCCGGATCCAGGACATCGCGCTCAGCCTGCAGACCGAACTGCAGGAATACGACGGGATTCTCCTGGACGTGGACAACGGACCCGAAGGCCTCACGCGCGATTCCAACAACTGGCTGTACTCCCCCGACGGGCTGACGGCCGCCTACACGGCCCTGCGGACCGGCGGAATACTGGCGGTCTGGTCGTCCACGCCGGACCGGACCTTCTCCATGCGCCTGCGCAAGATGGGCTTCAATGCCGAGGAGGTCCGGATTTCCTCGAACGCCCACGACGACCGGCACACCATCTGGCTGGCGACCCGCCGCGGCTAGGCGAAGCGCGCCTTGAGGCGCCGGATACCCATGGGGATCAGGATCATGGCCAGGAGCACCACCACCATGGTCCGGTTCGGGTCGCCGATCAAGGCGTTCAGCTTCAGGGTCGAGACCGCGATGACCCCGTAGTACATCATGTCTCCGGCGATGGCGATGGCCCAACCCGCCACGAAGCCGTGCCCCGCCGCCGCCGCCGCGGCGCGGCCGGTCATGGGATCCACGCCGAACGCGATCATGACCAAGGTGAAGGGCCCCGCGCCGGAGCCGCCGTAGAAGGCGGCGCTGCGCGCCATCGCCCGGCGCATCGCCTCCACGACCTTCGCCAGGCGCTCGCTGCGGCGGCCCGCCGCAATGACCAGGCGCAGCACCGGCTCGAACAGGAAGGCCAGGATCACGTCGGAAACGAAATAGAGAAAGGCGGTCACGGGCCACGCCAGGCCGTGGGCGCGCGCCAGCAGGACGCCGGCGGGGATGCCGCCCCCCACGGGAATCAGGAACAGCATCAGCACCGGGAACATGGGAGAAGTTTAGCTCATCCCGGCCGGACGTGTCGCCCGCCCCTTTTGTTAAAATCCCGCCGTGCCCAACACGATTCCGGTCTGCGCGGCGGTGATCCTGCGCTCGGGCATGGTGCTGCTCGCCCGCCGGGGTCCGGGCCGCACGCACGCGGGGCTGTGGGAGTTCCCCGGCGGCCGCATCGAGCCGGGCGAGACGCCCGCGTCCGCGCTGGCCCGCGAACTCCGCGAGGAGCTGGGCATCGAAGCCGAGGTCGGCGCCGAGCTGGCCCGCTCCCGTCACGTCTACGACTTCGGCGAGATCGAGTTGATCGGCCTGCTGGTGCCGAAATTCACCGGAGAGATCAAGCTCGTCGATCACGACGAGATCGCCTGGGTCGAGGCGCGGCGCCTCCTGGAGTTCGACCTGGCCCCCGCCGACGTTGCCATCGCGAAGGTCGTCGCCGCGCACAAGCGCCGGAGCCGGTACAAAAGCACGCATCCGCGCGCCTTCGAGGAGAAATATAAAGAGCTCGCCGCCGATCCGGACGCCCTGGCCAAGGCGAAGGCCCGCGGCTCCACGCCCGCGGGGACGCACGTGCCCATCATGGTCAAGGAAATCCTGAGCGCCTTGGCGCCGCTCGGCGGAAGCACGATACTCGACTGCACGCTCGGCTGGGGCGGCCACGCCGCGGAATTGGCGCGCGCCGCCGGGCCCAGCGGCAAGGTCATCGGCCTGGACCGGGACGGGGAGGAATTGGCGCGAACCGCCGAGCGCCTTCGCGCGGCCGGACTGCCGATCATCACGCGCCAAACCGATTACGCCGGCGCCCGCGGCGTTCTCAAGGAACTCGCGCACGGCGGGGTGGACGCGCTTTTGGCGGACCTGGGCGTCTCCTCCATGCAGTTGGACCGCCCCGAGCGCGGGATGTCGTTCAAGAACGACGGACCGCTGGACATGCGTATGGACCGCTCGTCCGGCCGCACCGCCGCGCAATGGTTGGCGACGGCGTCCGAGCCCGAAATCGCCGACGCCTTGCTCCGCTACGGGGACGAGCCCGACGCCGCGAGGATCGCCGCGGAACTGGCCGCGCGGGCCCGCGCGGGAAATACGCCGAAAACCACCTTCGAGCTGGCGAGCGCCGTCGGCGTCGCCAAAGGCCTGGGGCCGGAACGTTTCGTCAAGAAGGACGCCTCGTCAAGGCATCCGGCGGCGCGCACCTTCCAGGCCCTGCGGATCGCGGTCAATTCCGAGCGCGAGTCGTTGACCGCCTTGCTTCGCGACCTGCCGTCGTTGATGCGCTCAGGCGGGCGCGTCGCCTTGCTCACCTTCCACTCCGGAGAGGAGGCGTTGGTGAAGGACGCTTTGGACGAGCAGGCGGCCGCGGGCCTCTGGACGGCGCCGCCGCTCCCGCTCAAGGCGTCGCCCGAGGAAGTGCGCGAGAATCCCCGCGCCCGTTCGGCCCGCCTCTGGCACGTCGTCCGCGCCTAAGACTTGCGGAACGGCATCAACGCGCGCAGGCGCGGTTCGCGCAGCCACAAGCCCGCCCAGACGATCACGCCGACGACGACGGCCATGGTCGGCGCCTCGCCGGCGCGGAGATGGGTGGCCACCGCCCCGCCCAGATAGCCGGTCA
This sequence comes from Elusimicrobiota bacterium, assembly GCA_028871595.1. The sequence goes on from JAGWMT010000001.1 coordinate 11,425, forward strand.
GCAGAACGGCGCCGAGCACGGCGGTCTGCGGGATCAAATAGAGAATCAAACTTCCCAGTTCGAGGGCGGCGATCGTCGAGATCGCGGATGCGGGCCAGCCGTACTTGGCCATGCCTTCCAGCGCCTGGGGGTTCTTCGTGATCATCATGACGGCGCCCATCAGGAACAGGGGCACGCACAACGTCGTCAGCACTCGGCCGGTCCAGACCAGCTTCGAGGGCGGAACGACCTCCCGGTAGACGCCGGTGAACGGATGCTCCTGGCCCTCCGGGGAGCGCATCGCCATGCGGAAGGTCCCGCCCGGGCGGAAGTCCATCTCGCAGCGCGGCAAGGTGTACGGCCGCGGCGCGTCGATGAGGCGCGTGAGGATCAGCTCGAACGCGGGCTTGCCGTCGGTCTTCATGCGGCCTCCTTGAGAAAGGCGTCGAGACGGTCGAATGAGCCGCCCCAGCCCTGGTTCATGCCGGGCATAGCGTCGGTGAAGGTCTTGCGTTCGACGTCCGACGGATCGATCGGATCCCAATAGAGGGAGATCAAGGTCTTTGCTCCGAACTCCTGAAGGTGCACCGTCGTGAGCAGCTGCTTCGGCCAGTTCGGCGACATCGGGTGGCGGCCCAGGCCTCGCTCTTTGTCGGAGAACTGCTGCACGAAGACGAGCTTCGCGGGCTTCTCGATCACCCGGTACGTCGCCAGGCCCCACATCTCGACGCCGTTGAATTTATTCATGTAGTGATAGGTGCCGCCGACGCGGAGGTCCATCTTCGCGTAGCCCGTCTCGGCGCCCTTCGGCCCCATCCACGCGCCGAGCTCCTTCTCGCTCGTCCACGCCCTCCAGACGCGCTCGCGCGGCGCGTCCACGTAGCGGAAGATGACGAACTGTCCGGCGACGTGCGCGTTGAGGCGCGAGAGGGTCTGTTGGCCGCCCTCGACCGCGTGGAACACCTCGACCGCCTGCTTCTTCATCGCGGCCGTAATGAACACCAAGCGCATGGTGAGCTCGGTCTTGCCGCCGACCGCCTTGAAGGTGATGGTTGAAACGAACCCCACGCCCTTCTCGTCGAACTCCTTGCCGCCGCCGTTCTTGACAACGATCTTCTTCTCCGGCACGATCTCGACGTACTTCGCCGTGTTGACGTAGCGCGCGCCGTCGGGGCCGATCATCACGTGCTTCCAGATGCCCCCCTCCTTGAACTCGCGCGAGGACGTTTCATCCGAAAAGCCGTGCGGCCCCCACCACTTCACAATCTCCGCGTTGTCGGTCCACGCGCGCCACACGCGCGCCACGGACGCGTCGATGAGGCGCGTCATCACGATTTCCCGGTCCGCGGCGTTCTCCGTCTTCTTGGCGAGGGTCATATCAAGGGTTCTCCTTTAGATAGCGCTCGAGGGAGTCGAGCTTGTCGTTCCAGAATTTTCGATGCGCTTCGATCCAATCCTGGGCTTCCTTCATCCGCTTCTGCTCCAGGCGGCAATGGTGCTGGCGCCCCGTTTTCCGGCGCGACAGGAGCCCCGCGTCCTCCAGGATGCGCATGTGCTTGGTGATCGCGGGCGCGGAGACCTTGAAGGGCTTGGCCAGTTCGGCGACCGTCGCCTCCCCCGTGGACAGACGCGCCAGGATGCCCCGGCGGATGGGATGCGCCAAGGCGCCGAAAGCGAGATCGAGACGGTGCTGATTATAGTTAACCACTTGGTTAAGTATAAACCCGGCGCGGATATTTGTCAAGCCCCCGCGCGGGCGGGAACCTCAGCGGTCGATGGCCTTCATGTTCGCCGCGGCGTAGCGCTCGCCCGCGATGGCGTCCGGCGGGACGGCCTTCTCCAGCTCGGAGACCTCGGCCGGCGACAGGGCGATGTCCGCCGCGGCGGCGTTCTGCTCCAGGTATTTCCGGCGCTTCGTCCCCGGGATCGGGGAGAAATCCGCCCCCTTCGCCAGCACCCAGGCCAGCGCCAGCTGACCGGCCGTGACGCCGCGGCGCGCGGCGATCGCCTTCACGCGCTCCACCAGCGCCAGGTTCTTGTCGAAGTTCCCGTCCGCGAACCGCGGAAAGCGCTGGGAGCGGGAATCCTCGTCGCCCAGATCGGTTTTTTTCGTGATGGCGCCCGTCAGGAAGCCGCGGCCCAGAGGGCTGTAAGGCACGAACCCGATCCCCAGCTCGCGCAAGGTCGGAATGAGCTCCGCTTCGGCGTGGCGCTCCCAAAGGGAATACTCCGTCTGCAGGGCGGTGATCGGATGAACCTTGTGGGCGCGGCGGATGGTCGCCGGAGAAGCCTCCGACAGCCCCAGATAGCGGACCTTCCCCGCCTTCACCAGCGCGGCCATCGCGCCGACCGTCTCCTCGATCGGCGTCTGCGGATCCACGCGGTGCTGGTAATAGAGATCGATGCGGTCGGTGCCCAAGCGCTTCAGCGACGCGTCGCAGGCCGCCGCCACGTACTCGGGCTTGCCGCTCACCGACCAGCGGCCCGGGTCCGCCTTCGTGCGCACGTTGGCGAACTTCGTGGCCAAGAACACCTTGTCGCGCCGCCCACGGAGGGTCTTTCCGATGAGTTCCTCGTTGTCGCCGATCCCGTACGTGTCGGCCGTGTCCAGGAAATCCACGCCCAGCTCCAGGGCCCGAAGGATCGTGGCCGCGGACTCGGCGTCGTCGCGCTCGCCGTAGAACTCGCTCATCCCCATGCAGCCCAAACCCATGCGGGAAACGACGGCTCCTTGCGAACCCAGCTTGATCTTGTCCATCCTCTTTCCTCCCCCCGTCATTCGCGCAGGAGCGCGACCGTGTTGTCCTCGATGCGATAGACCAGCGGAGCGACCTCGACCTTCGGATACAGGGCGCGCAGCCGCTGGGCCTCGCGCCGGACGAAGTCGCCCTCGTTTCCGATTTCGTGCTCGGGCGCGTTGCGGTCGAAATGCTCCTCGGCCGCGGCGCGGGCCCAGCCCGCGTCCACCAGCCCGTCCACGAACAGGCCTCGACGCGCGTTCAATCCGGACATGCCGCAGTTCGTGTGGCCCATCAGGGCGATGGCGCGCACGCCGCCGACGGCGATCGCGTAGGAGACGCGGAATTCCGCCAGCCGCAGGTTCGCTCCTCCGGTGCGCAGGATGAAGGCGAAGTTGTCCGGGATGCGCAGGTGCTTGCGGCTGTCCATGCACATGCCGATGAGCAGTTCCGGCTTCTCGGCCCGCCCGGGAAGAGGCACGCCCAGGTTATGGTAGCGCAGGAGCGCTCCGATCGGGGACGAGCGCCAACGCTCGGGGATGTCGGCGTCGGAAAGGATGGTGATGAGGGAGTTCATAATGGGATACGCCTAGAACGGGCCGTCGATTTCCGGGCGCGGATAGGATAGCCGAATTTCGCCGCATTGACACCCCCTCACCGCCAAATCCGCCGCCGGGCGTCGGGCGCCAGCATGAAGAGGCGGCGGTCGCGCTCCGGAACGCGCCGCAGGTTCCGCTTGGAAATGACCACGCTGGGAAATACTTCCGCCATATTCGGATCGCGGTACCAGGTCCGGGTGAAGACGAACATCAGGAGCGGGCGCGGCTCGCGGGAGACGTTCTCCAGGCCGCCGTGGAAGGTCCGGAAATCGAACAGGAACGAGCTCCCGAATTCTCCGGCCATATGGACCTCGGGGTAGCGCCGGCTGATCGCGGCCTGGCCGGGCGGGCGGGCTCGGAGCGCGGCGCGGTGGGACCCGGCCCAGACCGCGGTGGGGCCGTTCCCCTCATCCACGTCGCACAGCGGGACGCAGAGGGTGACGGCGTACGGAGGCAGGTCCGAAAGGTCGCCCGCGTAGCGGCGCTTCATCCCCGCGACGGTCCGATCGAACCGGATGGGACCGTCGATATGCTGATGCTGGCGGCCCGACAGCGGCATGGAAATGACGGTCTCCAGGCTGCCGATGCAGTGGTCATCCCCCAGCAAGGAGGAGATGATCGCGATCACGGCGGGATTCGCGTAAAAGGACCGATCCAAGAACGGGCCCACGAACGGCAAGACCGCGGCGTAGCGGCCCGCGATGTCGCGGACCAGGCCGCGCGCGCGAAGCTGACCCGATTCGTGACGGCGCAGCACCTCGCGGCGCGCTCTCCGGAGCAACGGCAGCGGAAACAAGTTCTTGAAGGCGACGACGCCGTCGCGCTTCATGCCGGAGCGGACCTTCGACAGCGCCGCGGCGGACGGACTCTTCGCGTCGCGTTTCGTGAAACGGATGGTGGTGACGCTCATCCGTCCGATTGTAGCAAGCGGGGCGGGCGCGCCCTAGCGGTTTTCGTTCAGGACGGCGGCGCGCGCCGCGGCGTAAGCCCGGGCGGCGTTCGGGCCGTCCTCGACGGCCACGTCGAAGCCGCCGGTGGGGGTCGGCGCCGCGGTGATGGTCACGGCCGGCATCGCGGGCATGGCCTCCAGCTCCAGACGGACGCCGACGCCGGCATCCACGGTCAGCTTGACGCCCTTGCCGCGGGCTTCCTGGAGCTTGAGCCACGGACGCGCCAGCGCCATGAACGCGTCGTCGGTCAGTTCGCCGTCGGCGACGTGCAGAGACTGGGGGGCCCGGGGACAGCCCGCCAGATCGCGGCAAAGATCGAACGGAAGCGGCGACATGCCCGGCATGCGGTCGGCGAGCAGGCGCTTGGCCGGTCCGGACTCCGCGGCGACGGCATCGCGCAGGTCCTCGGCGCCGCCCAAAACGGCGCGCCGGGTCTCCAATGCGTGGTCCCGGCGCAGGGCCGCCAGCTTCGAAGCCAGCTCCTCCTCAACGGGCGTCGAGCGGACCGCTTTGGCGGGCGGGGCGGCGAAGGCGACGCCGGCGGCGAGCAGCAGGACCGAGAAGCTCATAATCTCAGGATAGCTCCGGTCTGTTACGAATTCAAGTCCGGTCCGCTTAAGTTCCGCCAAAATCTTATAATCTCGCGTCCCAGTATGGCCATTCCCGGCGATCACGACCGCGTCGTCCCGCTGCCCATCCCAGAGCCCGACGCGGAGACGATCGACGAGGACGCCGACGTGGTGCGCCTCATGTCGCGGCGGCGGTACAAGTAGGAAGCCGCCCGAGGGCGGACGCTCACCACCACCAGCCGTAGCTGCGAGAGCTCTTGCGCTTGAAAGCCCCGAGATAGACGAGCGCGACGACGATCACCCAATCCGGGCGCGGTTTCATGCGCGGTTCTTCTTCTGCAGCGCGGCGCGCAGGCCCTCTCCGAGGGCGCCCAGCGCCGGCGCGTCCGCCTGCTGGCGGCTCCGCCACTCCTCCGCGTCGGCGTCGCGCGGCAGCTGCAGGGAGATGCGGCGCTCGGACAGCTTGACCTCGGAGATCTCCACCGAGATCAGGCCTCCGACCTTCTGATTCTCCATGCGGAAGTCCGGCGCGTCCTCGGTCTTCGACTGGTGGAGCAGACCGACGACGCCGGGCTCGAGCTGGACGAACAGGCCGTAGGGCTCCTTGCGCGTGATCTTCCCCTCCAGCACTTGGCCGGCGGCGTACTTCGCCCAAGGATCGGCGACGGCGGCGGCCGGCGCGGCGACAGGCTTCTCCGACGCCTGCTTGAGCGACAGGCCGATCTTGAGGCGGCCCTCCACGGTTTCGCGCTTCAGGAGCTTCACGGCGACCGACTGCCCGACGGTCAGAAGGTCCGACGGCGACTCGACCCGCGACCAGGCCAATTCCGAGATGTGAGCGAGACCCTCCACTCCGGGAAGCAGTTCGACGAAGGCTCCGAACTTTTCCAGGCGCGTCACGGTCCCCGTCACCACGGAACCCTCGGGATTGCGCTCGAAATACTCCGCGACGGAACGCGACTGCTCCTCCTCGAGCAGCTGGCGGCGGGAGAGCACGACGTTCCGCCCCTCCTCGCCCCACTCCGTGATGCGGAACGCCAAGGTCTTGCCGATGAACTCCGCGCCGGTCTCCACGCGCTTGAGGTCCAGCTGGCTGATCGGACAGAAGGCGGTTTTGCCGCGCACGCTCACGCGCACGCCTCCCTTGCAGACTTCGGAGACGCGGCCTTCGACGGGCCGGCGGGTCTCGTAGGCTTCCTTGAGATCCTGGGCGATGTTCTTGTCGGTGGGATGGATGGAGAGCCGGATTTCCTGCGGCCGGACCGAGGTCACGAACAGGTCCACGCTGTCCCCCGCCGCGCGCCCGGCCAACTCGACGGCGGCCACCACGCCCTCGCGGCCCGGGCCGAGCGCCACGAGAGCGTCCTCGCCGCCGAGCGCCAAAATTTCGGCCTTGAGGCGCTCTCCCACGGCGCAGGTCTTCTCCGCCGCCTCCAGGGAGCCCTCGAGCAGTTTGGAAAAGTCTTCCTCGGAGCCGGCGTCGTGTTCGTTCATATTTTTCCTCGATCTTCAGGCGCCCGAAAGGGCGCCGTGCAGCGCTTCCTCGAATGCGGCGAGGAACGCGCCGGCGGTGGGATAATCCGCGCGTCGCCCGCTCCAGCGCCCCGAGCGAACGCGGAAGGCGGCCGAGTCGTCGTCGACGTGCACGTTCACGCGGTGGCCCCGGATCAGGCAGGACGGCGGCTCATGGGGCTCGTTCGCCTCCAGCTGCAGGTCGTCCTCGCCGATGTGATGGCGGCGCAGGATGATAAGCGCCGTGTCGCGGAGGCGGGGTTCGAGTCGTTCGACAGAGGAGGTCATGCCGGACAGTCTAGCAAAGGCTTCACCGCGCGCAGGAGCACGTCCACTCCTTCGGCGGACAGTTCACGCAGCCCGCCATGCAGGCGCCGCCGCACGTGGCCAGAACCTTCGGGGTCCGCCGATCGACACGGCGCGGAAGCCGCGCTGCATCAGCTCGCCGGCGAAGGCGCGATCGAAGAGACGCCCGACGGGCTTGCACCCGGCGGCCAGAACGACGAGCAGCAGCGCGAGGAAAGTCCGGCGGGCGCTCATCGCGGCTTCTCGAACGTAGGGCACGGCCCGGCGCATCGGACCGGCGAAGGGGCCATGACCAGCGAGGATGGATCGCGCGCATCGAGCGGAACGATGGTGTTCCGCGCCTTGACCTCGTCCTGCGGGGAAATCCGATGCCACGGGCCGGCCCACAGGGCGGCGGCGGCGGCGAGAAGACAGACCGGGAGCCACAGGACGAACTTTGACATCATGCCCGCCTCCAGGGGACGGCGCCGCGACATGGAAGCATAGGCCGGAAGCGGCCGCTCGTCAAGTGATCGGTCCCGGCGCTAGCGAGGCGGTTCCGGGCCGAACAAATCCTTCGGCGGGAAGTAGCGAATGACGAGTATGTCATGATCCTTGAGATCGTTCCGCGCTTCCTTGAGGTCCCGATGCGCGTACAAGGACGTGCCGAGCGCTTGGTCACCGTATTCCTTCAGCGTCAGAATCTGGGTGTCGATGGCGGTCCCGACCGAGAAGTTCAGCGTTCCGTCGAAATTCTTCTGCTCGTACGGACCGAATTGATGCGGGAGGACGGCGCGGAACAGTGTCTCCACGGTCGCCTTCATCTTTTCATCCGGAACGACGACCGTGGTCAAGGGCCGGTATCGGGAATCCACATGTTCGCGGATCAGCACCCGGCCTTTGTCCAAACGGCGGTCCCAATGCCCCACCGGAAGGGGGCGGGCGGCGAAGGCCCGCCCGGTCCCGGCCACGACGACGAGCGCGAACAGAAGGGCCGCAAGTGATTGTCTCATTCGCCGATAAGCATAGCCCCGAAACGGGGAAAAAACAAACTCCTTCCGCGCGGCTCAGCGCTTGACGTATTCGTCGCGGCGGAGCCACCAGGCGCCCCTGTCCTCGTTGCGGCCTTTCGGGGCGCGGTCCAGCCACTGGTACATCCCCCAAAGACCGTCCAACCCGCGCGCGTACGTGGAATAGGCGTGAAAGACGTCGCCCCCTTCCTTCATGAACTCATGCCCGGCATCTCGCGCAGGTAGGTGCCCCAGTCGACGCCGCACATGGCCGCGTGTGAGGCCGCGACGGGCCGCTGTCGCGCCGACTCCGCGTTCATGGGAGGCTGGCGCCGGAAGTTGTACTCGACGCCCGTCGCGAACTCGTATTTCTTCTCCACTCGGACCCACGGCAGCGCCTGCCGCTTCAAAGACAGTTCGTCGCCGCGGCGCGTGTGAGCCTTCTCTTCCTTCAGAAGGTTCAGCCGCGCCTTCAGCCACTCCCGGCGCGTCCCGACCGGATGCTTCGCCGTTTTGGTTCCCATGGTCGCCCCCGCTCAGCAGCCCTTCTGGCCTTTCGGCAATTCGAAGGACAGAGCCTCACCCGTCTCCAGCAGGCTCTTCAGGCTGCTGATCACGATGGGCCAGCCGTTGTTGATGCCCCCGAACGAGTTCGGATCCGCGTTGACGTCGCTCGGAGCGAGGTTCTCGTGGATCAGGCGGAGCTTGACCCGGTCGCCCATAGGCGTGATCTCGTAGGTCACGCGCGAGAGGCCGTCGCGAGAGGCGTCCTTCGCGTGCGCCTCCTCCATCCAGGTGTAGGTCAGCTTCTTGTACTTCTCGCACGCCAGCACGTCGCCTCCGTGGTCGGTGCGCCCGACGCTTCCCTTCGGCGGGGCGATGCGGATGCGTCCTCCCGCCTTCTGCTCCACCTCCACGCGGAAGCCCATCCAATATTTCTCGCTGAAGTCGCCGTTGGTGAGGGCCTTCCAGAGCTTCTCCGGCGTGGTGCGAATGAAGGTCGCGTACACGAACGTCTCGGTCTTGGTTCTCGTGGTCATATCAGCTCTCCAGTTGAGATTTCAAATTCCTCAAGGCGTCCAGTCGGCTTTCCTCGAAAGGCCGGATCCAGCGCCGCGCGATATCGTGGATGGGCACGGGGTTCAGGTAATGCAGCCGCTCGCGGCCGACGCGCCGCGTCTCCACCAGCCCCGCCTCCTCCAATTGGTCCAAGTGCTTGGTCACGGCCTGGCGGCTCATGTCCATGCCCGCGCACAGCTCGTTGAGCGTGAGCCCGCTCTTCACGCGCAGGCGGTCCAGCAGGCGGCGGCGGCCGGCGTCGGCCAAGGCCTTGAAGATCCGGTCCGCGGCGCTCACGGCGGCGAGTTTTTCCACGTTCGTATTATAGGCAACCTTTTAGTTGCCTGTCAAGGCCTAAAATATCGTTCCTCATACCTCGCGAACGGCTCGCACATCGAGCGGAGGCTTATGCCAAAATAGGGGAATGATCGCCGCCGCGTTCGCCGTTCTTCTATCCGCCGCCGCCTGGGCCGGCCCGGCTCTCGACGCCGCCGTCGCGAAGGCCGGCCTGCGTCCGTCGGACCCGCTCGAGATAAAGGTCGAGAAGACCCTCGGCCTGCTCGTCAACCGTCATTATTTCGCGCCTCACGGGACTCCGGACCATCTGCCTCCGCCGTACGATCAGCGCTATCATCTGGACTCGTTGCGAACGCCGGAGCAGGTCTTGACCCAGAAGATCGGCGGGTACTGCAACAACTACGCGCTCGTTTTCTCCGCCATGCTCGAACGGGCCGGAGTCCGGCCCGAGGAGATGCGCATCGTCGCCGCCGTCGAGAACGACGACCTGGCGCTCATCTGCCCCAAGGCCGGGGCCGCGCGCGTCGAACACCCGCGGACCGGCGCGAGCGGCCACGTTTTTGTCGCCGTCAAAGGGGATTCGGGGCGCTGGCGGCTCATCAACACGGTGGGCGGGGCGAAAAGCCATCAGTGGGCGCCCTGGCCTGAGCCTTCGGACGTCGAGGCTCGGATGCGCTCCGGGCCCGTGGAGGTCCCGCGGCAAGCCGCCCACGGCGCGCCGTACAAGCCGATGACGGTCTTCGCGGTCTGGCGCGCCGACGAGGAACCGCTCCACACCTTCGAACAGCGCCTCAACCTGATCGCAAACGGCACGCTCGATGGAACGCTCTGTCGTTACGGCCCGCGGACGCCGTCGCCGCGTTGACATCCCTTCTCCGGAGAAGCATTCATATGTCTATGAAAATACGAGTCCTGGTCGGCACCAAGAAGGGCGCGTTCATCCTGACGTCGGACGGCAAGCGCGAGTCGTGGAAGGTGAGCGGTCCGCTCTTCCACGGGTGGGAGGTCTACCACATGGCCGGCTCCCCCGCCGACCCGGACCGGATCTACGCGTCGCAGACCAGCGGCTGGTTCGGCCAGGTCATTCAGCGCTCCTCCGACGGCGGCAAGACCTGGGAGACGCCGGGCGGCGGCCCGACCGTCAAGGACGGCATGCCTCAAGGCGAGAGCAACAAATTCGTCTACGAGGGCACGGTCGGGGAGCATCTTTTCTACGACGGCACGATGCGGCCGTGGGCGTTCAAGCGCGTCTGGCACCTGGAACCCGATCTCAAGGACGCCGATACCTGCTGGGCCGGCGTGGAAGACGCCGCCCTCTTCAAGACCACGGACGGCGGCATCACGTGGAAGGAGCTCCCCTCCCTCCGCACACACGCCACGGCGCCCAAGTGGATGCCCGGCGCCGGCGGCCTGTGCCTGCACACGATCGTGCTCGACAAGGCCGTGCCGAAACGGATGTTCGTGGCCGTCTCGGCGGCCGGCGCCTTCCGCTCCGACGACGCCGGCCGGACCTGGCGGCCCATTAATAAGGGTCTGAAAAACGACTACCTGCCCGACAAGAACGCCGAGGTCGGCTACTGCGTGCACCGCATCGCCCAGCATCCGGCGAAGCCCGAAGTCCTCTATATGCAGCTGCACGGCGGCGTGCTCAAGACCGAGAACGGCGGGGCGGAGTGGAAGAACATCGAGACGGGCCTTCCCAACAACTTCGGCTTCCCCATCGCGATCGACTCCAACGAACCCGACACGGTCTTCGTGATCCCGATCGATCCGGAGCACGGCCGCATCCCGCCCGAGGGCAAGCTGCGGGTGTACCGCACCAAGGACGGCGGCAAGAGCTGGAAGGGCATGACTCAGGGACTCCCGCAGGAAAACTGCTACGTCAACGTGCTGCGCGACGCGATGGCGGCGGACTCCATGGACCCGTGCGGCGTCTACTTCGGCACGACCGGCGGCCAGGTGTACCACTCGGCGGACGGCGGCGACACGTGGCGGGCGATCGTGCGCGATCTTCCCCATGTCCTGTCGGTCTCCGTCCAGACGATCCCTTAACGATGGTGCGCGTGATCGTGCCCTCGTTCCTGCGGACGCTCGCCCGGGTGCCGGGCGTGGTGGAGCTGGACGTCGCGCCGCCGGTGACGCAGCGCTCGGTGCTGGACGCCCTGGAAGCGCGGCACCCCGCGCTGTGCGGCACCATCCGCGACCACGTCACGAAGGTCCGCCGCCCGCTGGTGCGCTTCTACGCCTGTTCCGAGGACCTCTCCAACGCGCCGATGGACGCGCCCCTGCCCGACGACGTCGCGCGCGGCAAGGAGCCCTTCCTGATCGTGGCCTCCATCGCCGGGGGCTGAACCGGCCGACACGGGCCCGGCATCGGCGTTCTAAAGACGGCCGTCCGAAGGCCGGGGGCGTTCGCAAAACCGGCGCACGCCCGATACCAGGACGTCTTGTCCAAGGTGTTAACATCGCTCATGGGCGCGGCCCTCGATTTGCAGCGCCAAGATCGGCTGGGACCAACCGTTGCGCAAGGTTTCCTGCGCGTACCAAAGCCGTGTTTTTGCGTCGCGGAGTCGCTCGAGCAGGGCGATGTTCTGGCGCCAGGGCGTCGGGCCAGGCGGCGGCGAAGGCCCGCATGTATTTAAGGTTGCGCGGCGAGAAGCCCTTCATCTCAGGATACGCCGCGTGAAGGTCATGCGAAAGGCGGTCGATCACCTTCGAGCCCCACCCTTTCTGGTCTTGACGCTCAAGGATGGCTCGTCCGACGTCCCAGTACAAGGCGACCATGGCGACGTTCGCGGAAAAAACAACCCGCTGCCTTTCTTGCCCGATCCGCTGTTTTAGAGCGGGGAGCATTTCAGCATAGCCGCCCGGCATTTCAGACGCCGGCAGCGCGACGGGGAAAGACGCCTCGTCTCTCGAACGCCCGCGGACTCTCCGCGGATCCTTAGAAGCCATGCCACCACTCGCCCGACAAACTCCACCTCGGGCCATTCTTGGTATGAGGGGCCGCCGTTGGTCTTGCTCACTTGATAGAGAACAAGGCCCTTTTGCGAATCAAGCCCGGTGGCGGGCCTCGATCTCGGCCTGCCGGCGCCGCAGCGCCAACTCTCCGCGGTCGCGGTGCGAGCGCGCGGCCGAGGCGGCCGGGCCGAAAGCGGGGGCGGCGGCCAGTTCGGCGGCGAGTTTGCTCCGCTCGGAGGCGAGCCACCCCTGGAATTGCGCGCGATCATCTTCGAGAGAGGCGCGCAGCGCCCGCCTGCGGTCGCGGCTCTCAGCCCAAAAGATACGGAGAGCCTCAGCCAAGCGCCGGCGCCGCGCCTTCTCCCCGGAATCGACGGCGAGGCGCTCCCGTCGCTTCAAGTGGTATTCGACGTGCTTGCCGAGGGGGATGTCCCGGAATTTCCTGAAGGGAACATCGACGACGCTCGCAACCTCGGCCTGCACCGTGTCGGCCTGCTCGGCGTCGACTGCGAAGACCGCCTCCTTGAGCGTCTGGTTGGCGGCGTGACGGTAGGCACGGCGTGCGCTCGCCTTGCGCAAGGGGATGGCCTTGCGCGAGGCCTTCGCGTTCTGGCCGTAGGCGTTGCGGCGGTCGCGCTTGTAGCTGAGGACTTTCTTCTGCTGGGGCGTCAGGTTCTTCGGCATGACACGAGCCTCCTCCGGCGGCCTGGGAGCATTGTAGCCCCGGATGATGAAAAAAGAAAGCCTCCCAAATTCTGAAGGGCTTTCTTGTTTATCCCGCTGGGAGAAGAAGCGGGAGAATTATTTCGGCCTACTTCACCTTGTCTGCGCGATCATCACGATTCGCTGCGCGGGATTGTTACCGGGATAGGCTCTTAAGAAGTAAGGCCGCCCCTTTTCGCCGCGCCTGATCGCGCGGCCTCGTCCTCAGACGCTAACATTGACAGTCCGAAAGAGCGGGGTTACACTACCCCAAGGTGAAGCATGAGCCACTCCCTCCTATTCGCCTTGGCACTCCTGCCCACAGCACCGGGCTTCGCTCAAGACGGCTCAAGCACGAGCCGACCCGCTTCCGGCATCGAAAAGGCGACTCCCAGACCGTCCTATCCGCTTCTTGAACGCACGTTCAAGGCGGGCCTGACACCCGACCAACAGCGCGCGCTTGGCGGGCGCGCCGCGCTCGCTCAAATGGTCGCGACGATGACGCTGGAGCAAAAGACGCACGTTCGGCAGCAACTTGACGCGGCGCGTGCCGAGGCCGCGACGTCGGAAGCCCTGAAGGAGATCGCGCAGGGCTACCTTCTATTAGACGAACGCGGAGCAGAAGGCGGCCAAAACATCGTGGCCGTCGGCGCGCGTTTGCGCGAGCTTGAACCGAAGAAGCCCGATGGCTACACCATCATGGCGGAGGGCCATTATCGCAACGGAGATTATCCCGCCGCGGCCGAACAGGCTAGAACGGCTTGGGAGATGAGCGGCCATACCGACAAGGCGGCCCTGACGATCTTGAAAATGTCGGAGGGGCGCACATCGGCGGCGCCTTCATCGGGCCAAGCGCCCACAACCGTTGCGGCTCCGGACGGCGTCACCGTCGCCGGGGCAGACTTCACCATCCCCGAGAACAACGATATCTCCCCACAAGCCCTGGCCTTCATCCACCAAGCCGCCGCCGCCCGCCGCAAAGGGGACATGACGACCACATGGAACGACGTCCAGGCCGCCATGAACGCCGATCCGACCTCGACCGAGGTCCAGAAGCTCTACGCTTTCGCGAAAGAAGACCGACTGAAGTACACGGAGACCAAGGACTACCTGCGCCGGTCAAGGGAAGCGATGGACGCGGGGCGCGGCGAAGAAGCCGTGGCCTGGGCGCAAAAGGCCGCGGACCGGTCGGGCGACCCAACGGTCCGAAAGATAGTGGATCTGGCTAAACGGGAAAGCGCGAAGCTCGCGCAAGCTCCCGCTGGACAGGAGGCGCCCAAGGACGGCATGCCGCTGTGGCCCATCGGAGCCGGCCTCGGGCTCACGGCGACGGCCTATGGGATCTACCGATCAAAGCAGACCTGGGCCTCGGAGGATGGCCTAGACCCAGAGCCGGAAGTCTCACCTGAGCAGACGAGGGGCAACTATCTCAAGTCAGCCGCACTCGCCGGTACGGCGTTCGTCGCGCTGGCCGCCTGGGAGTTCGGCCCGGGCGCGTTCGCGGCGGCGAGGGCATTCTTCTCCGCCGTGGGCCCAGCCGCTCCCGCAGCGCAATTGGCGACGGCCGGGGCCGGGGTTTCGGCAAACGGCGGAGGCGCAGTCATCCTTGACCATGCCGTCGTTGCGGCAGGGGCCAAGGCGATGGACACCACGGCCGTTCTCATCGGCGGCGCCGCGGTCGCGTCCGACCACTATACCTTTGCAACGGGAAGGTCTCCGACCCAAGTCTCCGGAGATGGGGGCGGCGACCATCCGAACGGGCTCTACGAAGAATCTCCCAAGCACGGAGCGACGGCGCGCGGCGGTCCGCAGGGGAAGATCAGCGCCGCCCCCCAAAACGGTCAGGACGTCCTCGATAAGGCAATCAACGTTAAGCCTACATCCACCCAGAAGGTCGGCATCGACTACGCCAACGATGAGTACGTCGTCTTTCGAGAGCACTTGCCCGGAAGGTATCATGGCTATGTGAGCACGTGGGAGGAACTGGCCGTCGAAGCCAGAAATGCTTTGATCAAAGCCGGCAGGGCGACGGCAAGAGGTCGCATCATCAAGCTATGAAGAGAACATACGAAGAGATGCCGCCGATTTCGCGTGCCGAGGCCGCAATGGCGTTCAAGTCCGATAAGACGGACAATATTGTCCGCGCCCTGCTCCGCCTCGCCCTCAACGATTCAGATTGGCGCTGGGTCCAGGGCCATTGCCTGTCGTTCCTGAAGCACAAGGACCGATGGGTTCGCGGCGCCGCAGCCATTTCACTGGGCCACCTAGCGCGAATTCATGGGCAACTGGATCTCGATGTCGTCATTCCGGAATTGGAACGGCTTTCAACCGATCCTAAAATGGACGGCAAGGCTCAAGACGCGCTTGACGATATCCGGACTCACGTCGACAAGCGATAGACGCCCGAAACAGCGAATGAACGACGAATTCAAATGGGCGTGCTGCTTCTGCGGCAAAGAGATTTTGAAGACCAAGTTCGATCCGGGCTCGCTGTCATACACCCCCGCCTGTTGACGGAACGCGCCGCTCCAGTACGAGCAGACTCGATGATCTCCCGAATCCGGTCATGGAGCGTCGTCGGCTTCTTACCTTTCATAATGACTGTAGCCTACCAATAAACGAAAAGCCCTCCCGAAGGAGGGCCTCGTTCTGTCCACGTCCAAATTGGCTGCCCGAGTCGGACGCTCTTCAAAACGGGAAAGGCCTTTTATTCGAGTTTTTCTTCGGCCAGTTAAATACAGCCAAGGGCGAGAAACGCCTCTTACCGAAAGAAGATTTTGACGAAGCCGCTCGTGAAGCCTTCAATCTTCCCAGGATGCGATCTCACAAAGACCGAATCCTCTTCGCCCAAGAGTGCCGGCAGAAACTGCTGGACTTCCCCGCTCTGACGCGCAGAGACATCGCCAAGAAACTTGGCGTGACAACGAGCCGCCTCAATCAAATCCTGCGCTCAACGCAGAAGAAGAATCCCAGTCACGACCCGTGACGGATTTATCCTGGCCCTCGTTCCCATCAAATACCCATCAAAGAAAATGGCTGTTTGGATAGCCCGCACATGTCGCGATATTTACAGGTAAATCTGATGCCCGATCACCTCCCTGGCCGCAAGAGGTCTATGAAAAGGAGGTTCTCATCAAAGAATAGGGAGTCCGCCCATACTCACTCCTACTGAAGCTCTTTTTCCAGCTCTTCAACGGTGGGGAGCACGCCCTTCAGATCGGCCGGCAGGGACTCCACGAGCTTGGTCTCCCAGTGCGCGACGCCGATCGGCTTCTGGATGCCGCGCAGGGCGTACTCGACCATGAGTTTCTTCTTCTCTTTGACCAGGAGAAGGCCGATGGTCGGCTTGTCCTCTGGATGACGCAGCAGATCGTCCACGGCCGAGAGATACATGTTGATTTGGCCCACGAACTCTGGCTTGAAAGGCACGGCCTTGAGCTCGACGACCACGTAGCATCGCAACTTAAGATGGTAGAAGAGCAGGTCCACATAGAAGTCGTCGTCGCCTACTTCCAGGTGGACCTGACGGCCTACGAAGGCGAAACCCGTTCCCAGTTCCAGCAGGAACTTCTGAATGTGATCCACCAGCGACTGCTCGACCTCCCGTTCGCGGCGAGTATCGGCCGTCCCGAGAAAATCGAAAAGGTATGGGTCCTTGAAGACCTGGGCGGCCATGTCGGACTGAGCCGGCGGGAGAATTTCCTTGAAATTACTCAGCGCCTTCCCTCGCCGCTCATGGGCGCGCCCCTCGATCTGCAGCGCCAAGATCGGCTGCGACCAGCCGTTGCGCAAGGTTTCCTGCGCGTACCAAAGCCGTGTTTTTACGTCACGGAGGCGCTCGAGAAGGGCGATGTTCTGGCGCCAGGGCAATCGTGCAACGACCCGTTGCACGATTGTGGCGTCAGGCCAGGCGGCGGCGAAGGCCCGCATGTATTTGAGGTTCCGCGGCGAGAATCCCTTCATCTCGGGATACGCCTCGTGAAGGTCGTGCGAAAGGCGGTCGATCACCTTTGAGCCCCACCCTTTCCGGTCTTGACGCTCAAGGATGGCGCGTCCGATGTCCCAGTACAAGGCGACCATGGCGACGTTTGCGGAAAAAACAACCCGTTGCCTTTCTTGGCCGATCCGCCGTTTTAGAGCGGAGAGCATTTCAGCGTAGCCGCCCGGCATTTCCGACGCCGGCAACGCGGCAGGGAAAGACGCCTCGTCTCGCGTGCGTCCTCGGGCTTTCCTGACGTCCTTAGAAGCCATGCCGCATCCTACAAAAACGAAAAGCCCTCCCGAAGGAGGGCCTCGTTCTGTCCACGTCCAAATTCTGCCCGAACCGGACGCTCCTCAAAACGAGAAGGGCCTTTTATTCGAGTTTTCATTCGGCCAACTAAACACGACAAAGGGCCAGAAGCGCCTATTGCCTCAGGAGGCATTCACCGAGGCCGCCCGTGAAAAATTCGCTCGCCCCAAGACTCGTTCTCTCAAGGATCAAATCCTCCTCGCCCGAGAGTGCCGACAGAAGCTGTTGGATTTCCCCGCTTTGACTCGCAAGGACGCCGCCAAGCAACTAGGGATGACAACGGCCCGTCTCAATCAGATTTTACGCCTGCTGCGGCTAACGCCAAATTTTTAGGGTCACTCCGGAGCAAGTTCGCGCGTCAAATTCTGCGGAACTAGGACTCGAACCTGGAAAGGAGCGTCCCGGCAGTGGCGGAGCCTTCGACGAGGCCGGATGTCGTGCCGAAGACCGTGTTCGAGAACGCACGTCCCCAGTTGATCGAGCCCGATCCGGGGCTGGCGGCGTGCCGGGCCAGCATCCCGCCCGCATGGGATCCGAAGTGATGCGGCCCAAACACAACCGGGACTCGACGCACGATGACGCGACATGGATCCGGGATGAAGAACGGCATCGGCACGAGATCCGACGGGACGTACTTCTGAGCGATGAAATTCGACTCCGCTGCTCCCCGCCTGACGAGTTCCGACCATGACGCCTGGTCCACTCCATTTCCGAAAACGATCCCCTTGCCGCCGTAGCCCGCCAACGGCTTCAGCAACAGCTGTCGTCGGTGCTTCAGGAGGAACGGAACGGTGTCGATCTCGCGCCCGCGAAACGAAGCCTTCCCGTCTCTCACCAGACACGTCCACGGCACATGCGCAGCGACGAACTCCCGCGCGTGCGGTTCAAGCAACCCGGGCTCCTGATGCAGCCATGCGAGGACGATCTTGTTGGTGTACAGAGAGCAGCGGTCGTCGGTCACGATGATCGTCGCGCCGGCACGAGCGGCACGGGCATAAGGCTCCAGATCGATGCCCGCCTCCAACCACTTGGGCGTCAGAAAGATGCGCACCGCGACGTCGAAACTCCGGCCGCCAGCGCTCAATCCGCCGTTCTTCAAGCGCACGTCCTCAGGTCGCACGTAGTACGCCTGCATGCCGCGCTCCCGGAGATGCTCCACCTCGACGACGATCTCCCGGATCGAGCTCTGCCCTTTTTCCCAACCGATGAGGGCGATCCGAGGCGCGCGCCGCAGCCTCAGACCGCCGACGACTTCCAGCAGTTGTCGCCGCCGAGCTTCCATGGAGTCGTGAAAAACGAAGCCGAATCCGGAGGCCTGCAAGCGCCTCGCCGCCGCCGAGCCGGCGTATATCCCGTTGAGCAGCCCGGTCGGAACGACCCCTCCGACGGCGCTGTGGAAATTGCATTCGATGAACCACGGCACGCCGCCCGACAGAATGGCGTCAGGACGGACGTTCGACGCCGACAATCGGCTCGTCGTCGGCGACATGATGCGGAGGTGATCCTGCGGATGACGGGTCAAGGCGGCCAGGCGGGCCGCGTCCCCGCCCGATTTCCGCTCACACGCGTCGACGATGATCTTCGCCAGCGTCCGGGCGCTTCGCCGCAGCGCTTCATATTCATCGAGATCGAGCAGGAGCGGACGCAACGGGACCGGCGTTTCCGCCCCGATGGAGACGATGCCGGCCATCGCCCGCGCGATGCGGCCCGCCAAGCGGCGCTGCTCGTCGACGGCTCGCGCGCGGACGACATCCCGGTTCCAGAGCCGCCCTACCGCGTTCACTGCGCCCGCCCCCCCGCCATCACGACGCTGGCCGCCGCGCCCATCGCCCGATTCACGACGCGGCGATCAGGATCGATCGGGAACCGCGCGAAGCAGCCACCGTCATGACGCCCGAAGACGAAAGGCCCGAGCACGACCGGGACCTTGACCACCTGGATGGCGCCGTCCACGAGGAAAGGCATCGCAGCGAGATCGGGGGCGACATAGCGTTGCGCGATGAAGCCGCCTTTTTTCACGGCGTCCGCGATGTGCCGAGTCCATCGCGACTCTGGGCAATCGCGACCGATCACGACTCCGCTGCCGCCGGATCCCCGCAAGGGCTTCAGCACGAACTCTCGACGCCGCCGGAGCAGATACGAAGGCAGATCGACTCTCTTGCCCCCCGCTCGTTCGAGAGGGCCGCCTCGGACCACGAACGTCCACGGGATATGTCGCCGGATGAACTCGCGGTCCGGCTTCCTCATCGAAGCCGCGTCCTCATGCAGCCAAGCGAACACGATCTTATTGGTGTACAGCGAGCAGAGGTCGTCGGTCAACACCATCGTCCCATCGGCGCGCTCCGTAGCGCGGAACAACTCCATGCTCACTCCCGCGCGGGCGTATTCGCGCGTCAGGAAAATGCGCAACGCGATGTCGAAACGCCGACTCCCCGCAGCGAGCCTGCCCCCCCGAATCTTGAGCTCCTGAGGCTGAATGAACATGGTCGGGACGCCGTTCTGCGAGAGATATTCGGCTTCCTCGGTGAAGAGACGGACCGACGACGGCGGCGGGACGTCGCCTTCCCATCCGATGAGAGCGACCCGAGGCGGTCGCCTCAGGCCCATATCCCGCGCGACGTCGAGCAGCAGAAGACGACGCGCCTCCAACGAGCTACGCGCGTGGATCCCGACGCCGTCCCGCATGAGTCGGACTGCCGTCGGGGAGCGAAGGAAGAACTTGCCGACGATGCTGGAGCTCACGACGCCGCCAATGACGCTGTGCAGGTTGCATTCCAAGAAGTACGGCCTTCCGCGACTGTAGACGATGTCGGGCCGGACCATCGATGCCGCTTATTTGTTCCACGTCGGCCGGTCGGACAGCAGAGCGAGCTGCTCCCGCGGGTAGCCCATCATCTCGACCAGGCGAGTATGATCCCCGGCCGACCGCTCGAAGCAAGTCCGCTGGATCAGGCGGACCAGATGCCGAGTGATGGCGTGGAGGCGGGCCAATTCGCTCGCGCCGATGAAGATCGGCCTCAACGGCACAGGCTGCTCGGGCGCGACGAAGCTTAATCCGCGCATCCCTCGTCGGATCTCGCGCGCGAACCGTGCCTGCTCCTCGAGAACCGCGCCGCCTCTTCGAAGGAGTGCGGCGTTCCAACGAGCGCCAAGACTATTCACCGCTGACCCCGTACCCCGATGATGAAATGCGCTATTATCATATCAACATACTGAGGCTGCTGGAGGACTGTGAAGGCGCTTAGGAGCTTATTCTTCGTTTTCGGAGGGCAATGCGTCACGTTGCTCGGCTCCGAGACGTCCAAGTTCGCCCTATCGCTTTGGGCATGGCAGAGCACGGGCAAGGCGACCACGCTCTCCATATCACTTTTTTTCGCCTATATGCCCGGGATCATCCTCGGCCCTATAGCCGGCGCGCTGGCCGATCGCTTCGACCGCAAGAGACTTTTGATCTTATGCGAGGCGGCCGGAGCCCTGATCAGCTGCGCCCTGCTGGTCCTGATAACGACCAAGGGTCTGATGATATGGCATATCTACCTGGTCACGGCGCTGTACTCGACAATCCAGGCGTTCAAGGTCCCGACGCTCGCGGCGTCAGTGCCCGCCATGGTTTCGCGCAATCACTACATCCGGGCGAATTCCATCCATAAATTTGCCGAATCGAGCGCGACCTTCATGGGTCCCATGCTCGGCGCTCTGCTGCTGCAGATGATAGGGCTGCGATGGATCGTCATCGTGGACGTCATCTCGTTCGTCATCGCGGGACTGGCGATCGCGGCGGCCGATCTCAGATCGCATTCCCCACGCGCTGCGTGGGGAATGCAATTATCGGCGCCTATCTCGTACGCGTTGTACTATTGGCCCGCTTTCAATTCTGCCTCGATAGCCCTAATCGTCGGCAGTGTCCCTTTGAGCTTCTCTGGCAGGGCCTTAGTCAACTTATAAGCAGACACGCCGATAGGCTTGTGCGTGTCTCTAAGAGCGTACTCGGCGATCAGCTTCTTTCGGGACTTACAGAGGATCATGCCGATGGAAGGCTGATCGTCTTTATGCCGAAGACGGTCATCCACGGCTGAGAGATAGAAATTCATCTTCCCCGCATACTCCGGTTTGAAGGGGCCATTCTTCAACTCGACGACGACGTAGCAGCGCAAACGCAGATGGTAGAAGAGAAGGTCGATATAGAAATCGTCGCCTTCAACTTCCAAGTGGACCTGACGCCCGACGAAAGCGAACCCGACGCCCAACTCGAGCAGAAATCGCTGGATATGGTCCACCAATCCCTGCTCCAGCTCGCGTTCACGCGCGTCGACGGCCAGCGTCAAGAAGTCGAACGTGTACGGGTCCTTGATGGCTTGATGGGCCAGGTCCGACTGTGCGGGCGGTAGCGTCCTCTTGAAATTAGTGACGGCCTTCCCCTGGCGATCGAAAAGGCCCGACTCGATCTGATGGACCAAAGAAGGAAGGCTCCACCCGTTTTCTACGGTCATCTTGGCGTACCAAAGACGCCGACCAGGGTCTTTGAGCTTTTGAAGGAGCGCTATGTTCTGGCCCCACGGAATTTCTGACACGACCCGTGGCAGATTTTGGCCGTCCAATTCTGACACGGACCGTGTCAGAATTGCGGGCCGGGATCCTCCCGGCGATTGCGCGAGAACCTCCTCGGTCCAAGCCAAATAGAAAGCGCGCATCCGCCAGACGTTTCGCGGAGAAAAGCCTTCCATCCCAGGGAAGTCGCGCTGAAGGTCGGCGGCCAGCTTGTCCACGACGGCCTTGCCCCAGCTCTCCCGCCGCTGGCGCTCGACGATACACTTGCCGAGGTCCCAGTACAGGGCAATCAACTCACGGCTAGCAGCGAGAGCAGCCTTGACCTGAGCCGAACGGATACGGGACTTGATGTCCTCAAGGAACTGGGGATAGCCGGTCGGCATTAAGGCCGCTGGCTCCTTATCTTTCATGCTGGCTGTAGACTACAAAAAAACGAAAAGCCCTCCCGAAGGAGGGCCTCGTTCTGTCCACGTCCAAATTGGCTGCCCGAATCCGACGCTCTTCAAAACGGGAAAGGCCTTTTATTCGAGTTTTCCTTCGGCCTCCTCAACACTACGAAGGGCGGGAAGCGAATACTCCCGCAGGAGGCCTTTGCGGCGGCCTCGCGTGTTTCTATTCGGGGTACAAAAGTTCGTTCCGGCGAAGATCGCCTACGGTTGGCTCGACGATGCGCGCAGCTACTCCGAGAGACACCCGCGTTGACTCGCAAGTCCCTCGCCGGGCAATTGGGCATCACCACGGCGAGACTCAACCAAATCCTGGGCCTACTGCACGGCGGAAAAGGTCGCTAAACTTCTGACCTCAACCGAAATAATTCAGCGTCTTCTTGTAGAGCTTGGCGAGCCGCCGTGCCGTAGGGTCAGACGCGATTGGAACGCGACCTGCGAGAACCACTCGGCCCCAACCCGCTCCAAGAGCAGCCTGCTGATCCCACCTGCGTAGAACCAGCGCGCCGTCTCGCGTGAATTATCTTCCCTTGTACTCGCATTCCTGGATGATGACGCCCCAAGGACGGCCGATCACGCGCCTGGCCGCCGATACCAAAGCAAGGTCCGAACGGGCCACCGCCGTCTGGGTCAGGTCCAGGCCCATCCGCATCCGGAGCCTGATTCGTCGCAGAACCTCTTCCTTCGTCCACTTCATTGGATGGAGGGCTCGCAGCCCTGCGGCCCGAAGAGCGTCATGCCACGAACCGAATCGGCGGGCGGCTGCGGTGCGCAGCGACTGCCAGCGCCTCTTGCCGATCTTGTCGGCGAGAACGACGCCGTTGGTGGCGCAAGCCCGCAGTTCCCGAATCAATCCGGCTCTTGTCCACGAATGCCGTTTGGCCGCCGTCGCAGGGTCTATGCCGTCCGCAGCCAGGGCTTTGCCCCAGGAGCCATAGAGCCGGACTGCCGCGGACTGAAGGTGAGGGTCGTCTTTCGCAACCGCGTTGTCATTCAAGGGCTTGCCGGCAGACCTGCGGGCATTTATCTCCTGAAGAATTCTCTCCCTGGGCCAGTGTCTATTCGCCGCCGCCAGGGAGGCGATGAAGTTGCGGACCCTCTTCTTCTCGAACGCGAGAGCGAACACGCGGGTGAGACCGAACCGCCGCTTGTAGTCCGCGACCGCCGTGGCTCTCGGGAAGCCATGCTTGGCCTCCAAGTGCGACCACCCGATGGCCACAAAGGCCCGGCCGCAGAGCTTGCAGGGGATTTCGTCATCGTAATCGTATCCGGCGTAGGCTCTTCTCACGGTCGCTCCATCTCTTCGTTGCGATCCCCCATATCACCAGCGCGAGGAGAGCGTGAAGCGGTGGGTGGAACCCAACTCGCCCATGGGCACGGCCGCGTAGTCGAGCCCCCAGGCTCCGCCGCGAAATCCCAAGCCCATCGTCAACCCGCGCGCGGCGTCGAAGTTGGAGCCGCCCGTGATCGCCGTCTGCGTCGTGTAGCCCGCGCGCAGGAACACGCCTTTGATCGCCTGATACTCGCCGCCGAAGCCCGCGTCGTTGCCCGCGCCGCGCGGGCCGTTGGTCCACTCGGCCGCCAGCGCGTGGCCGCCCGAGAGCTTGTAGGCCGCGCCGAAGGCGAGTCTCAGCGGCAGGTCGTTGCGCTGGACGTCGTATTTCATCCCCGGCCCCGCGTTGCGCAAGGCCGCGCCAAGCGTCAGGACGCCCAGCGTCTTGCGCGCGCCGAGATCGAGCGCGACGGTCACGGCCTGGGCTGAACCGATGTGCGATTGGATGTACTTCGCCGTCGCGCCGAAGTCCGCCAAGTCGGTCTTGCGGCCGTAGCCCAGGCTCAGCGCCGCGTCCGAAGCCTGAAAGCCCCCGGTCGGATGGCCCTGTGCGTCGCGGCCCTCCAACGCGGACTGACTCAAATAAGTCGCTCCGGCCGCGAAGGTGCCGAGTTGGGTCGGCTGGGCGTAGCCCAGGAAGTCGTGACGGACGGTCTGGGTCAATTCCGCATGGCTGGCGGCGGCGTCGCGCTTATCGAGCGCGGCCAAGCCCGCCGGATTCCAGTACAACGCGCTCGCGTCGTCGGCCAGCGCGGTGCCGGCGCCGCCGACGCCGAGATAGCGCGCCCCGACGCCGACGTTCAGGAACGACACGGTCTCGGCCGCCCCGGCGACCTGGGCCAGCAAGGCGAGCGTGACGGCGAGCTTGATCGTTCTCATTTGACGACCGCGATGCGCCCCGCCTTATGGATGTCGGACTGTCCGGACTTCTTCGCGGTGAGAACGTACTGATACACGCCCGAGCCCACGCCCGAGATATCCCAGACGTTGTCGTAGGTGTACTGCACGCCCTTCCCGTTGCCGTCGTCGAGGCCCGCGTTGAGCGAGAAATTCGAGGACGAATAGACCCTGCGCCCGGCGAGGTCGTAGACATGCACCTCGACCGAGTCCGCCAGACCGGGCTGTATGCGGATCGTGGCCGCATTCACCCCGCGCACGGGGTTCGGGAAGGCGTAAGCGTCGTGGAACATGAAGGTCGGGTCACCGACCGCGAGCGGGCGCAGTCCAACGACCGAGGCCGTGCCTGAGAATACCTGGTACAGAGAGAAGTGCGTGGTCTTGGCCTTGACCGTGTGGGTCTTGGGATCGACGACCGAGTCCAAGTTCTCCCACTGCGCCTTGTCGCGATTCCAGTAGCGCACGGTGAGGTTCGCCTCGTCCACGCCCTCCAGCGCCACCAGGTCCGAGCTGTAGGGCAAGGTCAACGTGACGGGTGCCGCGAACTTCGTGCCCTCGGGGCCGTACTCTACGGGCGGCGAGGCGGTCTTGAGCTGGGCCGCGTCCACCGCGCGACGGCGGTTCGACTCGTCGGCCGCGCCCTCGGTCGGCGTCGAGACCGTGACCTTCATATCTTGAGCCACGGCCCCGGGCGGGATATTCACCGAGGCGAGGTCCTTGCGCTCGACCTTGCCGCCGTCCTCCTTGTCCACAACGTCGCGAGCCACGTGCTCGTCCTCGGGCCTGGGCGCCGGCACGACCAGCGGCGGCTGGCCCGTGGGCAGGGCGAACTTGCGGACGCGGTCGTTGTTGCGGTCGGCCACGAACAGATTGCCCTGAGCGTCCAGGGCCAGACCCATGGGCTTGTTGAAGACGATCGCGCCGCTCGGCGCGGGAGCGTCGTCGTCGTGGACCTTGCCCTTGGCGCCGAAGTTGAGGTTCTGGCTTCCCAGGAAGTCGAACTTAAGTATCCGGGAATATTTGCGGTCCGAGACCAGCAGGCAGTCGCCGCTGGTGCTGACAGCCACGCCGAAGGGCCGGCCCCAGGTTCCGGGCTTGTCCCCCGTGATCGGGATGGTCAGCAGAAGCTGCCCGGTCGCGGCGAACTTGAGCGCTCGCCCGCCCTTGGAGTCGGCAACGTAGATGTTCCCTGCCGCGTCGAGCGCGACGGCGAACGGCTTGCCCAGCGCCGCGACGGCCGAGTCGTCGTCATGATCGTCCTCGTCACGGTCGGGGCGGACCGGCACGGGCGGCAGATCGAACTGGAGCGTGAACCCGCCCGTCGAGCTGAACACCTGGACGCGGCGGTTGTCCGTGTCGGCGACGAAGATGTTTTGGCTGGCGTCCACGGCCACGCCCGCCGGGTGATGGAACCGGCCGGGCAGGCGGCAGTCGTGACCCTCGGACTTGTCGTCATGCCAGTCTTCCTGGTCATGCTCGCGTCCACCCAGGCTCAACAAGATTTGTCCTGTGGCCGAGAGCTTGAGCACGCGGTCGCGGTTGGTGTCGGCAACGTAGACGTTCCCCGCCGTGTCCACCGCCACGCCCGCGGGCTCGTCCAAGCGCAAAGTCCCCGTGGAGAGATGGTCGTCGTCATGACCGCGGACGCCGAAGGACGCCAGCAAGGCGCCGGTCGAGGAGAACACGGCGACGCGGTCATTATCGCGGTCGGCGACATAAATCTTCCCATCGCCGCCCGCCGCCACGCCCTCGGGCATATCGAAGACCTCATGGTTGCCCAACGTCAGCAACTCGCCCGGGTCGCCCACGAAGACATTGATCGCGACCGAGGCGGTGTTGGCGACCAAGTCCGTCGCGGTGAGGCGCAAAGTGAGCCAGCCCGACATCGCCGAGGCGTCCCAGGTCCCGAGCGCGCCGGAGTTCACGGCGGCCGTTCCCGAACTGATGAACATGAAGCCCGCGGCCGCGTTCTGGCCCAGCGCGTAGTCCAGGACGTAATTGCCGAAGTGGTTGTCGCGCGCCGTACCCAGCACCGGGAACTTGCCCTTGAGCACGCGGCAGATGCCCGAGTCGCACGTCGCGGGCGAGAGCAGGGTGACCTCGGGCGGCGTCGAGTCGAGCAGGACCGCGCTCGACTTCACGACTTCCGCGTTGAGCACGTTGTCACGCGAGTAGAACTCAACGACCTTGCTCACGTCCGCGCCGGACAGGGAGAACAGCGCGGTGGAGAGCGCGAAGGGCGCGGTGCTCGGGACGACGTCCGAGATGCGGTAGTAGGTGTCCTTGACGCCCGAGGCGACGCTGTTCGTCACGGGATCGACGACCGCGACCCCGAACGGCGTGCGCGAGCTGACCAGAAGAACGTTCGGCAGTTGGAACTGCGGCGCGCCGATGACGAGCGCGCTGACGGGCGGCGTCGCGTCGGACTGGATCGAGATCGAATGCGCGCTCTCGACGTTGCCCACGTTGTCCACGGCGCGGTAGAGGATCACGTGGCGGCCTTCGGCGAGCCTGAGCGCGGCGGCGTAAGGCGCGAACGGCGCGCCGTCGAGCGAGGTCTCGATGTGGTTGAGTCCCGAACCCGACTGTCCGGTTGGGAGGTTGGGGTCGGCGGCGGCGAACGTGACCGGCGTGGCCGTGGCGACGTAGATCGTGCCGTCGGCGGCCGTAAAGGTCGGCAAGCCGACCGATACGGTCGTGGCGGGCGGGGTCGCGTCTATCCAAACATTGGTGCTGCGCAGGACTTCCAGGTTGGCCACGTTGTCCTGGCTTTGATAGCCGAGCTTGTGCGCGCCCTCGGCGAGGGCCAAGCTGGAAATATACGTCGTGAAGGCCCCGTTGTTGTCTTGCCAGCGCGTGAAGGCGACGCCCGAGGCCACGCCGTTGACCGCGGGGTCGGTCGAGACGAGGACCAGGCGCGTGTCCGCGGAGGCGTAGAAGGTGACCGCATCGGGACCGGCGAACTGACGCCCGCCGGACACGAGCAAGCTGGTCTGCGGCGGCGTGGCGTCGACCAAAGCCGTCGTGCTGCGCAAGACCTCCAGGTTCGAGACGTTGTCCTGGCTTTGATAGGCCAGATGATGGACGCCTTCGGCGAGCGTGAGCGCGGAGTTGAACGGCTGGAACGCTCCGCCGTTGTCCTGCCAGCGCGTGAACGCCACGCCCGAGGCCACGTTCTTGGCGACGGGATCAACGGCCGTCAGCGAATAGCGGGTATCGGCCGAGGCGAAGAAGCTGGCCGCGTCCGGGCCCTGGAACTGGTGGCCGCCCAGCACGGCCAAGGCCGTGAGCGGCGGCGTGGCGTCGGACTGGATATTCAGCGTCCGCGCCGCCTCCACGTTGGCCACGTTGTCGATGGATCGGTAAAGGATCGTGTGACGGCCTTCGGCGAACGTCAGCGAGGCCGTGTAGACCGCGAACGGCGCGCCGTCCACGGCGACCTCGATGCGGTTGACGCCCGCTCCGGGCTGCCCCGTAGGCAGGACCGGGTCCGCCGCCGCGAACGTCAAGGGAGTGGCCGGCGTGATGTAATTCGTCCCATCCGGCGCCTGGTAGTACGGCGCGCCGAAGGCGAAGGAACTCACCGGCGGCGCGGCGTCCACCCAGACGTTGGTGCTGCGCAGAACTTCCATGTTCTGCACCTTGTCCTGGCTCCGGTAGCCCAGCGCATGCGCGCCTTCCGCAAGCCCGAACGGCGCGGCGAAGGTCTGGAAGGCCCCGCCATTGTCCTGGTACTGCGTGAAGGCCAAGCCCGACGCGGCGCCTCCCGCGATCGGATCGACCGCCGGCAGGGCCAACCGTGTGTCTCCGGAGGCGTAGAACGTCATCGCGTCGGATCCCGGGAACTGATGCCCGCCGATGACGGTCAGTCCGGTCTGGGGCGGCGTGTTATCAAGGAACACGGTCGTGGCCTTGGCGAGTTCCTGGTTACCCACGTTATCGACGGCGTACCAGGCGACCGTCTTGAAGCCGTCGGGCAACGGCAACGTGAACGAGCTTGCGTACGCGGCGAAGGGATCGGCGTTGCGGCGGAAGAAGACCGAGCTGACGCCCGAGGCGACTTCCTGGACTACGGGATCGACGGCCGACAGCGACAACTGCGTCTGCACGGAGATGAACACCGCCTGCCCGCTGCCGGGATCAAACTTCGGCCCGCCGATCGCAAGGGCGGTGACGGGCGGCGTGGCGTCGACGTACACTGTCGCGGATTTCGGCAGTTCCTGGTTGCCCACGTTGTCCTGGCTCTGGAAATCCACGCGGCGGATGCCCTCGGCAAGGCTGAAACTGGCGACGAACGGCTGGAAAGCCGAGCCCGCGCGATAGCGCGTGAAGGCCAATCCCGAAGCCACGCCGCTCACGACGGGGTCGGTCGCCGGCAGCGAATAAGTGAACTGCACGGGCGCGTAGCTGCGCGGGCCTTCGGGCGCCATCACCGTGAACAAGGTCCCGCTGGGCTGGATGGCCGTGACCGGCGGAGTGTTGTCGGACTGGAGTAGCAAAGTGTGGGCGGCCTCCACGTTGCCCACACGGTCGACGGCTCGGAAGAGAACGGTGTGGCGCCCCTCGGCGAAGGTCAAAGTCGACGTGTAGGCCGTGTAGGCCGCGTAGCCCGCGCCGTCGATATTCGTCTCGATGTGGTCGACGCCGGAAGCCAGACCGTTGGCCGCGGGATCGAAAGCCGAGAGCGTGACGGGCGTCGCCGGGGTGATGTAGTTCGTTCCGTCGGCCGCGATAAAGAGAGGCGAGCCGATCGCGGCCGTGCTGACCGGCGGCGTGGCGT
Organism: Elusimicrobiota bacterium; assembly: GCA_028871595.1. Next base: position 40,381 of record JAGWMT010000001.1, read on the forward strand.
CGATGAGGACCGTCGTGCTGCGCAGGACCTCCGCGTTGCCCACGTTGTCCTGGCTCTGGTAGGCAAGCAGATGCGAACCCTCGGTGAGCGCGACAGGCACGGTGAAGGTCTGGAACGCGCCGCCGTTGTCCTGGTAGCGGGTGAAGGCGATGCCCGAGGCGACGTTATTGACGACGGGATCGACGGCCGGCAGGCCGAAGCGGCTGTCGGCCGAAGCGTAAAAGCTATTGGCGGCGGCAGACGCGGCCTGTTTGCCGCCGATGACGGCGAGCGCGGTCATCGGAGACGTGTTGTCGGAGCGGATGTTGAGCGTCTGCGCCGCCTCGACGTTCCCGACGTTGTCGATGGACCTGAACAGGATCGTGTGACGGCCTTCGGCGAACGTCAGCGCCGCGGAATAGGCCGCGAAGGCACCGCCGTCGATCGACGCCTCGATGCGGTTGACCCCGGAGCCCGGCGTCGTCGTGCCCGCCAGCGCCGGGTCGGCGGCCGTGAAGGTGATCGGGGTGGCCGCCGTGATGTAGTCGGTGCCGTCCGCCGCGACGAAGAGCGGCGTCCCGATGTGCGCCGTCGTGACCGGCGGCGCTGCGTCGACCAGCACCGTCGTGCTGCGCAGCACCTCGAGGTTCGCCACCCGGTCCTGGCTCTGGTAGCCCAGCGCGTGCGCGCCCTCGGGAAGACCGAACGGCGCGGTGAAGGTCTGAAAAGCGCCGCCGTTGTCCTGATACTGCGTGAAGGCGATGCCCGAGGCCGCGCCGTTGACGACGGGGTCGACGGCCGGCAGGGCGAGGCGCGTATCCGACGAGGCGTAGAACGCGGCGGCGTTCGGCCCCGGGAATTGCCGGCCGCCGACGACGAGCAAGGACGTGAGCGGCGGCGTCGCGTCGAGTGCCACGGTCGAGATCTTCGGCGTCTCGGCGTTGCCCACGTTGTCGACCGAGAACCAGCCCACGGTCCGCAAGCCGTCGCCGGGCGTCAGCGTGAAGCTCGCGCCGTAGAGCGAGTAGGCGCCCGCGTCCACGCGCGCCGATACCGCGCTCACGCCTGAGGCCACCCCCTGAACGACCGGGTCCTGCGCGGATAGCACGAACGTCGCGGCCGGGCCCACGAACAGCGTCCCGGCGGGCGAGGCGTACTGCGGCTGGCCGATGGTCAGCGCCGTCGCCGGCGGCGTGGCGTCCACGTAAACCGTCGCGGACTTCAGCAACTCCAAGTTGCCGACGTTGTCCTGGCTTTGGAAGGCGACCTGGCGCACGCCCTCGACGAGGCCGAACGTCGAGACGTACGTCTGGAATGCGCCGCCGTCCAGCGCGTAGCGCGTGAGGGCGAGGCCTGAGGCGACGCTGTTCGAGGCGGGGTCGTTCGCGGTCAGGGTGTAGAAGAAACCCGCCGAAGCGTAGTCCCGGGAGTTCGCGGTGAAGAATGCTCCGCTGGGCGAGAGCGCCGTCATCGGCCGCGTGGCGTCGGACCGCAGGCTCAACGTCCGGGCGGGTGCGACGTTGCCGACCCTATCGACCGCGCGGTAAAAGATGGCGTGCCGGCCCTCGGCGAAGGTCAGCGCGGACGCGTAGGCCGCGTAAGAACCGCCGTCCACGGCCACCTCAATGCGGTCCACGCCGGAGCCCGCGTCCGCGGCGGTGAACGTCACCGGCGTCGCCGGGGTAACGTACAGGGTGCCGTCGGAAGCCGTGTAGGACGGAGCGCCGACGTGGGCGGCAGCGACCGGCGGCGTCTGGTCGAGTTGGAACGTCACCGACCGGACGGACTCCGTATTGCCCAGGTTGTCGGCGCTCAGATACGCGATGACGTGAGGGCCGTCCGCGCCGACGAGGCCGAAAGGCGCCGTGTAGGCGGCGAAAGCGCCGCCGTCGAGACTGTAGCGCGTCGCGGCCGCGCCCGAGGCGACGCCCCCGACCGCAGGATCGACGGCCGACAGGGAGAAGAGGGTCGCCGCGGAGACGAAGCCGCCGGAGTTCGGCGTCGAGACGGTCAGCGTCGTGACGGGCGCCGTCGCGTCCACGCTGACCGCGAGAGAATGCGCGGGTTCGACATTCCCCGTTTGATCCACCGCGCGGTAGAGGACCGAGTGCCGCCCCGCGGCGAAAGTCAGCGGCGCGGAGTACGCGCCGTACGCCGCGCTATCGACCGACACCTCGACGCGCGCGACACCCGACCCCGCGTGTCCGCCGGGCAAAGCCGGATCGGAGGCCGTGATGCTCACCAAAGTCGCCGTCCCGATGTAGAGCGTCCCGTCCGCAGCCGTGTAGGAGGGCGCGCCGACGCCGGCCGCGCTGTTCGGCGCCGTCGCGTCCACGAAGATGACCGTCGAGCGCAGGACCTCCAAGTTCTGCACGTTGTCCTGGCTTTGATACGCCACGACGTGCGCGCCCTCGCTGAGGGCGATGCTCGTCCCGTAGACCTGGAACGCTCCGCCGTTATCCTGCCAGCGGGTGAGCGCGACGCCCGAAGCGGCGCCGGGCGCGCCGGGATCGAGCGTGGTCAGCGCCAAGCGCGCGTCCGCGGACACATAGACCCCATCGGGGCCGGAGAACTGCCGTCCTCCGGCGATCAGGAGCGACGTGACGGGCGCCGTCGCGTCCACGTAGACCGTGGCCGACTTCGCCGGCTCCAGGTTGCCGACATTGTCCTGGCTCTGGAAGGCGACCTGCCGCACGCCTTCGGCGAGGCTGAACGTCGAGGCGTAGGTTTGGAAGGCCCCGCCGTCCAGCGCGTAGCGCGTGGACGCGAGGCCCGAGGCGACGCTGTTGGAGACCGGGTCCGCCGCCGAGAGGGCGTAGAAGAAGCTCGCGGGAGCGTAGTTTCGGGCGCCGGCGGAAAAAAAGGCGCCGCTGGGCGTGAAGGCCGTGGCAGGCGGCGTGCCGTCGGACCTGAGCGTCAGCGCGCGCAAGGGCTCGACGTTGCCGACGTTGTCCACGGCTTGGTACAGGATCGAGTGCAGGCCCTCGGCGAAGTTCAGCGGCGCAGTCACGGTCGTATAGGGTCCGCCGTCCACCGAGACCAGGACGCGCGCCACCCCCGAGCCGGGAACTCCTGGGGCGAGGGGCGGATCGGCGGCCGTGAAGGACACCGGCGTCGTCACAGCGACATAGATCGCCCCCGACGCCGTGAAGGACGACGCGCCGATCGACACGACGGTGACCGGCGGCGTCGCGTCCAGGAGGGCGGTCGTGCTGTGCACGACTTCCGCGTTCGACAAATTGTCCACGCTGTGATAAGAGATCGTCTTGGCTCCCTCGGGGCCGGCCAAAGTGAACGGCCCGGCATAAGCCGCGGCCGGAGCCGTGCCGAGGGAGACGAAGGTCCCGGCCACGCCCGAGGCGACGCCGGAGACGAGCGGATCGACGGCCGACAGCGAGAACACGGCGCTCGATGAGACGTATCCGGCGTACAGCGGGGTCGAGATCGCCAGCGAAGTCGCAGGCGGCGCGTCGTCGACGGCGACGGTCGACGAGCGCACGGCCTCGGCGTTCCCGACCAGGTCCACGCTGTAATACCGGATCAGGTGGGAGCCCGCGCCGGAGATCGCGAACGAAGACGAGAAGGCGAGGAACGCGCCCCCGTCGATCGCGTAGTAGCTCCGCGCGACGCCGCCGCCCGCCCCGTCGCCCACCGTCAGCGCGTCGTCCACGGCGCTGAGCCCGAACGGCGTGGCGGAGGTCACGAGAAGCGGCGACGCTCCGTAGGCGGGCCGGCCGACGAGCAAAGTCGTGCGGGGCGGCAGGAGGTCGTTGGGACGGATCGTGAAGCTGCTGACACGCAGGGTCTCGACGTTGCCCACGTTGTCGACGCTTTGATAGGTGAGAGCGTGCGCGCCGGTCGAGAGGGCGAACGCGGCCAGGAACGCCCCCGGCGCCCCGCCGTCCACGCTGTAGAGCGTCCGCCCGACACCCGAGGCGACCCCGTGCGAGACCGGGTCCTGCGCCGCGAAGCTGAAGACGGCGCCCGGGCTCACGTAAACGACGCCTCCGCTCACGGTCTGGGTGCCTTGGATCACGAGCTGGGTCGAAGGAGGAGTGCCGTCCGTTTTCAGCGTCGCCGTCTTCGGATTCTCGATGTTGCCCACCCAGTCGCCGCTCTGGAACGTCAGCGAATGAGCCCCTTCGGTCAGCGTGAAGCTCGACGAATACTGCGTGAGACCGCCGCCGTCGAGCGTGTAGAACGTCACCTGCGGGCCGGCGGCGACCCCGCCGACCGCCGGGTCGACCACGGAGAGTCCGATGCTCGACGCCGGCGAGACGTAGGTCGAGCCGTCCACCGCGTAGAAGACGGGCGAGCCCGCCCCGACCTGGGTGATGGGCGGCGTATGGTCCACTCCGACCGTCGAGATATTGACCGTCTCCTGATTGCCGGCCTTGTCGACGCTGTAGAAACGGATCGAGTGGAAGCCCTCGACGGGGATCGTGAAGGACGAGGCGTAGAGCGAGAAAGTCGAACCATCGACCGCGTAGTAAGTCGCCGCGACCCCGACGCCCGCGCTGTCACCGACGACTCGGAAGTCGTCCGCGACGGAGAAGGACAGCGGGGTGAAGGTATTGATCAACACCGGCGTCGTTCCGTGACGGGGCAGGCCGACGTTGAGGGCGGTGCGCGGAGGAAGAACATCCGACGCTTTCGTGAAGAGGGCCCACAACGAGGTATGAGCGATGTTGGCCGTGATCCGCGAGTTCGCGGTATCCACCACCTGGTTCGTGATCCCCGTGGCCGGTCCGGTTTGCCAGGTGGTCCCGTCGTAGCGATAGACGGCGATCGCGCCCGGGTTGGTGACAACCGCCGGATCGTAGGCGAAGGAAAGGCTTGCCGCCGGGCTGAAGGCCGTGACCGGCGAAAGGTCGTAGACGTTGTTGCTGACCAAGGTCAATCCGAGCGAGGTCGCGATGGCGAGGGCGCCCGAAACGACGGGCGAGGCGGCGGGATAATTGGTGATGTTCAACTGGATGCCGGCAACCACCGCGACCTTGCTGTCGCCGCTGAGCGAGAGATAATTGATCTGACCGCCCATGTTCGACAAAGCCGAGGCGTTATGGGCGGGCTCATCGAGCGCTTTGACCGCGAAATAATTCGCGGCTTGAATCGTGTAACCAGTCCGGCTCCCGACAGGCGTCGAATCCTGGAAGAGCGGGTGCTGCGGCAGCGAGTCGAAGACGGCCGGGCTCGTGATCGGATTCGGCCCGAATCGGATGTCGTAGGAGCGCGCCGGGGCGCCGATGCCGTCGGGGTCGCCCGGAACGGTCCAGCTTAAGAAGACCGAGCCTGGAAACGAAGCGGGCGTCACCGTCAGGTCCGTGATGGGGTTGGGCGGCATGCGGTCCGGCACCTGCCAACGGTCGGGCAAGGTGAAAGGGAAATTGTCCTGGTTGCCGGCGTTGAACACCCGGGGCGCGTCCACGACGCGGTCGCTGCCGGGCGTGCCTTGGCTCGTCCCGTAGAAATTGTCCGGGGCGGTGTAGTCGTCGAAATAATTGCCGCCGACGGGCCAGGGCAGGTTCCAGGTGTTGGGTGCCGTCGCCTGGGAGTTCACCTGAGTCTTGTTCCGGACGAAATCGTTGTGGTAAATCTGGTTCCCGCCGCCGGCGTCGATGCCGACCTTGCTGTCGGCAATCAGGTTGTCGTGGATGACGTCGTTCGTGGCCGACAGCGCGGTGCCGTATTGCGCGCTGATCGTGTTGTAGGAGACCGTCGCGCCCCCCGGAGCCTGAATGCCCGCATACAAGCCGGTGACGATGTTGCTGCTGATAACGCTCCCGCCCAAGATTCCGACGTTGAACGCGGATGCCGTGTTGTTCGTCAATGCAACCCCAGGCACATTAATCACGTCGAAGGCGTACGTCGGATAGCCGACGACGGAATTCGACACGATCTGATCGGAACCGACGGGGAAAGCCGGATTCGTCGGCCCCATCAAGAAAATCCCGATGCCGGGATACGGAATTGCGTTGTATTCAAAACGGTTCCCCAGCCCCTGATCGGTCAGGATGGCGATGCCGGAAGTGCCTTGCGTGTTGACGTAAAATGTGTTGCTTGAGAGCGCAATCTGCTGTCCCGTGTAATTCGCGGAACGAGTAAAGAAAAATCCCACGCCGAGGGCCGGGGGAATCAAGTAGGGGATTGATCTGGCGTCGACGGTGTTCCCGATGAATTTGAAGCCGAGGGCCTCTTGAATCGAAAAGCCGTGCAATTCGCCGAGGATGGTATTGCCCTGGAAAATATTGTCGTGATTGTAAAAGGTCGGGTCGCCGGACGGATAAACATGCATTCCGACCGTATTGACGTTCGCCGAAGAGCCGATGACGTTGCCGACGTAGACGTTGTTGATGTTGAAGCCCAGCCGGAGGTCTTCGCTGGTGTTGTTGATGAAGACGTTCGAGGAGACCGTCGCGCCATACTCCGCGTTCACGATGAGGCCGATGGAGTTGTTCGTGATCGTGCTGTGGATCACAGACGCGTTGGCCGTCATCGACATTTGGATGCCGACGGGGAAATTCTTGACGACGACGTTTCGGACGGTGATGTTGCAGCTGCCGTTGAAGTAAAAGAAAGGCGTTCCGGGCGGCCCGCTGGGACAACCTATGGGCAGGGGCTGTCCAGCGATAGCGATGCCACCGTAGGCACCCGTTCCGGCGCCGTCAATGGCATGGCCTTTCCCGTCAAGCGTCGCGCCGCTGCGTTCGATGACGAGAGTCTCATGGAGATCCTGAGTCAGGGTGTACATGTCGCCGTTCACCGAAATGGAGGCGAGAGCCGTCGCAGGACTGACGCTCCCATCGCCGTTGATGAAAATCGTGCCCTTGTGTGCCAGAAGAACGACGTGGCGCGGCTCGCTGATGTCCTGGAGCACCGACAGCGTGCCCCCCGGGGCGACGACATAAGGCGTCTCCTGGCCTCCAGTGGGGCGATAGTAGTAAGTCGCATCCGGCTTCAGGCCGGAGAACGTCAGCGTCGCGATGCCCCCGCCGCCGGCCGGGGCCATATCGAAGCTCACATCGCCGCCCAAGGCCTGCAGCCCCATAACTTGAATCTGCTGACTGCTCGTGAGCGTGACGGTCGAGCCGCCGGGAATGACATTATTCGCCGTGAACGAAATCCCGAACCCCGAGACCATCGTGCTGCTGGATAAATAGGTGAAATTGATGGAGGCCGTGGAGGGCTGGATGGTCCCGTTGACGATCGCGGATTGCGGGATGCTGAACGTGTCTAATTGGCCGCGCGCCGGGATGCGCAACGCGACAAGCCCCAAGACGGCCAATGCCGCTTTGACCAAGAAACGGCAACGCGCCCGGTTATTCGACATGTTTGTTCAACTCGGATCGCTTTGACATGGCCATTTGATCACGTCAGGCTACCCCCGGCGCCGCGAGGTTTCAAGACCCCCCATCCGAGGCGAGGCGCGTTGTCGTCGAGAAAATAGGCCTCGTTTTGAACGGCCTTAACCTTTTCTTAACCGCGGAGGCCCTGGCGCGAAGGGGTGCCGAGCGCGGGACAATGCGGCCTCGCCCTTGATTATCCAGGAGTCCTCCCATACACTCATGAAGATGGACTGGGACTTTGGCTGCCGCCGGTTCGCGATCCGCCGGGCGGGCATGACTTATTGCCTGCCGGCGCTTCTGCTTCTCGCCGCGCCGGCTACGGCGAACGTCTGGGTGCAGGGCAATTGGCAGGGCGGGGCCGTCTCCGGCTCCACCACCAGCGTCGTCTCGGGATGGAGCCTATACGACTCCCAGGACGGCAACGCCGTGGCCCTCAGCACGGGACTCCAGACCCGTCAAGGCATCCCGGGCGCGTGGACCCAAACGGACGACGGCGCCGGCCTCAGCGGCTTCAACCTCGCCGGGAGCTCGTTCAACGTCTCTAAAATCTCCGGAACGGGCGCGGCCGCGACTTTGCAGATGGTCAACGTGGAGACGGTGACCGCCCAGACCGCGACCATGCCAGGCGCGCAATTCGAAAATATGGGGATCGCAGCGTTTCCCGCCACCGGAAAGATTTATTTGTTTGGCAGCGCAACACCGACTGGGAGTACTAACCAGATACTGCAGTACGATCCCGCGTCGGACAATCTCTCCGTGGCGCCGACCACCCTGCGGGACGCGATACAAGGCCCTGCCGCCGCCTACCACCCGGGAAAAAACAAGATATACGTGTTCGGTGGGATTTACGGCGGTTGCGGTCTACCCTGCTCTCCAGGATTGATCCAGGAGTACGACCCCTCCTCGGCGACCATTTCCACGAAATCCGCGACCTTCCCCACGGTCCCGACAAGCATGTCAGCTGTCTATTTTCCGCCGACGAATAAGATCTACATTTTCGGCGGGGACAATGGGGTTTCCGTAAGCAGCGCCATCTGGGTCTATGACCCGACGGCGGACACGCTGGCGACGATGTCCGCCGTGCTTCCTTCCAGCCCGTCATGGACGTCCGCCGCCTACGATCCCGGAACGAATAAGATTTATGTTTTCGGCGGGATGCACGCGATAACTCGCGTCGTTTACAGCGACGTCATCCGTTATGATCCCATCGCCGACACCGCGACCGTCGTCGCCGCCCTCCCGAATCCGGAATGGCGCACCGCCGCGGTCTATCAACCCGCCACCGGGAAAATTGAAGTGTTCGGCGGAACGAAGGATTCCGGTCTCGTAAATAATACGATCGCGGAGTTCGATCCGGCGACCAACGCCGTCGATGTTCGTCCGACGGTACTGCCTTCGGTGGCGGTGGCATCCGGCGGCGTTGCCGGAGCCTATTTCTCGGGAACAGGCGACACATATCTCTTCACGAATACAGACTCCAACATCTTAAAATATCACTTCAACGCCCGCGGCGCGTACACTTCGGGGGTTTTCGATGCCGGCTCGGCGTCCAATTTCTCGGCCGCATCCTGGAATCCAGTCGCGCAGGCGACATCCTCCGTCACGCTGGCGATCGGCGTCCGCGCCGGGAGCACTCCGGTCCCGGACGCCACCTGGTCCAACTCCGGGGCCTTCGCCGCGGCGGCTAACGGCGGCTCCCTGGCAAGCCTCGGCCCGAATCGCTATGCGCAGTACATCGCCACCTTTACCACCACCGATGCCTCGACAAGCCCGGTGCTGAACGACATCACAATAGGCTACACCCAGACGGCGGCCAGCGCGACCCTCGTCTCAAGCGCTTACAACAGCGGCGGTCCGCTCAACATCGTTCAGAAGATCTCCTGGCAGGGGACTTTCCCCTCCGGCACGACCGTGCAATTCCAGATCCGCACGGCCAGCGACAACGGCGGAGGTTTCCCGGCGACTTGGTCCCCCTGGCTCGGGCCTACGGCGGCGACGGATTATTACACGGACCCCGCCGGCGGCCAGGCGATCAACCCGGCCCACTCCGACGGGATCAACGATCAATGGGTCCAGTACAAGGTCCAGATGATCTCGTCCAACACTCTCGCGGCCGCCACGCTGTCCACCGTCACCGTGACCTACGGCCTCCTTCCTGCTGCTCCTTTCCTGAATTCTCTGACCGCGAACACATCCACGCAGCTCAGCGCGAGCTGGACCGACAACTCGACCAACGAGGACGAGTTCGTCGTCTCCTCCGGAACAGTCTCGGGGCCCACAAACCTCGGCGCGACCGTCGCTACGCTGAACAAGGCCGGGACGGGAGGCGCGCAGTCCATTTCGGTCGTGGGACTAAGCCCCAACACGACATACTTCGTGCGCGTTCGCGCACACGTTTTACCCGCCGTCGATCTCTACTCCTTTTATTCCAACGAGTTGAGCTTGGCCACGTTGGCCAGTCCCCCGACAAACATGAGCGTCACGGCGGTCTACGGCTCCAGCGCCGCCGTTTCATGGAACGCCGGCGGCAACCCGGCCGGAACGCCGTTCGAGGTGTCCGTCTCCACGGACAATTTCGCGCTTAACATCTCGACCCCTGTCGCCTTTTCGTCGAACCTGACGGCGGCGGCCACGACGCTCTACAACCTCTCTTCGGGCACCACGTATTACTTCCGCGTCCGGGCGCGCAACCTCGCGGGCGTCGCCACGGCCTTCGCCGCGACCGCGTCCACGCCCACTCTGCCCGGAGCCTTGGGACCTCCGTCGGGCGCGGCCCTCGGCGTCTCGTCCATCACCTGGTCGTGGACCAACACGGTCGGCCCGGTCGTCCAGGGCTACAACGTCTACTCCGCCGCGACCGGCCTCCTGCTCGCGGCCGCCACTTCGACCGCGTATGTCCAAACCGGCCTGGCGGCGAACACGCCTTACGGCATCGCCGTCGTCGCCCTCGACGCCTCCGGGGCCGGGCCGCCGTCGGCCGCGGCGACGACGTACGCCCTCGCGGCACCCCCATCGGCAACCGCGTTCTCGGCCATCTATGTCTCCAGCCTGACCGTGGCCTGGAATAACGGCGGCAATCCAGCCGCGACCGTATTCGAGGTCCGCCGCGCCACCGACGGCGTCAGTTTCGCTCTCGTCAGCAGCCAGACGGCGGTCGCCTTCACGGACACCCAACTAGGGAACGCGACGTACTACTACAAGATCAGGGCTCTCAACGGCAACGGCATCGCCAGCGTTTACGATGCGACGATCAGCACCTTCATGGCCGGCCAACCGCCGGCCCCTCCCAGCGGGCTGACGCTCGCCAATTCGAGCGGCACGGCCGTGACACTGACGTGGAACGCCTCGCCGGGGCCGGGGCTGATCCAATACGACATCTACTGGGATTCGGGAACGGGCGCGGTCAACTACGCCGCGGCCTACTCGACCGTCGCCGCCTCCACGACCTCCTTCACCACGGGCCTGCTCGCGCCCGGCACTTACTACTTCGCCGTGCGCGCCAAGAACTCGATCTTCCTGGAGGAGCAGAACACCAACGTCAGGGCGTCCATCGCCGTGGTGTCCGCGGCGCCCATCGCGAACTGGATGCAGACGCGGCTCCAGTTCCCGGCGTCCGGCAAGACCGTCTGGGGCAACCGCGTCACGCTGGACGCGGGGCTTCTGCGCGGATCGCTGGCCGGGATCAGCCAAGTCCGCTTCGACTACCGCTCCGCCGCCTCCACGACGGCCCCCTGGATCGCGGTCCCGGCCACCGAGTCCAACAATCCCGTCTTGAAGCCTCCGTTTTACATCCACTGGGACGTGACCGGCCTGGCGCCCGGCGTCTACGAGGTCCGCGCCGCGGCCGCCAACGGCTCCGGCCAGGCGGACCCTAATCCCCCCACCGCGCTCGTGACCGTCGGCTCCGCGAGTCCCGACATCACGGAAACCCTGGTCGGCGGCTCGATTCAGCACCTGGAGACCGTCAGCAACGACGTGGACAACGCCGCGTTCGTGGGCGGACCCGCCGGCGGGCAGACTTTGCTGGTCCAGCTTCCGGTCGGCGCCCTGGGCGCCTCCACGTCCACTGTCCTCCAGATATTGAACCCGGCAGCCTCGCCGCCGACGGCCCCGGCCACGCTCGTTCCGGCCGGGATATTCGCGCAGATCACTTTGCAGAACGGACAGACGGCGCTGAACGTGCCCGCGTTGCTGACCGCGACTTATCCGGACGCCGACGGCGACGGCGTCGTGGACGGGACCTCCGCGCGCGCCGACCGACTCGCCTTCATGGTCTACCAGGTCGCGGGCGGAACCTGGAAGGCCGAGAATCTCAGCACGTTGGACCTCGCCGGCAAGACCGTGAGCGTCCAGACGCCGCACTTCAGCCTCTTCGGCGTCTTCGCCGCCGCCGCGTCCGCGCTGGACTCCGTGCGCGTCTATCCCAATCCCTACCGCCCCAACGGCAAGAACCCCGACCAGGGCAAGCCCTACAGTTCCGCGGACGCCACGTCCGGCGTCATCTTCGACAACCTGACCCAGGGCGCCCGCATACAGATCTTCGACGTGTCGGGCGAGTTGGTCTGGCAGGCTTCCTCCGATATCACCAGCGGCAAGATCCAATGGGACGCTCGGAACAGCCAGGGGCGAGACGTGGCCACCGGCGGCTACATCGCCGTCATCCGCGACTTGGCCACCGGCCGCAGCGTGGTGAAGAAAATTGCGATCATCCGGCACTAACGTCGTCGTCGCCGCGTTCCTGGCGGCGCTTGCCCCCGCCCCGGCCCTCGCCGCAGGCTCGGCGGGCGCGACCCCGTTCAATTTCATCTTCCTGGACGCCGACGCCCGGCCGGTCGCCCTCGGCGGCGCCTACGCCGCCCTGGCGGGCGATGCCAACGCGCTCCTCTACAACCCCGCGGGCCTGGGCGCCCTCAAGTCGCACCAACTGACTTTGATGCACAGCCAGTATTTCCAGGGCATCACCCAGGAGTACGCCGCCTTCGCCTACAACGTCGGCGAGAGCGACCAGTACAACGAGAACCGCTTCGGCAACGGCTACACGGGCCGGCGCCAGGGCTGGGGCGTCATGATCAACACCTTGAGCTTCGGCGCCATCCAGCGGACCACTTTGTCCAATCCGGACGGGACCGGCCTTTCGAACTTCGGACTGCGCGACTCGGTCGCCGCCTTCGGCTACGGCGTGCAGGTCCGGCCGGGCTTCAGCGTCGGCGCGGCCGTCAAGGGCTTCTACGAGACGGTCGACAACGCGTCCCTCTCGGCGCCCGCCGCCGACGCGGGACTGCTCTACGCGCCCGGAGGACTGCCGCTGTCCTTCGGCTTGACCGCGCAGAACCTCGGCCCCGGCGCGCGCACCCGCGGAAGCTCGGGCGCGGAGCCGCTGCCCGCGGCCGTCCGCGCCGGCGCGGCGGTCTTCGTCGGCTCGGGAGGACTGCTGTCGTTCGACGTCGTCGAGGCCCGCGGCGGACGACCGGCCATACACGCCGGGGCGGAGTACGCGACCTTCGGCCGCTTGGCCCTGCGCGCCGGCTATGACGGCAAGAACGAGGCCGGGCCGGGAGTGACCGCGGGCCTCGGCGTCCTATTGCCCGGCGCCTCGGTTAACTACGCCTTCGTCCCCTTCGGAGTCTTGGGCGACGCCCACCGCATCAGCCTCGAGTTCCACTGGTGAGCAAGCGCTTGGCGGCATCGACGTCCAGGCGGTAGCCGTCCTCGCCGTTGACCGACTCGATCAACCGGGCGTCTCGCCCCAACTTCTTGCGGATGTGGCTGACGTGCACCTTGATCACCGTCGATTCCTGCCCAGGCCAAGCGCGGCAGACTTTCTTGTGAAGCGTGTCCGAGCGCACGAGCTTTCCCATGGCGGCCAAGAGCAGGGCGACGATGCCCGCCTCCGCCTTCGTCAACCCGACCGCCGCTTTGCGGCCGCGGATCGTCAGCGCGAGAGCCTCGCAGTCGAGGACGACTCCCCCGGCGCTGAGCATTCCCCTTGAATCGATGCCGAAGCGCCGCCGCCGGATGAGCCCGCGGACACGCGCGGCCAAGCGCATCACCGGCGCGGTCTTGAGCAGGTAGTCGTCGGCGCCGAGGTCTAAGCAATCGACTTCCTGCCGCAGACGGTCGTCGCCCGTCAGCATCAGGATCGGCAGGTAAAGGCCGCCGGCGCTCTCGTCACGCAGCCGCCGACAGACCTGTTTGCCGTCCAATCCCGGCATGTGAAGGTCCAAGATCACCAAGTCGGGCAGCTCCGTCTTGGCCAGGCTCAAGCCCGCGACGCCGTTGTCCGCCCAGAAAACCTTGTGCGCGCCGTTCTTGAACATCGTCTTCAGCAGGTCGGCCGTGTCGCTCTCGTCGTCGATGACGAGCACGGTCAAATCCAAGGGGAAGCCGTCTCGCGCACCGGCCGCGGCCGCAGGAACCGGCGAAGCGCCGACCATAAGGCGCGCGCGGAGACTCCCGACGAAACGGTCGGCGTCGAACAACTCGGCCTTGGCGAGAAGCGCCTCGGCGCCTAAAACCCGGAAACGCGCTTCCGTCTCGACGTCGCCGCGTATGCCCGAGATGACGAAGACGGGAACGCTCCGCGTCCTGGCCGAGCTTCTCAGCCCCTTCATGACGAACTCCGCCGAGAACGTGTCCTTCGGATTCTTTCCGTCGAGGCACAAGTCGAGAAAGATCGCACCCGGCCCGCGCTCCCGCGCCAGCCGCAAGCCTTCCGTCGGACTCGCGGCCTCCACCACGCTGAAGCCCATCTTCGCGAAGAACTTGGCGAAGGCGGGACGAAAGCCGGGGTCGTCGTCTATGATCAGGATCGACGCGAACGAGCGGGGAATACGCGCAACCGGAACGGCGCTATCCGTCGATTCCAGACTCACGGGATTCCCCTCTCATGGAAAGCGCTCGGTCATATTTCTGAGGCATCCTTGTCCGCCCCCCAGCTTGGCGCGCCAGGGAGTATTTAACAGGATAGGGAAGATTTGTCAATTGCGGCTGGTTAAATTCGGGTTCCTTCACAACCTAGGCCCTTCGACCTCTTCCCCGACAGGACCAACGCCCCTGGAGTCCTGCCGGGGCGGGTTCTATACTGACTTGTACCTCGTGTAGTCCGGGGGATCGGCCCCGGAGCATCCACGGCTTCGCCGCAAACGAAGCGCGACCACGGGAAACGATAAGCTCGCGTCTCGTTCCGGACCCAAGCCGCATGCCTGGGGATGGAGCGAGAATCGGGCCCGTGACCCGATGGAAACCGCGATCCAAGAAGCACCTCCCGTACCGAGCCCGGCAGCCGAGAATCTGCCGGCCGAGGCGCGCGCCGTCGCCGGGGAATGGCGCCGCCACGCGCGGCACGAGCGCGTCCGAATCAAGCTGACGCTCGACCACGCCGGCCATTGCTACGAGCGGTTGTGCGGCGTCCTCGCCAATCCAGGCCGCCAGGTCCGGACCCCGTTGCGTCCCGACGCGATGATCTCCGACCCGGCCCGTCTGCTCGATATCCTGGATAAGGGGTTGCGCAGGATGCCCCAGACCACCCCTGTCCGCGTGGGAAAACGAGGCGCCGTCAGGCTCCTTGCGCAGGTCGTGGCCCTGGAAGTCATGCCCAACGAGGCCGCCTATCTGCTCCGGATCGTCAAGAACATCAAGCGCGATCTGTGGCGGGAAACCGCACAAGAACATGCACGCTTCGCCCCCCTCGAAGCGGTCGAGATCGCCGAAGAGGAAGGCGGGCGAGGCGTGTTCTTCCCGCCTTCCCACCCCGAAAATCCTGAAGCCTCGACGCGCCAGGCCGTGATCCAGAAGGCCCTCGACGAGTTGCCGAAGCGGCTCGGGATGTCGGCTGAGGACGTGGCCGCGCTGCTCGCAGCCGTCGCCGACGCCCAGGGCAACGTGTCGGCCGCCGCGCGCCAGCTCGGCCAGCCGCAGCGCAAGACCGCCCGTCGCGTCGAGCGCATCCAGAAGCACCCCCAGCGCCGCGGCCTCGCGGCCTAAAAATCGCCTGTCTAAAACGCGCCCCTGGCGCGTTATTGCCTATGCGGGGGCAATGAGCGTGTTCTGTCGCCACAGAATAGGGGGCCTTCGAGTGGTACGACGAAGAAACCTCGTCCGCCACAGCGCAATCTCGCCCGCCTGACGCGCTCTGTCGAGCACTTTTCCTCCCAACCCCACCCCCACAACGACAAAAGATGTGGGGCTGGGGTTGGGAGGCGGCGGGCTGGGACAAGTGGCGGACGAATGCAGCAGAGAGAATGAAGGAGAAGAAAAGGGCAACGGGAAAAACGGAAGGAAGGAGAAAAATCGGACAAGGAACGGACAAAAAACCAAAGACAGGAGGACATGATTGGGTCAAGGAAAACAAGGACAAGACCAGGGAAAATCCGGGGCAAGACTCCAAGAAAGGGACTACGAACTGCTGGCGGCACTGGAGGCGTGGGGCGTGCTGGGGCTGGGTCAAATCGACGGTTTGGTGTTCCACAAGGACCTGCCGGACGCGGCGAAGTGCGAGCGATTCTTCAACCGGAATGGGGACGATCTCTACCGGCTGTCGGGCTACAAGCGGCTGTCGGACCTGAAGAAATCGGGCTACGTAGAGGCGCATTTCTACCATGGATTCCCGATGGTGTTCACGCTGACGAACAAGGGGCACGGCGCGTTGAAGGCAGTCGGGCGGGCTCAGCTCCCGGGGTTTCGGCGGTCGGTTTCCCCCCACTTGGTCGAGCACGAGGTCCTGGTCAACGCGGTCGGACTCGTGCTGGCCGAGGTCCTGGGACTGCGCGTGCGGACCATACGGCAGAGGACCGCCTGGAGCCCGCGCGGCGGCTGGAGCCACAACGCGAGCCGGTCGAAAGTCCCGGACTTGTGGATTGCGGACGAGCGCCAACCCAAGGCGGTCGAGGTCGAGCTGAACCAGAAATCGACCCTGCTCTACCCCGAGATCTGGGAGGCGTACCGCGAGCGCCTGCCGCGCGAGGGAGCGGTCCTCTACCTCGCCGGTTGGCCCAGGGGGGTCGCCTTCATCCAGCGCCGCGCCGCGCGCCTGGGCATGGAGTTCATCTACGCTTGCGGCCTCGAAGACTTCGCCGCGAGCTGCGGCCGGGCTCCGTTCCTCAACTGCGAAGGCAGGACCTTGCGGCTGGCCGCCGCGGGGCTGACGAATCAAACCACGGGAGGTCTCGCCTGATGGAACCCCAAGTCGCCGCGCTCGTCTTCGCCGTGATCTTCTCCGTAGGTCTCGTCTTCCAGCACTACGACCGGCGCAGGGCCGCCGCCGCGGTCCAGGGCCTGGCCTTCGCCTTCGTCCTGGGCTTCATGCCCTGGAAGACCGTCGTGGCAGTCTGCCGCTTCTTGCCGGGCACCCGGCATGTCCCGCTGGCGAAAATTCGCCTTGTTTGGGGCGAGGTGTCGGCTGCGTTCGGCCTCATCGTCGCGCTGGGGCTCATCCTCCGCAAGCCCATGGGCGGGCGGCAACGCCAGTGGGACGCACCGCGCGGCGCGGGCAACACAGACAAGGACCTCGGCAAAATCCTGGGCGGCAAGCCGGCCAAAGAAGGGACGCTCATCGGCGTTTCCAACGGCCGCCGCAGGGTCTACCTGGCCGCACCGGAGCGCGAGCGGCATATGCAGGTGGTGGGGCCGACGCGCTCGGGCAAATCGCAACTCTTGTTCGCCCTGTCGGGCCAGGACATGCGCCAGGGCATGCCGGTATTCTTCATGGAGGCCAAGGGCGATCGCTCGGACTTCGATCAGTTCCTGAAGCTGGCAGGCATGGCGGGCCGGGAGCGCGACGTGCGCTACTTCAACCCGCAGGACCCGCGCTCGATGACCTTCAACCCCATCCGCCGCCTGCCCGGCCAGGACGTCACCGAGATCACCAACCAACTCGCGCGCGCCATCGGCCGCGAGCCCACATCCAAGGGCGAGGCGCAGGACTACTACCGTTCGCTCGACTACGCGCGCATGACGAACATGGTCGAGGTCTTCTGCGCGACCGGCCGGGAGTTCACGCTGAGGGACTGCCACGCCTACTTCAGTTCGGACAAGGCGCGGCGCAAAGCCCTCGACCTGTGTGACGACCGGCGCGCGGTCGCGGCGGCGCACGCGGACTTCAAGGGTACCCCGGACACCTCGGGGCTCACCTCCTCGATCCGACCGTGGACGACCGGCAATCTGGGGCGGCTCCTCAACGACTACTCGCCGCAGATCAAGCTCGAAGAGGTCTTCGAGCAGGACCAGCTCGCCTACTTCGCGGTGCCGATCGGGCGCTTGCAGGTCCTCGCCAACCCGCTCGGGCGCATGGCGATCTCGGGGCTCCTGTCCGTCGCCTCGGCGCGGCAGGCGGCCTCGGTCAAGCCGGGGCCCGCGTCCGTCATCCTCGACGAGTTCGCGGAGTTCGCGACCCCGGTATTCTCGTCCTTCATCGCCACGGTCGCGTCAGCGAGGTTCTGGACGGTCCTGTCGCATCAGGACCTGGGCCAGCTCAAGCGCATCGAGGGCCTGAACGTCGAGGCGTTCCACTCGGCGGTGTTCGCCAACACGTCAGGATGCAAGGTCTGCTTCAAGACGCCGGCGCCCGAGGACGCGGAGTTCTGGTCGGCGGCGCTCGGGACCTACAAGACCTTCAAGGACACGGAACGCTACAAGCGGAGCTTCCTGGGCACGATGGGAACGGGCGAGGTGTCGCGGCGCGAGGTCGAGGAGTTCAAGGTCCATCCGAACTTGCTCAAGAGCTTGTCGCCGGGGACGGCGCTCATCTTGTCGCAGGGCACGCACGAGTGCCTGGCGCGGACGGCGGGCGTGGCGCGGCTGCTTGAGAGCGTCGCTGTGCCGGAGCTTGCGGTGCCGAGGCCCGAACCCGCGCAGGGCCTCGACCTGGCAGCCGAGGTCCACGGAGCGCAACGCTTCAACGTGGACGGACAGCTCGTGTAGAGAAGACGTGACGTGCGGCGGTCGAGAATAACCGGGGTCAAAAATGGAAGCCCCTTAAACGAGGGCCAGGGCAGGGCCTGGTCCGCACAGGAGGTCATTGGACGAACGGAACGACACGACAGAGATGCCGCATGAGCCGCACCCCGTCACCCGCCGCAGGCCGCGCTTGCGTCCGGGCCATCGCTTCATGGAGCCGGAGGAGTTGACGCCGCACGAGCGCTGGGATCGGATCATCGAACTGCTGGCCGTCATGGCGATGCCGCGAACTCCGCTCGAAACGAGCCTGGCGGAGCCGGTTTTGACCAGTGAAATAAACAATGCGAAATGATAGGATTCCGCCATGGCCAACGATAAGAAGCCGGTGAAGTGGTGTGCGATCTACACGCGCAAGTCCACAGACGAGAACCTGGGCGGAGACTTCACGTCCCTCGACTCGCAGCGCGAGTATTGCGAGGCGTTCGTGAAGAGCCGCGAGGGCGAAGGCTGGCGCGTGTTCCCCATCGAATACAGCGACCCCGGCTTCTCCGGCGGCAACATGGAGCGCCCGGCGCTCAAGCGACTGCTCTCCGACGCGCGTCAAGGGAAGTTCCAGGCCGTCGTCACCTACAAGTACGACCGCCTGAGCCGCAACACCAAGGACTTCCTGCACGTTCTCGACGTGTTCGACAAGCAGGGCATCGCTTACGTCTCGGTGACTCAGCCCATCGACACGGGCTCCTCGGTCGGCCGGCTCATGCGCTCGATCCTGATGGACTTCGCGCAGTTCGAGCGCGAGCTGATCGGCGAGCGCACGCGCGACAAGCGCGCCGCCATGGCGAAGAAGGGCAAGTGGCCCGGCGGCCAGCCGGTCCTCGGCTACGACATCGATGAAGAGACGAAGAAACTCAAGGTCAACGCGGCCGAGGCCAAGCAGGTCCGCGTCCTATACGAGACGTATCTGAAAACGAAGTCCCTCAGCAAGACCGCCGTCCTCCTCAACAAGGAGGGCTTGCGAATGAAGAAGTGGATCACGCGCGGCGGCGACGTGCGCGGCGGGCGCCGCTTCAACAAGTCGAACCTGGACTACGTCCTCCGCAACCCGGTCTACATCGGGAAAATCCGCCACAAGGAGGATGTGCACGAAGGTGAGCACAAGGCCATCCTTGACGCCGACATCTTCCAGCGCGCGGTTCGCCAGCTCGCGGCCAACGGCGAGAAGAACAAGTCCCCCAACCAGGACAAGCACCACTTCCTGCTCCGCGGCCTGGTGCGCTGCGGGACGTGCGGCAAGCAGATGACTCCGAACTTCGCCTACTCGAAGGGCAAGAAGTATTTCTACTACAAGTGCGTCTCGGTCAATCTGCTCGACAAGACGGCCTGCACGACCAAGAGCGCCCCCGCGCGCGAGCTTGAGCGCCTGGTCCTCGACCGCATCGCGTTCCTTGGCAAGAAGAAGAGCGTCGTGGAAGAAGTCGTCGAGCGCGCCCGGCAGATGACGGGCTCGGAACTGCCCGCGAAGAAGAAGGAGAAGGTGCGGCTCGTCGCCGAGATCGGGAGGCTTGAAGCCGAGGTCGGCAACGTCACGGCGATCCTCGCCGCGCAGGGCCAGGCCGCGCCTCAGTACCGCGCTCTCATGGACAAGCTTGGCCAGGTCCAGTCGCGCCGCGAGGAGTTGGAGAAGCAGGTTCAGCGGCTGGACTGCGAGGTCGTCGAGCTGGAGACGCGGCAGATCGATGCCGAACTCATCCGCCGCAACCTGGAGAACTTCTCGACCTTCTACACGAACCTCACGCCCCAGCAGCAGAAGGAACTGCTGGCCCTGCTCGTCGCCGAGGTCGTCTACGCCCCGGCCGTCTCCAAAATGAAACTGACCCTGCGCCCACTCCCGGACCTGGGATTCCAGGTGGTGGGCGACAGAGTCAGTTTTGACGAGCGTCTGAATTGGCTGCGGGACTAGGATTCGAACCTAGAAAAGCGGATTCAGAGTCCGCTGTGATACCATTTCACCATCCCGCAATAAGAAGGATATTTTAGCAGATTCGACGACGGTCGCAAGCCCTACGCGCTCCGGACCGCGTAAACCGCCAGGACCGCGATCAACGCGGCCCAGGTGAAGGCCGGGCGGCGCAAGGCGGGAACGAAGCCCTCCGAAAAAGCCCGGCCGCGCCACGCATTGACGAATCCCCAGCCCAGCCAACCCGTCCACACCGCCAGAAGCGGCAGCCCCAGAGGGTGATACCGGAAAGAAGCGGCCCAATCGCCGCGCATCCCCGCCACCAAGGCGTGACCCATCCCGCAGCCCGGGCAGGGATGGCCCGTGAGAAGGCGGAACGGGCACAACGTTCCGCCGTATTGCGCGCCGGAGGCCGCCTGCGCGGCCAAAGCCGCGTAGGCCGCCGAGGCGACCTGAGGGAAGGACAGAGGGCGCTTCACGTCAGTTTGTTGAGCTCGCTTTGATAGACGGCGTCGGCCAGCACCGTCAGACCGAATACGGACAACGCCAGGCCGATGGTGGCCAGGTTCGGGTTCACCACCCGGTCGTTCTGGACCAGCCACTGGTGCAGTTCCGTGCCCATCCGGTACTCGTAGTAGATGTGGTACAGCCCGCAGCTGAAGAGCGTCAGCAGCGCCCATTTGCCGAAGTCGAACTCATGCCGGCCCAGCAGCGCGTTCATCGCCACCATCTGCCGGTAGTTCCAGTAGATGTTATAGATCCCGCAGCTGATCACCGAGAAGATGATCCCCGCGGCCACGTCGATGCGGTGTTCGGAGGCGAGCGGCTTGGCGTCGGTCATTTTATTTTGACTCCGCGGCGTGAGCGGCGCGGATCGCGTCCCAGGCCTGACGGGCGTTTTCCGCGTAGACGAACAGCGACAGGTCGGCGTGAGAGATCAGCCCCATGTGGTCGAACTCGTCGAAATTCAGGATCTTGTCCCAGTACGCCTTCTCCCCCATCAGCACGATGGGCGTGCGCGCCATCTTCCCCGTCTGCATCAAGGTCAGGACTTCGAACAGCTCGTCCATGGTGCCGAACCCGCCGGGGAAGTACACCAGCCCCATCGCCCCGTGGCGAAGCGACATCTTGCGAGTCGAGAAATTCTCGAACGTGAACTCCAGCTCCGGCGTCGCGTAGGGGTTGAGCCCCTGCTCCATGGGCAGCTTGATGTTGTAGCCCACGCTGGGGCCGCCCGCCTCGAAGGCTCCGCGGTTGCCGGCCTCCATGATGCCGGGGCCGCCGCCCGTGACCACCGCCACCTTACCCGCGCCTTCCTTGGCGACCAGCGCCCCCAGCTCCCGCGCGATCCCGTAGTACTTCGACATCCGCAGCGCCTCGCGCGCCGCGGCCAGCCGCTTCTTCGCCTCGGGGCTCTTCGGCCGGCGCCCGACCTCGGCGATCAGCGCGTCGTAGGCCTTCTGCGCCTTTTCGGGGGAAGGGATGCGGGCCGAACCGTACATGGTGACCGTCGCCTCGATGCCGCGCGCGCGCAGCAGCCGCGAAGGCTCCTGGATCTCGCGCGTCACCACGTCCATGTCCGGGAGGCGCGCGCCGCGCAAAGTCTGCGGCACGAAATTCAGCGCCGCCGCGGGAACGGCGGGCGCCGCGGCGCGGGCGAAAGGGGTTTCCGCGGAGAGCCGGAAGACGCCGCCGGGACCGGCGGAGTACGTCCGCGCCCGGTCCCCGGAGAAGACGTACACGCGGTCGAAACCGATCTCATGGCTCTCCGCCACGACCTTCGCGATGCCGGCTTCCACGCGCGACGGCTCCGCGTCGGACGCCCCGCGCACGTCCAAGACCGCCGCGCCCAGGCCCAGGCCGTGGCGCCGCGCGTGGGAAACCAACTGCGCGTTGGCGTGCGCCAGCTGGACGTCCACGTCGCCGTGGTGGACGCTCTTCATCTCGGCCACCACGCCGGCCACCACCAGGTCCGGCGTGGCGCCCTCCTCGCGCACCAGGACCTGCAGGTCGGGCGTGTAGGCCATGATCTTCTTGATCGTGGAGACCTCGTGGGCCTGCAGCTCGGGCACCTTCTCCAGGTTCTCGGGGCGCTTCGACAGGTCGATGCCCGTGAAGCGGCCGCCGCGCGCGTCGCGATAGACGTAGAGATCGAACGGGATCATCCCGGGCAGGCGCGCGCGCAATTCGTCGTGCATCTCCGCGGAGTTGCCGATGCCCGGCACCAGCCGGTCCACGTCCGCGACCGAGCGCACCGGCTCCACCTCGACCGCGCGCACCCCCGCGGGAATGGCAGGCCGCGCGCCGGCGGGCTCGCTCTCCGCTCCCGGGGCGCGTTCGGCCGCGCCGTCGAACGTCCGCGCGCCGGCGTCCGGCGCGGGCTGAGAGGAGAGGCGCGCCAGGTCCTTGAGACTGTGATAGACCGGATTCCTGCCGGCCCGACCGCGGCTGGGGGCGTGCGCGGCGGCGGCGGGGGCGGCCAGCGCCGGAGCGCCGATATACCCCGCGGCGGGCACCGCCGGCGCGGGGAGCGCGGGCAGCGCCGCGGGCGCGGCGAACGAAGGCGCCGCGGGAGAGAAGGAAGCCCCCGCCGCCAAAGGGGCCGGCGAGACGGCGGAGGCCGAAAGCGAGGGGGCCAAGGACGCGGCGGAGCCGATGGCCGCGACGGGACCGGGAGCGGAAACCGAAACGCGCGCCACTTCGGGGAGAACGCGGTATTGCGCCGCGGCGGGAGCCGCCGGCATCAAGGCGAGGAGGAGCGCGAGCATCTGCCTCATCCCCCTTATAGTAGAAGACGCGATCCGCGCGCGCTTGGGCCCTTTGGTTCCCGCGATTCCGGCAAGAGTCCTAGGCCTTGACTCCCCATGGTTGTTAAATTACAATAATGAGCAATGGCGCTTCTTCTCGTCATCGACGACGACCCGGACCTTCTCGTCCTTCTGGACGCGCATTACAGCGTGCGCGGCCACACCGTCGCCGTCGCGCTCACCTGCGAGGAAGGCCTGAGAAAGGCGTCCGCCCGCCGCCCCGACGTCGTCATTCTGGATTTCTGCCTGCCCAAGATGGACGGCGCGCGCTTCATTGAAATCCTGCGCGCCGACGAACTCACGCGCGAGACTCCGGTGATCGTGATGAGCGCCGCCTCGCGCTCATGGGTCTCCAGCCGGTTGCCGAAGGATCCTCTGGTGAACGCCATCGAGAAGCCGTTCGACTTCGCGGCGCTCGACCCGCTGATCGACGAGCGCGTTCACGCCCGCCGCGCCGCCTGATCCGCCCCTCCGCCGGGCGCGCGATATCCGAGGTGGACGCCTACCGAAGGAATTTGATACGCTGTCCTTGTCGTCAGCCCGAATTTCCGACGAGAGGTGCCCCAAAATGGCTTTCTTCATCGGTCGCGACCGCGAGGCCCGCAGGGCCTACGGATTTGACGAGATCGCGCTGGTCCCCGGCGACGTCACGGTCAACCCGGACGAAGTCGACACCACCCTCCACCTCGGCAACGTCAAGCTGGAGATCCCCTTTCTCGCCTCGGCCATGGACGGCGTCGTGGACACCGAGTTCGCGATCGCCATGGGCAAGCTGGGCGGCCTGGGCGTGCTGAACCTGGACGGAATCAACACCCGCTACGACAAGCCCCGCGAAGTCGTCATGCAGATCGCCGGCGCGTCTCCCGACGAGGCCACCCGCCTGGTGCAGGATCTGTACCGCCCTCCCGTCAAGGAGGAGTTGATCTCCCAGCGCATCAAGCAAATCAAGAAGGCCGGGGTTCCCTGCGCCGTCTCCACCATCCCGCAGAACGCAGAGAAGTACGGCAAGATCGCCATGGAGGCCGGCGCGGACCTGTTCGTGGTGCAGTCCACCGTCACCACGGTCCGCCACAAAGCCACCAAGTACAAGGTCTTCGACGTGGTCAAGTTCTGCAAGATGATGAAGATCCCCGTCATCACCGGCAACTGCGTGACCTACTCCGTCGCCACCGAGCTGATGGAGGCCGGCGTCAGCGGCCTGTTGATCGGCGTGGGCCCCGGCGCGGCGTGCACGTCGCGCGGCGTGCTGGGCATCGGCGTCCCGCAGGTGACCGCCACCGTGGACTGCGCCGCGGCCCGCGACTACTTCCACAAGCGCACCGGCCGGTACGTGCCCATCATCACCGACGGCGGCATGTCCACCGGCGGCGACATCTGCAAGGCCATCGCGTCCGGCTCCGACGGCGTCATGGTGGGCTCCGCGTTCGCCCGCGCCAAGGAAGCTCCCGGTCAGGGCTTCCACTGGGGCATGGCCACACCGCACGCCAACCTGCCGCGCGGCACGCGCATCCAGGTCGGCATCACCGGATCGCTCGAGGAGATTCTGTACGGCCCGTCACGCCTTGATGACGGCTCCCAGAACCTGGTCGGCGCCCTGCGCACCTGCATGGGCACCGTCGGCGCCTCCACCATCCGCGAGATGCAGACCACCGAGATCGTGATCGCGCCCGCGATCAAGACCGAGGGCAAGATCTTCCAGAAGGCGCAACGCATCGGGATGGGCAAGTAATGCCGATCGCGACTCGCGAAGCCGAGAAAATACTCATCCTCGACTTCGGGAGCCAGTACACCCAGTTGATCGCGCGCCGGCTGCGGGAACTGGAAGTGTACTGCGAGATTCTTCCGTACAAGGCCTCACGCGCGCAAATCGAAGCCGCCAAGCCCGCCGGAATCGTCCTGTCGGGCGGCCCGGACTCCGTCCACCGCGCCGGCTCCCCCCGCCCCGATCCGTTCGTGTTCGAGGCCGGCGTGCCCGTGCTGGGCATCTGCTACGGCATGCAGCTGCTCGTCGCGCTGCACGGAGGCAAGGTCGTCCCCGCGAAGAAGCGCGAATACGGCCACGCGGACCTGGAGATCGTCGCCGACAGCCCCCTGTTCGCCGATCTGCCGAAGCATCTTCAAGTCTGGATGAGCCACGGAGACAGCGCCGAGCGCTTGAACAACGGCTTCCGCGTGGACGCGCGCACCGGCTCGGCCCCGTTCGCCGCGATCTCCGACCAGGGGAAGAACTGGTACGGGATCCAGTTCCACCCCGAGGTGGTCCACACCCCCCTGGGCTCTAAAGTGCTGGAAAATTTCGCGCGCCGCATCTGCCGCTTCGAGAAGCGCTGGACCATGACGTCCCTTCTCGACACCCAGGTCGCCGCCATCCGCGCCCAGGTCGGCGAGACGGGCAAAGTCGTTTGCGCCCTCTCCGGCGGAGTGGACTCGTCGGTCGCGGCCGCTTTGATCTCGCGCGCGATCGGGCCGAGACTTTCATGCATTTACGTCGACACCGGCCTGGGACGCCACGGCGACCGGGAGCGCGCGGAACGCGTGCTCGGCCGGGAACTGAAGCTCAACCTGAAGGTCGTGGATGCCTCCAAAATATTCCTGGGCCGTTTGAAAGGCGTCTCCGACCCGGAAAAGAAACGCAAGATCATCGGCAAATCGTTCATCGAAGTCTTTGACAAGGAAGCGAAGCGCATCAAGGGCGTCGAATTCCTCGCCCAGGGCACCCTCTACCCGGACGTCATCGAGTCCGTTTCCGTTCACGGCCCCTCCGTCGTGATCAAATCGCACCACAACGTGGGCGGCCTTCCGAAGAAGATGAAGCTGAAGCTGGTGGAGCCGCTGCGGATGCTGTTCAAGGACGAGGTCCGCCGCCTGGGCAAGGAGATGGGCATCTCCCACGACCTGCTGGGCGCGCACCCCTTCCCGGGCCCCGGCCTGGCCATCCGCGTGCTGGGCGCGGTCACGCCCGAACTGCTCAAGACTTTGCGCGACGCCGACTTGATCCTCCGCGAGGAGCTGACGTCCGCCGGCTGGTACGACAAGGTCTGGCAGGCCTTCGTGGTCATCCTCCCCTCCGTGCGCTCCGTGGGCGTCATGGGCGACGAGCGCACCTACGAGAACACCGTCGTGCTCCGCTCCGTGGACAGCCGCGACGGCATGACCGCCGACTGGTCCCGCCTGCCCCACGACCTGATCGCCAAGATCTCCAGCCGCATCGTCAGCGAAGTGAAGGGCGTCAACCGCGTCGCCTACGACGTGAGCTCCAAGCCCCCGGCCACCATCGAATGGGAGTAACATTGAACTCGCCCGCGTCGGTCGACGTCGCCGGTCTCCCCCTCCTGCGCCGCGGGAAGGTGCGGGACGTTTATGACCTGGGCGACAAGCTTTTGATGGTCGCGTCCGACCGCCTGTCCGCCTTCGACGTCGTGCTTCCCACGGCGATCACGGGCAAAGGAAAGATTCTCACCGCCGCGGCCTTGTTCTGGTTTGATCGAACGAAGGATGTCGTCAAGAACCACCTGATTTCCGCCGACTTCGAAACGATTCGGAAGGCGATGCCCAACGGCGTGACGCTCGACAAAGCGTGGTTCGATGGACGTATGATGCTGGTCCACAAAGCCAAACGGATCGACGTCGAGTGCGTCGCGCGGGCGTATCTGGCGGGTTCAGGGTGGAAGGAGTACAAACGGAATGGACTCGTCGGCGGTCACGAACTTCCCGCCGGCCTCCTGGAAGCTTCGAAGCTGCCCGAAACGATTTTTACGCCCGCGACGAAAGCGGATGAAGGACATGACGAAAACATCACCCGTGAACAGCTCTCCTCCCGGGTCGGCCCCGACCTTTCTTCTCAACTTGAGAAGCTGACTCTCGCCGTTTTTGCCCGCGCCGCGGAACACCTCGAAGCGCGCGGGCTCATACTGGCCGATACAAAGTTTGAATTCGGATATATCAACGGCGAACTGCGCCTGATCGATGAAATATTGACCCCCGACTCCTCCCGCGTTTGGGAAAAATCCGACTGGAGGCCGGGAAAAACGCCCGACGGCTTCGACAAGCAATTCGTGCGCGACTGGCTGGAGCGCTCCGGCTGGAACAAGCAAGCCCCCGGCCCCGAGCTGCCCGCCGCCGTCGTCGAGGGAACGTTGGCCCGGTACCGCGATTTCCTCACGAAGGTGACGCGATGAGCGTGCGCGTCCAGCCGACGAACACCCATTTGATCGAAGTCCGCCTGCGCCCGGAGCACTCCGACGCGGAAGGAACCGCCGCTTTGGCCCTTCTTCAATCGCAGGGGCTCTCCTCCTTGCGGGAGTCGCGCGTGTCGCGCCTGTTCGAGATCAAGGGCCCGATCTCCGCCAACCAGGTCCTGCAGGCCGCCAAGGACCTCCTGTGCGACGCCGTGACGCAGGAGTTCCGCGTCATCGCGCCCGTCCCGGCCCCAATGAACGGCATGAATTTCTGGCGCGTCGAGGTCTGGCTGAAGCCGACCGTCACCGACCCCGTCGGTGAGACCGTCCGCGACGCGATCGCCGACATGGGCCTGCCCCGGCCGGACGCCGTGCGCTGCGCGATGGTTTACCGCCTGGGCGGCCGCACCACGAAGGCCCAAATCGAGAAAGCCGTGGCCAAGACCCTGGCCAATCCCCTGATCCACCGCGCCGTCGTCACCGAGGCCCACCCGTGAGCACTCCCGCCGCCGAAAAGACCGCCGACGTCCTGACCGTCCTGGGTAAATCCCCGAAGGAACTGCGCGCCCTGGGAGACGCCCGGCACCTGTCGCTCAACGACGCCGAATGGTCCGCGGTCCAGGCGCATTTCAAGGCCCTCAAGCGCGAGCCGTCCTTGGCCGAAGTGGAGACGATCGCCCAGACCTGGTCCGAGCACTGCAAGCACAAGACCTTCACCAGCCCCATCCGCTACACGGAAGGCAAGAAGACCCGGACCATCAAGAACCTTTTCCAGGAGACCATCGTCGCGGCCACCGCGGCCGTCAAGAAGCCGTGGTGCCTGTCGGTGTTCGAGGACAACGCCGGCGTCGTGGCGTTCGGCAAGAAGTGGGCGCTGGCCTTCAAGGCGGAGACCCACAATCATCCCTCGGCGCTGGAGCCCTACGGCGGCGCGGAGACCGGCGTGGGCGGCGTGGTCCGCGACGTGCTGGGCTGCGGCCTGGGCGCCAAGCCCGTCCTGAACACCGACGTGTTCTGCTTCGGCCGTCCGGACTTCAAGGGCGCGCTCCCCGAGGGCGCGCACCATCCGTCCCGCACCCTGCGCGGCGTCGTCTCCGGCGTGCGCGACTACGGCAACCGCATGGGCATCCCCACCGCGGCCGGCGGCATCTGGTTCGACGACGAGTACCGCCTGAACCCGCTGGTATTCGTGGGCACCGTCGGCCTCCTGCCGCAATGGGCGGTGAAGAAGTCCGTGAAGGCCGGCGACCTGATCGTCGCCGCCGGCGGACGCACCGGCCGCGACGGCCTGCACGGCGCCACCTTTTCCTCGGCGAACCTGGGCGCGGACGCCCCCTCCTCGGCCGTGCAGATCGGCCACGCGATCGCCGAAAAGCGAGCGTTGGACGCCGTCCTGCGCGCGCGGGACAAGAAGCTGTATGCCTCCATCACCGACTGCGGCGCGGGAGGATTCTCCTCGGCGATCGGCGAGTTGGGCGCGAAATGCGGCGCCCATGTCCGCCTGGAGGCCGCGCCGCTCAAGATGTCCGACCTGGACAGCTGGGAGATCTGGCTGTCGGAGTCCCAGGAGCGCATGGTCATGGCCGTCCCGCCCAAGAATCTTAAGGCGCTGGAAGCCGTGTTCGCCGCCGAGGGCTGCGAGACCGCCGTCATCGGCGAGTTCACGCGCGACGGCCGCCTGCTGGTCACCCATCACGACGCCACCGTGGTGGACCTGGACATGAAGTTCCTGCACCACGGCCTTCCCCGCGTGGAGCGCGAGGCCGTCTGGACCGCGGCCGCGCACCCGAAGGCGTCCGGCGGGGCCGAGAAGAAGCTCTCCGTCGTCCTGCGCGAGGCGGTGGCGCACCTCAACGTGTGTTCCCGCGAGTGGGTGATCCGGCAGTACGACCACGAGGTCCAGGGCGGCACGGTGATCAAGCCCCTGCAGGGCGTGCGCCACGACGGCCCCGGCGACGCCTGCGTGATGTGGCCGCACGCCGCCACCGGCGACATGGACGATTTCTCGGGCTTCACCGTGGCGCACGGCCTCAATCCGGACTACGGCCGCATCGACCCCTACTGGATGGCGATGGCCTGCGTGGACGAGGCCCTGCGCAATCTGACCTGCGTGGGCGGCGACCCGTCGCGCGCCGCGCTGCTGGACAATTTCTGCTGGGCCAGCCCCGCGGATCCGAAGCAGCTGGGCGCGCTGGTGCGCGCCGCCGAGGGCTGCCGCGACGCGGCGAAAGGCTTCTCCGCGCCGTTCATCTCCGGCAAGGACAGCCTGTACAACCAGTCGAAGGACGAGAAGGGCAAGGAGCTCCCCATCCCCGGCACCTTGCTCATCTCCGCCCTGGCCCCGGTCCCCGACGTGCGCAAGTCCATCACCATGGATTTCAAGGGCCCGGGCAACGCCCTGTACCTGATCGGCCGCACCAACGACGAGCTGGGCGGGTCGCTGTACCACCGCCTTCTCGGGCGCGCGGGCGGCGAGCCTCCGAAGGTCACCCCGGCCCAGGCGTTGGACGGCTTCAAGTCCCTGCACGCCGCCATCCTGAAAGGCCAGGTGCTCTCGGCCCACGATCTCTCCGACGGCGGCCTGGCCGTCTGCGCGTCCGAGATGGGCTTCTCCGGCGAGTTCGGCTGCCTGATCGACCTGGACGAGGTCCCGCGCGACCCGCGTATTTATTCAAACGAAACGCTGCTGTTCTCCGAGAGCCCCAGCCGCATTTTGGTCGAGGTGACTCCCGAGAACGAAAGCGCCTTCCTGCGCCACTTCGGCAAGGGCGCCAAGGCGGCGCCCGTGCGCCGCGTCGGCCAGACCACCGCGAATCCGATCCTCAAGGTCGTGGGCCTGGACGGCTCGTCCATCATGGAGGAGCCGCTGAGCGAGCTCAAGAATCTGTGGCAGAAGACTTTGCCCGGGATGCTGGGATGAAGAAGCCCAAGATCCTCATCCTGCGCGCCGCCGGCACCAACTGCGAGTTGGAGACGGCCAACGCCTTCGCCGCCGTGGGCGGCGAACCTGATTTGGTCCACATCAACGAGATCAAGGCCGGCAAGAAGCGCCTGATGGACTACGCCGTGCTGGCCATCCCCGGCGGCTTCTCCTACGGCGACGACGTGGGCGCCGGCAAGGTCCTGGCCAATCAGATCCGACACACGCTCACCGACCTGCGCCAGTTCGTGAGGCTGGGCCGGCCCGTGATCGGCATCTGCAACGGCTTCCAGGTACTGGTCAAGGCCGGCATCCTGCCGCACTCGAACGCCTGCGACCAGATCGCCAGCTTCACCTTCAACGACTCCGGCAAGTTCGAGGCGCGCTGGACCCATCTGCGACTGAACACCCAGTCGTCGTGCCTGTTCTTCAAGGGCCTGCCCGAGATGATCGAGCTGCCCGTCGCCCACGGCGAGGGCAAGCTGGTCTTGAAGTCCCCGCGCCATCTCGAGGATCTGAAGAAGAATAAGTCCATCGCGCTGCAGTACGTCAGCGAGGACGGCAAGCTTCTGGGCTACCCGAGCAATCCGAACGGGTCCCTTTTCAACATCGCCGGGCTCACCAATCCCGAGGGCAACGTGCTGGGTCTGATGCCCCACCCCGAGCGCTTCATCGAAATCCACCAGCACCCGAACTGGACCCGCCAGACGTACCGCAAGCAGGCGGTCGGGCTGGAAATGTTCAAGAACGCCGTCGACCACGCCCGCTGAGGCCGGCGGCGTGCCCCGCCGTTATTTGACGGGAGAGCTCATTTCATCTTTTTCGGCATGATCTTCTCGCCGGCGGCGATGAGTCGATCTTTCAGAGCGTAGATCTTGTCGAGGCGCTCGTTGATGCCCGCCAAGGTCGCGGCGTCGCCGGTGGCGTTCTTGAGCGCGCCGGAGACCTGGCGCAGGACCGCGTCGAACTTCCGCGCTTGCTCATCGGCGTAGCGCGGCGCGTACACGGCCTTGCAGGCCTTGCGCCGGATGTCGCGCATATAGTCTTCGCACGCGGAGACCGGCTTGCCCAGCAGGACGCGGCACAGGCCGCCGTAGCAGTCCGACTCCTTGCCCGACGAGCGCGCGACGACGAAGCTCGCGTACTCCCGGCATAGGTCCTGGTCCGTCTTGTACCCCAAGGTGGGACACAGCTTCGGGTCGCCGAAGGCCACGCTGATCATGTGCAGGATCTCCGCGCGCGCGGCGCCCGCGGGCGCCGCCGCGACGACGGGTTCCGGGTTTCCATCATAGGCGAACATCGCCCGGCAGAAGCGCCGCCGCGCGGCGGGGGTTTCAAACTTGCCCCCGCGCTGGCGCTCGGACGCGTGCACGGTCTCGCATTCCGCGATGAACGCCGGGTTCTTCGTGACCAGATCGCGGTACATCGTCAGCGCGGGCGGCCAGCTCATGCACCGGTCCTGCGCGGTCTGCTCCGGATGGGCGTGCGTGACCATATTCGGAGGTTCATTGGAGGCTTCCATGCGGCACACGTCGGGGCTCCGCGTCGCGACGGCCCGACAGATGTAGTAGCGCTCCCAATTGCTCGTGTCATAGTCCTTGCTGTCGTTGCCGACGGCGGCGGCCAATATGCCGCCCGCCCCCTTGAGGCCGGGGATCTTCATGTCGCGGGAGATCGTCGCGGCCGAGACGCCGTCCGGGCAGAAGGAGCCGTCGGCGCCGCCTTTCGACAAATTCTCCACGCCGACGACGATCGACTCGGCGGCCGCGATCTGGCCATCCACGCTCTTGAGCTGTTCGGCGGTCACCGGCACCAGCGCGGACACCGCCGGCGCGGGAGCGGGAGCGGCCGACGCGGCCGAGGCCAGGATCAGAGGAACGCAGAGCGCGGCAATCGCGGCCCGACGGCACGTTCGGTCCATGGATATCTCCTTATCCGACGAAGTCATGGTAGCACAGTCCGGAGGACGCTCACAGCTTGGACCTCATCACGTTCCATTGCGCGTCGCTGGGTTTCAGCAACGGGAACTCTTTCGTGCAGAAGATGCGCACGGCCTGGCGGCCGACGGCGCGGCAGGCCTTCTCCCCGTCGAACAGAGCCAGGCACATCAGGTCGCGAGACCGGCACAGCGACCGGTCGCGCGCGCGCAGCGCGTCCACCGCCGCGCCCTTCCATTCGCATTCCCGCCGCAGGCCCGGGGATTCGATCCCGGCGCAGGCGACGCCGCCGAGGAGGTAGTTGAAGAACCCGCGCCGCACCAGCCCCGGCAGCTTGCCGGGGCGCAGGGCGCGGGAGTGGTATACCTCGGAGGAGGCGTCCACCAGGTCCTCCGCCTTGACCGAAGGCTCCACGTTAAGCATGCGGCGCGCGAAAGGCAACAGGGAATCACGGGGCTCGCCAGCGACCAGCCCCGCGAGGAGCAGGTACCCGGCCGAGCGCGAGTCGCATACCGAGTACTCGAACACGCGCTGGTCGGCGATCGCCCCGCCGACCACCTTGTAGCGCTTCAAGTTCAACGCGGGCGCGGCCCCCGCGGACGGCCCGCCGGGGAAATAGGCGCACAGCGAAGGGCTCTTGGCCACCAGCTCCGAGCAAGTCGCGAAATCGTAAAGGCCCTCGCGCGATTCGTCGCCGAACTGGTGGGTGATCATCCCCTCGGGCGTGATCTCGCTCAGGCACAGCGCGCGCTGTCGCTCGACGGGCAGACGGGACAGGTTCTCGGGCGCCGGAGCGGCGCCGGCCCGCGCGGACGAGGCCGTGATGAGGAAAAAGCACAAAGCCCGCATGACCCGAGTGTAGCGCCCCCTCGCGACGGGAGTCAAGGGGGGCCGTTTCTAGGTCTTTAGGCCCACGTCCCATGGGCCCCGAAGACTCATGCCCCGCTGGGCCCGAATGCTTATTCTCTTCGCATGATCCTCGCTCCCCTCCTTCTCGCGCTCGCCGCCGCCGCGCCCGCCCAGGATTTCATGATGCCGGAGGAAATCGGAACCGTGATGCGGGGCATGCGAAACGTCGCCGCCCAATCCAAGGCCGCGGCGCGGCCTCCGGCGGCGGCCTCCGCCGAAGCGGATGCCTTCGCGCGCGCGCTGACCGCGGGGCTCTGGGGCGGCGGCCGGGCCGATCGCCTTCCTTCCCCGCTGCCGCGCGCGTTCGCGCTGACGGCGCCCGACGCGACGGCGCAGGCGACGCCGATCAACCGCGGATTCCAGGGACTCGGACCGGCGGGCAAAACGGGCCGGGTCAAAGGCCCCGGAATCTTCGGCTCGGGCGACGGCACCTACCGCGTGATCGAGAACACGCCGTGGCAGGTCGTGCTCCAGATGAAAACGGGCTATATCGACGGCCGCTTCACCCTGAAGCGCGACGCGGTCACGGGCAAGGACTCACTGGGCTTCGCGGGCCGACTCTGGGACGCCGACAACGGCCGCATGGGCCCTCCGACGGACAGCGTCAACGACGGCCAGGTCAGCTACGACGCCGCGTCGGACGCCGGCCGCATCGCCTGGCGCCTCAACGGCGAATGGAAGCAGGACGCCTACCACGGCGGCCGCGCCGGCGCCACGGGGATGACGATCACCCTCGGCGGCCACGGCCACGACTTCCTCCAGGACTAGCCCTCGTCATCCCGTATTGACACCGCGGGGGGCGAGGACTATACTAGCGAGATGACCACCCGAACGGCGGCCGGCTCCCGCTTTTTGTCGGCAAATGCGTTCCTGCAGGCGTGCGTCTCCCTCTCCCTCCTCGCGCCGGCGTGTCTCGCCGCCCCGTCCAAGGCCGCGCCCAAGCCGAGGGTCATCAAGTGGATCGTGGCGCATGACCGAGGCAACTCCTTCTTCACGGGCCTGCTCGATCGATTCGCCGCGGATGTGGCCAAGAAATCGGAGGGAGCGCTCAAGGTCGAGTACCTTCCGAGCCAGGCCTCGGACACGTCCCTGGACGATGACGCCTACCAGAAGGTGATCGAGGGCGCCGCCGACATGAGCCAACTGGACGCCTCGCGCGCCGGGGTCCCCGTTTTCCAGGCTCCCATGCTGTTCCGCAACTACGACCACGCGGAGGTCGTCTTCGAGGGTCCGGTCGGCAAGAAGCTCCTGAACGGCGTGGCCACCGACTCCCAGGGCCGCCTCGAAGGACTGGCCTTCGCGTACAGCGGCGGCTACCGCATCTTGGTGGGCAGTCGCGCCGTCCGCCGTCTGTCGGATCTCAAGGGCGCCCGGGTGCGCCGCAACGCCGGGCCGGCGCGATTCCTGGGCGAGTTGGGGGCCAACCTCGTTGACCTGGGGCCGGAGAATCGGGAGCGGCCGATCGAAGGGATCCTCCAGGGGAAGCTCGACCTCGAGGAAACCGAGGTCAACCGGCTCGCCATCGTCGGCAAGGACCACCCCGAGTTCCTCAAGCGCTTGTCCTACATCAACCTCACCCGGCACCGCATGTACGTCACGGCGATCGTCGCCAACGTGAAGTTCTTGAAGAGTCTCCCCGAGGCCCAGCGGCTCATGCTGGAACGGGAGATCAAGAATCTCTCGGCGTGGGAGCGGAAACTTTCGGTGGACCTCGAGGCCAACAACATCAAGACCCTGCAGTCCGGCGGGGCGAAGATCGTGACGCTTCCCGACTCGGAGAGGGCCAAGCTCGCCCAGGTGGCCAAGAAATTCCTGAGGGAGTTCCCCGAGCTCGCGGCCTCTGTCAAGGAAATCCAGGCCGTCCCCGACACGCGCCTGGCGCGTCAATAGACGCCGGGAGCTTACCGGGACGCGCCGGCCCGCTCGGCGGCTTTCTGCTTCGCCTCCAGGTCGGCCAAGACCTCGCCGCGCGTTCCTTTCAACAGGCCGCGCACCACCTCGATCTCGCGAGCGGCATGGGCGCTGATCGCAAGACAGTCCTTATTCAGGCGGGCGAGACGGACCGGGAGCGCCTGGCCGCCGAAGAGTCCACCGGCCTTCTTTTCGAGCGCTTCCTCCAGCGGACGGCAGGTCGCGGGTTCCGGGTCCAACAGCGCGCGGCACAACGGGTTGGCGCGGCACTTCTCGGGCGAGCCCCCGGCCTTCGCCGCGCGGTACAGGCCCGTCGCCACGCAGATCTCGGCGCCCGGAGTCTGGGTGTTCCCGGACCGATACGAGGTGCGGCAAAAATCCTCGCTGCCGAGGCCGAGCAGGGACTTCATCTCCCACGCGCATTCCTTGTTGACGTAGCCGGGGCCGGGATGGGTCCAGCTCGCGATGTTGTCGCAGGCGAGCGGGTAGTCTCCCCGGGTCACCAGGGCGTCGCAGACCTGCGCGATGACGTCGGGGGGCGGCAGTTTCGGGGCGAGTTCGCACCAGCGCGCGCACGCCGCCGGAGCGGTTTTGTCCCGGGCCAGCAAGGCCGCGGAGAACTGCCCCATGCGGAAAAGACGGCTGCAAATACGCTGTCCGGACTCGGGACGTCCGGGCAGATCCGCCAGCGAGTCGCACGGCTCGGAACGGCCCGAGACGAGCGCGCGGCACGTCTGACCGACGATCAACTCCGCGGCGAGAAGATCCCGCATTCCGAGGTCGTGCATGACGATGTCGGCGTCCAACCGGGGGACGAACGCGGGGCCGCCGGCCGCCAACTCGGCGCGAGTCTCGGCGCAGCGTCCGAAGGCCGCCTGAAGGCGATTCACATCCGCGAGCGCGGCGTCGATCCGCTCCACCGGCGACGGTTGCTCCACGGCCGCTGCGGGCGCGCCCGACAAAACGAGAACGGCCACCGCCCGCGCCCACGACACACTCACCCCGCCAATCTATATAAAGCACGGGCGAGCGTCAAGCGCTGCGCGGAGCCGGGCGTCACACAGCGCAATCCACCTTGACAGGTCCAGAAATTGGAGCTATCCTAGCTCGAGAATCACGACATATACAGGGGAAATCATATGAACCGCCGATCCCAAGAGATCCTTGTCCTTTCAGCCGTTCTGATCTCGTTGGCCGCGCCGGCCCGGGCGGCGACGTACAAGATCCATTGGTATCTCGGCCACCAAAACCTCGACTACTTCGAGGAGGCCGCGAAGGATTTCAAGAAGACCGTCGAGGCCGGCACCAAGGGAGACGTCACGGTGGACATCGTCCTGCAGGCGACGGACGACGCGCGCCCCGGCCAGCCGTCCGACGTCGCGGCCAAGGTCGCCAGCGGCGAGGTCGAGATGGGCCATTCTTTCGTCGACGTCATGGGCTCGGTGGATCCGCGCTACCACGCCTTCGAGTCCCCCTATCTCTTCCGCGACTACCGGCACATGGAAGGGGTCTTCGAGGGCCCGGTGGGTTCCGAGCTCCTCGCCGACCTCCGCACCCGCGGCATCGAGGGCCTGTCCTTCACCTACAGCGGCGGAGCCAACGGCGTGGCGACGACGAACCGCGAACTGCGCTCCCCCGAGGACCTCAAGGGTCTCAAGATCGGCTGCTACGGCGACGCGGTCGATGAGGCCTGGCTTAAGACGCTGGGCGCGACCCCGGTCCCCCTCGCCCACAGGATCGACTCCATCGACAAGATGGCGCGCGGCGGCGAGCTGGACGGAGTCGTCATCACGTGGCGCAACCTGGAGCGCGAGTCGCTCGACACGACCTTCAACTACTTCAGCCTCCCGAATTCCTCGTACCTGGTCAGCGTGACCTACATCAACAAGAAGTACTTCGAGGGCTTGCCGAAGGCCTACCGCGACCTGATCTCCCGCGCCTCGGTGGAGGCGGGACGCATCGAGCGCGCCCGCACCATCGAGCTCAACGAGGACGCGCGCCGCGAGATGACCAGCAAGGGCGTTCGCGCCGTCTACCTCACGGCGGCCAACCGCGACCGTTTTGCCCAAGCGCTCGTGCCCGCCTACGCCCAGATCGACAAGGTCCTCGGCCGCGATCTCGTGCAGAAGATCAAGGACACGAAGGACGCCGCCGTCAGCCCCTTGATTCCCGAGGCCATCGCGCGCGTCGAGCGCGTGAAATCCGGGGGAGCCAACTGACCGTTCGCGCGGGACTCGTCCTCCTCCTCCTCCTCTGCTCCACCCTGGCCGCGGCGGCCGCGCCTGACGACTCGGCCGCCGCCCTGAGGGCGCGCGTGGCGTCCGAGCTCAACGGCGCCAATCCGTGGCGCGCTCTGCGCCTGGCCCGTCAATGGGCCTCCCTCCCCGGCCTGGCCGGCGGCGAGCGCGCCGACGCGCTGATCCAGGAGGCCCGCTCCTGCGCGGAGATCGGCGATTACGCGGGAGCCGAAACGGCGCTGTCGCAGGCGCTGAAGGCCCGTCCCGGCGATCCCGAGGCCTCCTACCTGCTGGCCGAGGCGACGCGCGACCGCCCGGAACAAGCCCTGGCGCGGGCCGAGGCCGCGGCCAAAGCCGCGGGCCCGACGCGGCGCCGGACGGCGGCTTACCGACTTGCCGCCCAGATCCGCCTGGATCTCGGCGACCGCGACGGGGCGCGAAAGGACCTCGACCGCGCCCTGGAACTCTCCCCCGACGACGTCGCCGCGCTCGCCCTGGCGTCGGCCGCGCGCCGCGCGGAGCCCGGAACGGCCGTGAAGCTCGCGAAAGCCGCGTGCGTCGCCGCCGACTCCCAGCCGGCCTGGCGCCGCTCGTCGGCCGAACGGGTCTGCGCGCGCGCCCTCGCCGACGCGAAGGACTACGCCGGCGCGATGGCCGCGCTGGGGAAAGCCCTTTCCCTGGATCTCGACGACTCGGACACGCTGAGGGAAATGCTCCGCGTGCGCCGGCTCAGCCCCACCGAGGCCCTCCCGCCCGTCGCCGCGGCCTCCCCCGTTTCAAGCCCCGCGCCGTCTCAGGCGAGACGCGCGCTGGCCGAGGACCCGGACGACCTGACGGCCCTCGCGGCGCTCTTCGAGGCCGAGCGGGACGCGGGACACGAAAATGAGGCCGCCGCCCTCGCCGAGCGCTTCACTTCGTCGATCCGCCGCTCCGACGACTGGCAGCGACTCGACGCCTACCGCCGCAGCGCCCAGCAATGGATCGACCTTAAGAAGCCGAAGAACGCGATCGGCAGCCTGTTCCGCGCCGAGGACCTCGACGCCGCGTCCGTTCCCAACGAGAAGTTGATCGTCAAGGCGTCGGGGCAGGCCGTCGAGGGGCCTATCTCGGAGGCCTACGACGCCGCGGCCAAGCTCCGCCTCGCGCTCGGCGACCCGGCCGGAGCCGACGCGACTCTCGAGCGCGGACTGGAACTTTCCCCCGAAAGCCAATACCTGCTTCAGCTCATGATCGAGCGGAAACTGGCCGAAGACAAGCCGCTCGCGGCGCTTCCGTACGCGGAACGGATGGTCGCGGCCGCCCAGAAGGCGGCACAGCCGTCCTCCTGGAACCCCGAGAAGCGCGGCGTGGTCGCCGGCGCCGACGCCGCGCGCGAGGGCGACCTCGCGAACGCGCGCCAAACCCTTGAGATGGTGCGCAAGGCCATCGCCGCGATGAAATCCCGGCCGTAGATCCGCGGATTCGTCCTCGCTCCGACGGTCCTTGCCCTTTCTCCATTATGTCTATTTTTTTAGACATATATTGCGAACGTCGAAATAGTCCGCGCGTCGGCGACGGGACGGCGCGGCACGAAAAACACCACGAAAGAGAGTTATACTTTCGGCATGTGCGGAATCTTCGCCGTCGCGGGACGTCCGGACGCCGCCGAACTGACCCAATTGGGGCTGTTCGCCCTGCAGCATCGCGGCCAGGAGTCGGCGGGCATCGTGACCGTCGGCCGGAACGGCGCGTTCAACACGCGCATCGGCATGGGACTCGTGTCGGAGGTGTTCGCCGAGGGCACGACCGCGCTCGAGGGCCGCACGGCGATCGGACACGTGCGCTATGCCACCACCGGCGCCAGCCACCTCAAGAACGCCCAGCCCCTGGTCTATAAGACCGTCCACGGCCCCGTCGCCATCGCCCACAACGGCAACCTGACGAACGCCAACCAGCTCAAGGCCAAGCTGGAAGGGCGCGGCGCCATCTTCCAGTCGTCCACGGACTCCGAGGTCATCGTCCACCTGCTGGCGCGCCAGGACGGCCCCATCGAGGACGCTTTGATCGCCAGCCTGCGCCAGGTCGAAGGCGCCTACTCGCTCCTGCTGCTGACGCCCGAGAAAATCGTCGCCGTCCGGGACCCGTACGGCTTCCGGCCGCTGATCCTGGGCCGCCTCGGCGCGACCCACGTGTTCGCGTCCGAGACGTCGGGCCTCAACCTGGTGGGCGCCGAGGTCGTGCGGGAACTGGAGCCGGGCGAGATGGTCATCGTCGAGGAAGGAAAGCTCACGGCGCTGAAGCCGTTCACGCCCGCGCCCGCGCCGGCGCGCTGCGTGTTCGAGCAGGTGTATTTCGCGCGCCCCGATTCGATGATCTTCGGACGCGGCGTGCAGGCGGCGCGGCGCGACCTGGGCCGGGCCCTGGCGCGCGAGATGGCGGGCGTGAAGGCCGACGTCGTCGTCCCCGTTCCGGACTCCGGCGTGTCCGCGGCCCTGGGCTTCTCCGAGGTGTCCGGCATCCCGTTCGAAATGGGCCTGGTGCGTTCGCATTACGTCAGCCGCACCTTCATCAAGCCCACGCAGGAGCTGCGGGAGAAGGCCGCGATGCTCAAGCTCGCCCCCGTGCCCGAGGCGCTGCGCGGCAAGCGCGTCCTGCTCATCGACGACTCCATCGTGCGCGGGACCACGTCCAAGAAGATCTGCAAGAGCCTGCGCGAGGCGGGGGCCCGGGAGATCCATATGGGGATCACCAGCCCGCCGATCGTCTCTCCCTGCTACTACGGCATCGACACGCCGCGCACGGCCGAGCTCATCGCCAACGTCCACTCCCAGGACGAGATCCGAAAATTCCTGGGCGTCGACACCTTGCATCACCTGAGCCTGCAGGGCATGCTCCGCGCCGTCGGCAAGGGAGACGAGTCCGGCTGGTGCACGGCCTGCTTCACCCGGCGCTACCCGACGCCGATCCCCGACTACCAGGTCGCCGAAGCGGTGAAGTGACGTGCCGTCGCCCCGGGCCTTCTCGTCGCGCAAAAGCGAGCCGTTCGACTGGCCCTTGTTCCTGCGCCGCTTCCCGTTCCAGCCGGTTCCTCTCTGGCTGCTGCTGAACGCGCTCGCCGGGCCTCTCGCCCGCGCGTTCCCCGCCCTCACCCGCGCCGCCTGCCAGGGCACGTTGCGCGCGTCGTTGACGTCCGCGGAGCTGGTCGTCTATACCGCCGCGGTCCCGGCGGCGGTCACGACGGCGTTCTATCTGGCCGTCGGCCGGCGGCGAATCGAAAAGAAGGACCACCGGCTGATCGCCGACATGACGTTCGGGCTGATGCTGGCCCTCTCCGTCGTGGACGGCGGACTGCTGGCCGCACGCATCCACGCTCAATGGCCCGTGCTTCGACCGGGCTTGACGGCGATTCGCGCCGCCTGCTGGCCCTGATCGGGGGGCCGTCGCCGGGGTCTTGCCAATTTTCGGTGGACGGGCTACAGTTAGCCCTATGCCCTCGCTTCGCATTCACTGGAACCAGGTCCAAGGCGGCGCCTGGGCCGATTTTTTCGCCGTCAATCTCGACGATCCGCACTTCAACGAGCTGGAAGGCGTGTACGTCGCCTGGCAGGGAGGGGCTCAGCCGGCGGTCATCGCCGTCGGCCAAGGGCCGGTGCGCGAAGGCCTCAAGGAGCTGCGCGCCGCGCCCGCGCTCTCGCTCTACCGGAACTCCAGCCTGTTCGCCACCTGGGCGAAGATCGAGAAAGTCGCGCGGCCCGGCGTCCTTCGCTATCTGATCGAAGCCCTGAAGCCCAAGGTCGCCCCGGCGGCTCCGTCCACGCCGACCATCGAGGTCAATCTTCCCGGCCGCGGCGACGCCGCGCCCCCCGATGTGGGCGCGCCGCCGCCCGGACAAATCTACGCCGACCTGCTCGCGCCCGAATCCGGAGCGCTGAAGGAAGACGCGGCTCTGGCCGTCGCGAAGAAAGCCGCGGCCGCCGCCGAGGCCGCCCGTCAAGCCGAGGCCGCGATCGCCGCCCGGACCGAGGCCGTCGCCAAGGCCGACGCCGCGGCGAAAACGGAGATCGCCGCCGCGACGCGCGCCGAGACCGCGGCGCGGAGCGCCGTGGTCGCCAATCTCCAGCTCCAGCCGGCGTTCAACAAGCTGATCGCCGCGGCCAAGGAGGTCCCGAAGTCCGGCTTCTTCGGCGGCGGCCCGGCCAAGCCCCCGCCCAGCGCGGAGAAGCTCATCGGCGACGTGGTCCAGACCATCCTGCTGGAGGCCCTGCGCATGCGCGCCTCCGACATCCACTTGGAGCCGCAGGAGACTTATCTGCGGGTCCGCTACCGCATCGACGGCATCCTGGAGGAGGTCCTGCAGGTGCCCAACGACCTCAACCTGCGCGTGGTCTCCAACGTGCGCGTGCAGTGCAGCCTGGATCCGGAGAAGCTCTCCGGCGGCAAGCCCGAGGACGGCCGCGTCTCGGTCAAGTTGGACGGCCGCGAAGCGGACCTTCGTCTGTCCACCTTCCCGACGCCCTACGGCGACAAAGCCGTCCTGCGCGTGATCCCGCGCGCGACGAAAACCGTGACGTTGGACGATCTGGGACTGGAGCCGCGCTCGGCGGAATTGTTCCGCTCCGTTCTTGCCCGGCCCCAGGGCCTGATCATCGTGACCGGCCCGACGGGCAGCGGCAAGTCGAACACGATGTACGCCGCCCTGCACGCGCTCAACGACGCGACGCGCAACATCGTCACTTTGGAGGACCCCATCGAGCGCAAGCTCGCCGGGGTCACGCAGGGAATGATCCAGCCCAAACAGGGCTTCGGCTTCGCGGAGGGCCTGCGCGCGATCCTGCGTCAGGACCCGAACGTGATCATGGTCGGCGAGATTCGCGACACCGAGACCGCCGACATCGCGCTCAGCGCGTCCATGACGGGCCACCTGCTGTTGACGACTTTGCACACCGTGAGCGCGTTGGGCGCGGTGGGCCGGCTGATCGACATGGGGCTGGAGCCGTTCCTGGTGGCTTCCGCGCTGACGGCCGTCACCGCCCAGCGCTTGGCCCGCGCGGTCTGCACGGGCTGCGTCGAAGAGCACACCCCGACCGCCGAACAATTGGCCGAGGTGGAGGT
Organism: Elusimicrobiota bacterium; assembly: GCA_028871595.1. The sequence goes on from JAGWMT010000001.1 coordinate 82,546, forward strand.
GCGCGCGAAAAAGGCCGGAATCTCGCCGCCCTCGAGTCTGGCGCGGAGCTTGAAGAAGGGCGCGGGCTGTCCGGCCTGCCGCGGCACCGGCTATCAGGGGCGTCTGCTGATCTTCGAGGCCGTGGTCGTCGCGCCGCCGCTGCGCGAGGTCATTCTGGCGAAAGGCGACATCGACCAGCTCCGGGCCGCCGCCGCGAAGGGCGGCATGGAACCGCTGCTGCTCGACGGCCTGCGCAAGGCCGCGGCCGGACGGACCACCTTGGACGAGGTCCTTCGCGTCGTGGACGCCGCGGAATAGCTCAGCGCGCTCCGAGCGCGGCGCCGGCGACGATCAGGGCGCCCGCCGCGGCCGAGGCGGCGCTCAGCCGGCCCAGGCCGAGGGCGGCGATCAACGCCGTGGAAATCAACGGCGTCAGGTACGCCAACGTCCCGATCACGCGCGGGTCGCCGTCTTTCATGGCGCGGTCCCAAAGATAGAACGCAGCGCCCATGGGTCCCAGCCCGATCAGCAGAAGAGACGGCGCCTCCGCGCGCGACAATAAATAGCGCGGTTCGAACAACGCGTGGCACAGGAGAGCCAGGGCGCCGGAGACCAGGCAAAAAACGGAGACCGCCGAAGTCGAAAATCCCCCGAAGCGCTTGGTCATCAGCGAATACGTGGACCAGACGACGGCCGCGGCCGTCGCGAGCGCGTAGCCGGGGAGCGCCCCCGCCGAAAATCCGGTCCGGCCGCCGGTCAAGATGATCAGGGCGGCGCCGGTAAAGCCCAGCGCGGCGCCCGCGACGTGGCGCGCTGTCAACGGCGTACCCGGAACGATCAACGGGCTCAACACGACGATGAGCAGCGGCCACAGATAATTGAGGAGGTTGGCCTCGACGGGCGGCGCCAGCCGGAGCGCCAGGAGCATGCAGAGATGATAGGCGAACAGCCCGTACACGCCCAGCAGAAGGACGCCGGGGCGCAGCCCCCGGAAGGTCAGGCCCCGGATTCCGACCGCGGCGCCCAAGGTCAGCGCGCAGCCGAGAAGCAGGAAGGGCGGGACGCCGCGCAGACGGATGGCCAGCGCGGCGAAGGTGCTCCAAAGACCCAGGGCGGCCAGCGCCAGCGCGACGGGACGGTCGATCACGGGGAAGTTTGCTAAAATCCTCCGCGACATGTCCAACCCCATCGAGCTGGCCAACGTCCGCGTGTTCGACGTGCTGCGCAACCTTCTCAGCTCCGAGCTCGGCGTCGTCGTCGGCGTCGAGGGCGACAAGATCGACCTGGTGGACAAGACCGGCGCCATCGTCCGCTTCAAGCTGGGCGAGTCGTTCACGCGCGTCTCGGACGACGAGGCCATCGCCTTCCGCGCGCTGACCCAGGCCCTGCGCCGCGAACGCCTGAAGGCCAACCCGCGCCGCAAGCGGCCCGTCCGCAAGGCGTCGGTGAAGCGCAAGGTCCGCTCCGCCAAACGAAGGCCGTGAAGGTCCTCCTTCTCGGCGGCGGCGGGCGCGAGCACGCGATCGCCTGGAAGCTGCGCCAAAGCCCCCTGCTGACCCGGCTTTGGGCGGCGCCGGGTTCCGACGCCATCGCGTCGCTGGCCGAGCGCGTCCCGCTGGACCCGCTGGATCCGGCGGCGGTCGCGGGCTTCGTGACCGCGAACCGGGTGGAGCTGGTCTTCGTCGGCCCGGAAGCGCCGCTCCTGTCCGGCTCCTCCGACGCCGCGCGCGCCGCCGGCGCCTTGGTCTTCGGGCCCTCGCGGGACGCGGCGCGCCTGGAAACCTCGAAGGCCTTCGCCAAGGAGTTCATGGGCCTGCACGGCGTGCCGACCGCCCGCGCCCGCGGCTGCGTGAACGCGCGCGAGGCCAAGGAGGCCGCGCGCGGCTTCGGCGGCCACTGCGCGGTGAAGGCCGACGGCCTGGCCGCCGGCAAGGGCGTCATCGTCTGCCATTCCCCGGCGGAAGCCGAGGCTGCGGTGGATGAACTGGCCTCCACCACGGCCGGGCGGACCTTGGTGATCGAGGAGCGCCTCGAGGGCCCGGAAGTGACGGTGATGGGCCTGGTGGACGGTCGCGGCTGGGCCGTCCTGCCTCTGAGCCAGGACCACAAGCGGCTGGGCGAGGGCGACTCGGGCCCGAACACGGGCGGCATGGGCGCGCTGTCTCCTTTGCCCCTCGACGGCGCGACCTGGGAGCGGATCAAGACCGAGGTCCTCGACCGGACGATGGACGGCCTGGTGAAAAGCGGCTTCGACTACCGCGGCGCGCTGTACGCGGGCGTGATGCTGACGAAGGACGGGCCGAAGGTGCTGGAGTACAACTGCCGGTTCGGCGACCCGGAGACGCAGGCCGTGCTGCCCCTCCTCGACGCCGACCTGCTGATGCTCGCGGCGGATTGCGCGGCCGGGACCATGGCCCACCGCGTCCTGCCCGTGCGCGCGGGCGCCTGCGTCGGGATCACCATGGCCAGCCCCGGCTACCCGGCGGCGCCCCGGCTGGGCGAGGCCGTGGATCTTAACGGGGCCGACGCGCTCCCCGATACCTTGATCTTCCACGCCGGCACGAAGAAGACGGCGTCGGGCTGGGAGGCGACGGGCGGGCGCGTGCTGACCGTGGTGGGCTGCGGCTCCGACCTGGCGGTCGCGCGCGAGCGCGCGTACGCCGCCGTGCGGCGCCTGAACGCGCCGGGCCTGCTGTACCGACGGGACATCGCCGCGAAGGCGCTGGGGAGAGTCATCGCATGAAGCGCGCAAAAAAGCCGCTCGTCGGAATCATCATGGGCTCCGGCTCCGACTGGGAGACGATGAAGGCCGCGGCCGAGGTGCTGGACGGCTACGGGATCGCCCACGAGGCCGAGGTGGTCTCCGCCCACCGCACGCCCGACAAGCTGATGAAGTACGCCGCCGCGGCCGAGGCGCGCGGCCTCAAGGTGATCATCGCCGGCGCCGGCGGCGCGGCGCACCTGCCCGGCATGACGGCGGCGAAGACGTGCCTGCCCGTGCTGGGCGTGCCGGTGGCCTCGAAGGCGCTCAAGGGCCTGGACTCTCTCCTCTCCATCGCGCAGATGCCGCGCGGGATCGCCGTGGGCACGCTCGCCATCGGCGAGGCGGGCGCGGCCAACGCCGGACACCTCGCCGCCCAGATCCTGGCGCTGTCGGATCCCGCGCTGGCGCGCCGCGTGCGGACGTTCCGCGCGCTGCAGACCGCGAAGGTCCTGAAGGGACGGCGGCCGCGGTGACGCCGCTGCCTACCGGGAAGACGCTCGGGATCCTGGGCGGGGGACAGCTGGGCCGCTTGATCGCCGAGGCCGCCAGGACGCTCGGCTACCGGACGGCGGCGCTGGACTCCGCCGCGGACGCCCCGGCGCTCCAGGCGGTCGACGCGCCCGTCGTGGGGGCGGTCGACGATCCGGCCTCCGGCCGCCGCTTGGCCGAGGCCAGCGACGTCGTGACCTTGGAGTGGGAGCTGATTCCGGCTCCGGTGCTGGACGCCGTGGCCCGGTTGAAGCCGCTGTATCCCGCGCCGCCGGTGCTGGACGTCATCCGCGACCGCCTCACCCAGCGGCGTTTCCTGGCGCAGCACGGCTTTCCTCAGACCGAGCACGGCGAGGCCGGCTCGGCGGACGATTTTTCTTATTATCCGGTCATCGTGAAGCGCCGGACCCACGGCTACGACGGCAAGGGCCAGGCCCGGCTCAAGTCCGCGGCCGAGGCGGCGGCGGCCCGGGAGCTTTTCGCGGCGCCGTGCGTTTGGGAAAAAATCGTCCCGTTCCGCAAGGAGATCTCCGTGATTCTGGCCCGCGGCCGGGACGGCGGAGTGTCGGTCTATCCCGTGGCCGAAAACCTCCACCGAGACGGCATCCTCCACGCGACCCGCGCGCCCGCCCAGATTCCCGAGAACGTCGCCCGCCGCGCGGAGGAACTGGCGCGCGCGATCGCCGAAGCGCTGGGCCACGTCGGCGTCATGGCCGTCGAGATGTTCCTCTTGGAGAACGGGGATTTGCTGGTCAACGAGATCGCCCCCCGCGTGCACAACAGCGGCCATTACACCTTGGGCGGCTGCGCGACCTCCCAATTCGAGCAGCATGTCCGCGCGGTGTGCGGACTGCCGTTCGGCGCGACGGATTTGAAAGGGCCGGCGGTCATGGTCAACCTGCTGGGAGACCTGTGGGAAAACGGCGTCCCGGACTGGACGGTCCTGGACGGCGTCCCGGGCGCGGAGCTCCACCTGTACGGCAAATCGTCGGCCCGGCGCGGACGGAAGATGGGCCATTACACCGTCGTCGGCGCCTCCGCCGCCGACGAGTGGCGCCGCGCCGACGAACGTCTCGACGCTCTGGCCCGAAGGTCCCGACAGTCCTAGGACCGTCGGGGCCCATTGCCGCGGCGTTCCGGGACCGGAAGTCCCGGTCGCGATCTGGGGCCTCTTTTCTAACATCGCCCTTATGCGAAAACCCTCGATCGCCGCGCGCGCCCTTTCCACCATTCTCGCCGCCGCCGTATTGTGGACCGCGCCCGGATTGGCGGCGCACGCCGCCGCCGCGACGATCATCCGCGCGCTTCCCCCCGCCGCGTCGCTCCCCGCCGTCGTCGGAGCCTCCCTGGGCGCTGCGGCTTTCCCGGTTCTGAACGCGGCCGCGGCGCCGGCCGCCTTCGCCCCCTTGGCCGCGTCCGCCGCCGCGCCGCTGGCCGCCGGCGCCGCGCCGGTTCCCGCCGCCGTCTCAATGGCGGCGGCCGCGGCTGCGTCCGATTCGCGCCGCCCGTCGGCCCTCGGTTCGGCTCGCGCCGCGGCCGCTCCGGCTCCTGTCGCCGAACAGCCCACCCGGCTCGGGCGCATGTTCGACGGCGCCATGTCGGGCGTGCGCTACGCGATGAGCGCGCTGCCGGCCGCCGCCGACGGCCCCGATTTCGAGCAGCCCGCTCCCGCTCCCGGACGCGCCCGCGTGACCTTGGCCTTCGACGGCGCCATGTCCGTGACCGACCTGGCCTCGACTTTGCGGCGGCTGGACCAGTATTTCGGCTTCAAGCCCGAAGGCTCGCCGAAAGTCGCCATCACCCAGAGGAGCGTGACCGGAACCGTCCCCGCCGGGAACGTGCTGGCCCTGGCGAACGCCAAGGGCGTGAAGGAACTCGCCGTGCTCTCCGGCCCGCCCGCGCCCGAATCCGGTCCGCGCTACAAGGCCGCGGCCGCGCGCCTGATGAAGGCGGTGTCGCCCGCCCCCGCCGCGCGCGAGCCGTTCGCGGCCGCGACGCGCAAGGTCGCCGAACTGGAGAAGCTGACGAAGTCCGATCCCGAAAAGGCGTACGCGCTCGCGACCGAGTACATCACCGGCCGCGCCGAAACCCGCCGCGAGGTCCGCCTCGCCGCCCTGCGCGCGTTGGAGGCGCTGCCGCTGTCGAAGGTCCTCCCCTTCTATCAGAAAATCCTGACGGCGTACGCCGACGCCCGCGTGCAGAACGCGAAGGCCGCCGGCTCGGACTCCGTGTGGTACGTCCAGCGCGCGGTGCTCCTCCGCCTGACCCGCGAGGCGACGGAGTTCAAGTCCGCGTCCGACGCCGAAGGACTCCTCCAGGCGCAGTACCAGGACCGCAACCCCTCGGTGCGCTTGGCCGCCGCGGCCGCCCTGCGCGCGATCGGCGTGGAGCCCGGTCCGGAGAACGAATACCTCGCCCCCGGCGCCGCCCCCGCGAAGGCGGGCGAGGACGACGGTCCGTTCGCGACCGGCCCGCAGTCCATCAACTCCGAAATCAACGCCTACAACGACCCGAATGCTCCCGTCGCGCCCGGCTGGCAGAAGCGGCTCTTGAAGGGCGCGATCGCGATCGCGGCCGGGGCCTTGGTGCTGTGGGGCCTGTGGACGTTCTCCCAGAACCAGAAGCCCACGCCGCCCCCCGCTCCCCGCGCGGCCGTCACGCAGACGGTCCAAGCCCGGACTCCGTCGGTCTCCGCGGCTCCCGCGCTCTCCGCCGCGACCGACCACCAGCTGCTGGAGAACATCTCGAAATCCGAGGAGCGCATCGCCAAAGCGCAAGAGGAGCAGGTCGCCGCCCAGCAGGCCGCCGCGAAAGGCGGACTCTTCTCGGGGATCGGCGGGATGATCCTGAGCGCGATGATCTTCATGGGCGTCTTCTGGCTGTTCGGCAAGATCTTCAAGCGCGGCATGGGTGGAGGCGCGTCCGGCGGCGGGATGTCGGCCGCGACCGCGACGAAGTCCGACGTGGAGAAGCCGACCCAGCGCTTCTCCGACATCGAGGGCATCGACGAGAGCCTGGTGGACGTGCAGGAGACGCTCGACTACCTGCGCGACCCGGCCCGCTTCACCCGCATGGGCGCGCGCTCGCCGAAGGGCATCCTGTTCGAGGGCCCTCCCGGCACCGGCAAGACCTTGATGGCCCGCGCGCTGGCCGGCGAGACGAACGCCGCCTTCTTCGCGGTGTCCGGCTCCGACTTCGTGGAGCTGTTCGTGGGCATGGGCGCGCGGCGCGTGCGCGAGCTGATCGCGAAGGCCGCCAACCACAAGCCCGCGATCGTCTTCATCGACGAGATCGACGCGGTGGGCAAGGCCCGCGGCGCCGGCGGCATGCCCGGCTCCAACGACGAGCGCGAGCAGACGATCAACGCCCTGCTGACCGGGATGGACGGCTTCGACAACTCCGGCGGCATCATCTTCGTCGCCGCGACCAACCGCGCCGACACGCTGGACCCGGCGCTTCTGCGCCCGGGACGCTTCGACCGGAAGATCTACGTGGGCAAGCCGCACATGGGCGGCCGCGAGGCGATCGCCACCATCCACGCCAAGGACAAGCGCCTGGCGCCTGAGCTGGACCTGATGTACCTGGCGCGCCGCACGGCGGGCCTTGCCGGCGCCGACATCCAGAACATCATGAACGAGGCCGCGCTCCAGGCCATCCGCCGCGGCGCCGACGCGATCGGCATGCAGGACGTGGACGAGGCCATCGACCGCGGCACCATCGGCGCCAAGAGAAGCCTGCCCATGCCCGACGCGCTCAAGCAGCGGATCGCCTACCACGAGGCCGGGCACGTGCTGGCGAACATGCTCAACGAGAACGAGGACGTGCGGCAGAAGGTGAACAAGTTCACCATCGTCCCGCACGGCTCCGGCGCGCTGGGCTTCGCCGAGATGGGTTCTGAAGAAGGCGACAAGTATCTGTACACCCGCGAGGAACTGGAGGCGCGCATCGACCACGCGCTGGGCGGGCTGGTCGCCGAGAAGCTGATCTACGGGAAATCCGAAAATATCCCGGCGGAGTGGTCCACGGGCCCCGGTTCCGACCTGGAGATGGCCACGAACGTCGCCCGGACGATGGTGCAGACCCTCGGCATGGGCGAGGACACGGGACTGGCCGTGACCGCCCCCGACCGCCGCGATCCTATGGGCCGAGCGCCGTTCGGCGACGCCGTCGCCGAGAAGACGTGGCAGGAAGTGAACAAGATCCTCCTCGCGTCCTATAAGCGGGTGACCGAGCGCCTGACGCGCAACCGGCACGTGCTCGAGGCCCTGACCCAGGCCGTCCTGGCGAAGGAGACGCTCATCGGCGACGAGATCGAGGACGTGGTGCGCAAGGCCGGTCCGGTGCCGCCCAAGGCCAAATGACGTCGCCGTCCTGAGGGTTGCGGAAAAGACGATTCGGGGCTATAGTACGCGATATGGGGCCCCGGCCCGGCTCGTTCTGGAAATGCTCCCTCGCCCTCGCCCTTGGGGTCTGCCTGCCCCCCCGGCCGGCGCGCGCCTGGTCCGCGAACGGCCATAAGACGGTCGCCCTGATCGCGGAAAGCCGGCTCAGCGACGCGACGAAGGCGGCCGTCGCCGCCATCCTTGGTCCGACCGCCACCTTGGACGCGATCGCGCCCTGCGCCGACGACATCCGGGGACGCAGCGGCTTCGACTGCGCCGGCCTCCAATTGAACGCCGAACCGCAAAGCCAGCCGTGGCATTTCGTGGACGCTCCGATCACCGCGTCGCCCGCCGACGCCGCGGCGTTGGAGGAATATTGCCCCAACGGGGCCTGCGTGGTGGACCAGATCCGGGCGGCCGTGCGGACGCTGGAGAGCCCGGGGCCGGCCATCGACGCGAATCAGAAGCAGGTGGCGCTCATGTTCCTGGTCCACTTCGTCGGCGACGTGCACCAGCCGCTGCACTGCGCCAACGAGATCGTCAACGGAGCAAGCGACCGCGGGGGCAATTTGAAGGGCGTCGTCTTCGAGGGGACGCCGCTGAACCTCCACGCGCTTTGGGACCACCAGATCCAGGCGACGGACGCGAACGATCCCGCCGCGACCAGCGCGCGCCTGATCGCCGACCTGCGCGGCAAGGACGTGGGCTCCTGGCTCACCGGCGACTACGCCGCGACCGCGGCGCTGGAAAGCTTCGAGATCGCGAAGGACACGGTTTATCCGGACTACGACTCAGAGGACCCGAAGGCGCTGGGCGCGGACTACCAGAGCCGGATGCAGCCCATCGTGGACGAGCGGCTGGAGCGCGCCGGGGTGCGCCTCGCGGGCCTGCTCGAACAAGCCTTGGGGCCGGTGCCTCCCGTGTCCGTCGCCAAACTGGCTCCGGCGCCGCCGATCCCGGCGGCCACGGCGGTGCGCGCGTCGTTCGACGGCGTCTCACCGAAGTAGCCCGATCAGCGCCGGCTTTGACGCCCGCTTCCTAAAATAGTGTAATCGTTCCGGCGGGCTTCGCCGAACCGCGCGTGACGAAAGACTGGGTCCTCAAAGATCTGCTCGGGCTGGAACGCCTGAGCGCCGCAAACATCGAGGCGGTCCTCGACGCGGCCGCGTCTTTCAAGAGCTCCCCCCGCCCCGACGCCCTCTCCGGACGCACCGTCGCCTTCCTGTTCTCCGAGGCCTCCACGCGCACGCGCTCGTCCTTCGAGGCCGCCGCCCTGCGCCTGGGCGCCGAGGTCCTCAGCTTCTCCGCCGCGGGCTCGTCCCTGTCGAAAGGCGAGACCATGATGGACACCATGTTGAACCTGCAGGCCGTGGGAGTCACGCACTTCGTCGTGCGCCATGAACGCTCCGGCGTGCTGGAGGATCTGGCCCCGCGGCTGAGCGCCTCGGTGATCAACGCGGGCGACGGCTGGCACGAGCACCCGACGCAGGCGCTGCTGGATCTGCTCACTTTGCGCGAGCGCTGGGGCTCCTTCAAGGGGCGCAAGCTGGTGATCCTGGGCGACATCCGCCACAGCCGCGTGGCGCGCTCGAACCTGTTCGCGCTGCGCAAGCTCGGCGCCAAGGTGGTCTTCTGCGGCCCGACGCCGCTGGTCCCCGGCGCCTTCGCGGCCTTGGGCGCGACGGTCGAGCACGACGTGGAGAAGGCGCTCAAGGGCGCCGACGCCGTCAACGTTCTGCGCCTCCAATTGGAGCGCATGGAGCAGGGCTTCGTTCCGTCACTGAGCGACTACGCGCTGGCCTATCAGCTCACTCCGGCGCGCGCGGCTCTGATGAAGCCCGAGGCCTTCGTCCTCCATCCCGGACCCATGAACCGCGGCGTCGAGATCGCGTCCGAGGTGGCCGACGGCCCCCGCTCGCTGATCCTGGAGCAGGTGGGCAACGGAGTCCACGTGCGCATGGCGGCCCTCTCGTTATGCGACCAGGGGAGGACTCATGAGTGAACGGACCCTGATCGTCGGCGGGCTGGTGATCGACCCGGCGCGGAAGCTGGAGGCCGTGCGCGACGTGCTGATCGCCGACGGCGAGATCCGCGACGTGGCCGCCGGACTGGCGAAGAAATCCGGCCTGGCCGACGCCGCCCGGGTGGACGCCCGCGGCAAATGGGTGATCCCGGGACTGGTGGACCTGCACGTGCATCTGCGCGAGCCCGGCCGCGAAGGCGACGAGACCATCGCCACGGGCACGGCCGCCGCGGCGCGCGGCGGGATCACGACGGTGCTGGCCATGGCCAACACGGAACCGGTGACCGACACGCCGTCCCAGCTCTCGTTCCTGCGCGCCAAGGCGGCGCAAGACGCGAAGGTCAATGTTTTGTTCGCCGGCGCCGTCACGGTCGGCCAAAAGGGCGAGAAGCTCACCGAATTCGCCAAGCTGAGGCACGCCGGGGCCGCCGCGCTGTCCGACGACGGTCGTCCGGTCATGAACGCCGGTTTGTTTCGTCGTGCTCTCGAGTCCGCGCGCGACCTCGGAATGTTGGTCACCGACCACTGCGAGGATTTGACGCTCTCCAACGGGGCGTGCGCTCATGAAGGCCCCGCCGCCCTGCGCAAGGGATTGAAAGGCGCGCCGTGGGCGGCCGAAACGGTTCAGGTGGCGAGAGATATCGCTTTGGTGGAACTCACCGGAGCACGGCTTCACCTGGCCCATCTTTCGTGCGCCGCGTCCGTCGAGGCCGTGCGCCAGGCCAAGAAGCGCGGCCTGCCGATATCCGCCGAGGCTTGCCCCCACCACTTCTGCCTGACCGACGACATGATCCCGGGCTACGACGCGGACTGGAAAATGAATCCGCCCTTGCGCGCGAAAGACGATCGGATGGCGCTCCTCGAGGGTCTGGCGGATGGGACTATCGACGTGATCGCGACCGACCACGCGCCTCACGGCTGCGCGGCGAAGTCTTCGGGCTTCGACACCGCGCCGTTCGGCGTGATCGGCCTGGAGACCTCGCTGGCCGCGACGCTGACCTCGCTCTATCACACGAAGGCGCTGACCCGGAAGCAAATCGTCGAGCGGATGTCCTCCGCTCCGGCGTCGCTGTTGGGCCTGATATCCAAGGGCACCTTGGCGCCGGGCGCCGACGCCGACGTCGCCGTCGTGGATCCAGACGCGGCCTGGACGCCGGAGCCTCCGTTCGTCTCAAAAAGCCGAAATTCACCTTTCACCGGACGCCGCCTGAAGGGCCGCGTCCTTCACACCTTCGTGGCGGGCCGCGCGGTGGTCCATGCTCTATGAACTGGCCAAGCCCTTCCTGTTCTCGCTCGACGCGGAACGCGCGCACGAGGAGGTCTCGGGGCTGATGGAGCTTCTGGCGCCGCTGCCCGGGGCGGCGTCGTTTCTTTCGATTTTGACCGGAGCGGGTACGACGGGGCTTGGAAAGGATGTTTTCGGCATCCACTTTCCCAACCCCGCGGGGCTGGCCGCCGGTTTCGATAAGGACGGGCGGCTGGTCCCGCTCCTTCCCGCCTTGGGCTTCGGCTTTCTGGAGATCGGCTCGGTCACGCTCGAGCCGCAACCCGGCAATCCGCGCCCCCGGATGTTCCGCCTTCCGGAAAACGGCGCGCTCATCAACCGCATGGGCTTCAACAGCGAAGGCGCGCGCGCGGTCGCCCGCCGCCTCGCCTCGGGCCCGAAATGCGCGGTACCGCTGGGGATCAACCTGGGGCTCAACAAGGGCACGGAACCGGCGAAGGCGCCGGCCGCCTACGCGCGCACCTTCCATATTCTCGCCGAGCACGGAGATTATTTCGTCGTGAACGTCTCCTCCCCCAACACTCCCGGGCTGCGCGACCTCCAGAAGGCCGCGGAATTGAAGGCGATCCTCGAGGCGGTCCAGGAAGCGAACGTCGCGAAGAAACCCGTCCTTCTGAAGCTCGCTCCGGATCTGGCCGACGAGGACTTCGCCGCGGCCATCGAGACGGCGGACGAACTGGCGCAGGGATTGGTCGTGTCCAACACGACGATCTCCCGCGAGGGCATGGATGAGATATGGCGCGGCGAGGCGGGCGGTCTTTCCGGCGCGCCGCTGAAAGAACGCGCGACGGAAATGACCCGCCGCGCGCGGGCGCTGACGAAGCTTCCGATCATCGGCGTGGGCGGGATCGCGACCGGCGACGACGCGCGCGAGCGCCTCGCCGCCGGGGCCGACCTTGTTCAAATTTACACGAGCCTCATTTACGGCGGCCCCTCCACGGCAAAAAAGATCGTTCGTTCGCTCTCCAAGCCCGCGACTGCCGTCAACGACAGTTCAATGGCGGACAACTCCGGGCGGACCGAATGACACAGGTCATCGTGGCGTTGGACGTGGACACGATCAAGCGCCAGGAGGAACTCCTCAAGTCGCTGAAGGGAGTGATCGTCTGGTACAAGGTCGGCCTGCAGCTGTTCACCGCTCACGGCAAGCGCGCCGTGGACCTGGCGCATAAGAACGGCGGCAAGGTCTTCCTCGATCTGAAATTGCACGACATCCCGGCCACGGTCGCGCACGCCGTGCGCGAGGCTCAGCGGCTGGGCGTGGAGTCCGTGTCATTGCATCTGATGGGCGGCCCCGACATGGTCCGCGCCGCCGCCGAGGTCGCGCCGCGGCCGAAGCTGTGGGGCGTCACGGTGCTGACCAGCATGTCCCCCAAGGACGCGAAGATCTTCCATCCCGCCGCGCGCATCCCGACCATGATCAAGTCGCTGGCGAAGGCCGGCTGGGTGTCGGGGGCCGACGCGACGATCTGCTCGCCGCAGGACGTGGACGCCCTGCGCAAGGCCCTGCCCCATTTGGACATGAAGTTCGTCACGCCCGGGATCCGGCCGCGCGGCGCCGCCCTCAACGACCAATCCCGCGTGACGACGCCCGCCGAGGCGGCCGCGCTGGGCATCGACTTCATCGTGGTCGGACGCCCGATCACGCACGCGCCGGACCCGCGCAAGGCCGCCCTCGACATCCTGGCCGAGATGCAGGCCGCGGTGCCCAGCGCGCTGGAGAAAGAATGAACGTCGAGCAAACATTTTTAGACAACGGGGCCCTCCTGAGTGGTCATTTCCTGCTCTCCTCCGGCCTGCACAGCGACCGCTATCTCCAGTGCGCCCTGGTCTTGGCCCATCCCGCCCGCGCCGAGGAGTTCGGCAAGGCGCTGGCCGCGAAGCTCGGCGGCAAACCGGATCTCGTGGTCTCCCCCGCCATGGGCGGACTCATGATCGGCCACGAGGTCGCGCGAGCCTTCGGCGTGCGCCACTACTTCACGGAGCGCGCGGATGGAAACGTTTCGCTCCGCCGCGGCTTCACCGCGAAGCCGGGCGAACGGGTGGTCGTGATCGAGGACGTGGTGACCACGGGCAAGTCCACGAAGGAAGTCTTCGCCGTTCTCCGCGCCGCAGGCGCGGTCGTCGTCGGGGCCGGCTCCGTGGTGGACCGCTCCGAAGGCAAGTCGGAACTGGGCGTGCCGTTTTCCGCGCTCTGGACCGTCGCCGTGCCGACGTGGACGCCGGACGCCTGCCCGCAGTGCAAGGCGGGAGTTCCCGCCGTGAAGCCGGGAAGCCGCAAGGAGACGAAATAATGGCCACCCCCGCTCTGACGTACAAGAAATCCGGCGTGGACATCGACCTGGCCGACAAGCTGGTGGATCATATCGCCAAGCGCGCGCCGGCGATCGGCGGCTTCGCGGGCTTGTTCCCCCTGGACCTGGACGGCTCCGGCCCGTTCGAGCTGGTGGCCTGCACGGACGGAGTGGGAACGAAGCTGAAGCTGGCCTTCGCGCTCGACAAGCACGACACCATCGGCATCGACCTGGTGGCCATGTCGGTCAACGACCTGGTGTGCTGCGGCGCCAAGCCGCTGATCTTCCTGGACTACTACGCCACCGGCAGGCTGGACCTGAAGCGCTCGAAGAAGATCATCGAGGGCATCATGGAAGGCTGCCGCCAGGGCCGCAGCGTGCTGCTGGGCGGAGAGACGGCCGAGATGCCGGGCATGTACCCCGAAGGCGAGTACGACCTGGCCGGCTTCGCGGTGGGCATCGTCAAGCGCGCCGAGGTCATCGACGGCTCCAAGATCTATCCGGGCGACCTGATCCTGGGCCTGCCGTCCTCGGGCCTGCACTCCAACGGCTACTCGCTGGCCCGGCAGGTGTTCAAGGGCAAGGAACTGGCGAAGTGGGGCAAGACCTTGCTGACGCCGACCCGCATCTACGTGGACGAGGTCCAGGCGCTCCAGGCGGCGTTCCGCAAGGAGGAGCGCATCATCCTGGGCCTGTCCCACATCACCGGCGGCGGCCTGGTGGAGAACGTGCCCCGCATCCTGCCCCGCGGCCGCAAGGCGGTGTTCCGCAAGGACGCCTGGAAGCGCCTGCCGATCTTCGGCGAGCTGCAGAAGCGCGGCAACGTCCCGGAGAAGGAGATGTGGCGCACGTTCAACATGGGCGTCGGCCTGGTGATCGTGATCCGCCCCGACAGCCTGGAGCTGGCGCGCAAGATCTTGCCCGAGGCGCGCCTCATCGGCGAGATCGTGGAAGGCAAGCACGAGGTCGAGATCATTTAATGGACAAGATCGCGGTCTTCGCCTCCGGCGAGGGGACCAACCTGCAGGCCCTCCTGGACGCGTGCGCGGACGGACGCGTGCGCGGAGCGGTCGCGCTGGTCGTGTCCAACAAGCCCGAGGTCGGAGCTTTGCGCCGCGCCGCGCGCGCCGGCGTGGAAAGCCTGATCTCCTCGCCGGCCGACTTCGCGACGGCGGAAGAGTACAGCGCCTTCCTGGCGCACGAGTGCAAGAAGCGCGACATCGACCTGATCTGCCTTGCCGGCTTCATGCTGAAGCTGAAGCCGCCGATCCTGAAGGCCTTCCCCGGAAAAATATTAAACATACATCCCGCTCTGTTGCCGTCATTCGGAGGACAAGGGATGTACGGGAATAAGGTGCACGAGGCCGTGCTGGCCTCGGGCGTGAAGGTCTCCGGCGCCACGGTGCACGTCCTGGACGAGGAATACGACCGCGGCCCCATCGTCCTGCAGTCCGCCGTTCCCGTGCTGGGGGGCGACACGCCCGCGACGCTGTCGGCCCGGGTGCGCGCCCAGGAGCATTGGATTTATCCGAAAGCCGTCTCCCTGTTCTGCGAAGGCCGGATCAAGGTCACGGACCGCAAGGCCGAGCTCCTGCCCTCGGTCCTGGACGCGTCGCCGCGCGTGCGGCGCGCGCTGATCTCGGTCTCCGACAAGACCGGCGTCGTGGAGCTGGCGCGCGGCCTGCACGAGCTGGGCGTGGAGATCGTCTCCACCTCCGGCACGGCAAAGGCGCTGGCCGAGGCCGGCGTGCCCATCCGCCCGCTCGACACGATGACGGGCTTCCCGGAGATTTTGGACGGGCGCGTGAAGACCCTTCATCCGCACGTGCACGGCGCCATTTTGCTGCGCCGCAAGGACCCGAAGCAGGCGAAGGAAGCCGAGCTGTTCGGCATCGAGCCCATCGACCTGGTCATCGTGAACCTTTACCCCTTCGCCAAGACCGCCGCGAAGGCGGCGTCCCCGTACGAACAGGCCGTCATCGAACAGATCGACATCGGCGGCGTGGCGCTGATCCGCGCCGCGGCCAAGAATTTCGAGGACGTGGCGGTGCTGACCTCTCCCGCCGACTACGGGGCGACCTTGGCGGAGCTGGCCGCCTCGCAGGGCCGCCTGGGCGACGCGACGCGCAAGAAGCTGGCCCTGACCGCCTTCCGCCACACCGCGGAGTACGACGGGATGATCGCCAAGGCGTGGTGCGGGGAAGTCTCTCCCGACGCGCCGTGCGAGCAGTTCCCCGCCGTGCTGACGCCGCGGCTGTCCAAGGTGCAGGACCTGCGCTACGGCGAGAACCCGCACCAGAAAGCCGCGCTGTACGCGAACGAAAACGGAATGGCGTTCACGCAGCTGCATGGGAAGGAGCTGTCCTACAACAATCTCTTGGACGCGTCGGGCACCTGGGACGCGGTGAACGATTTCGCGGCTCCCGCGGCGGTGGTGTTCAAGCACGTGACTCCCGCAGGCATCGGCACAGGGACGTCCATCGACATGGCCTTCGAGCGCGCCTGGGCGTGCGATCCCCTGTCCGCCTTCGGCGGTGTTCTCGCTTTCAATCGCCCGATCAATCGCGCGATCGCGGAGATTCTCTCCAAACGCTTCGTCGAGGTCCTCGTCGCGCCCGGATATGACCCCGAAGCGTTGGAACTTCTGAAAAAGAAGCCGAACGTTCGCCTTCTGGTCCGGACGAAACCTCCGACAAAGGCTCTTCAGTTCCGTTCGATCGGCGACGAAGTGCTGGTCACCGAACCCGACCGCGCCGTGGCCGGCCCCGAGTGGCGCGTCGTGTCCAAGCGCGCCCCGAAACCCGCCGAGGACCAGGCCCTGCGCTTCGCCTGGACCGCGGCGAAACATGTGAAGTCCAACGCCATCGTCCTGGCCGGGCCCGAGCAGACCGTCGGCATCGGCGCCGGCCAGATGTCGCGCGTGGACTCGGTCCACATGTCGGGCGTGAAGTACAAGCTCTGGCTGCGCGACAACCAGGCCCTATCCGCCCACGTGCTCGCCTCCGATGCCTTCTTCCCCTTCCGCGACGGCATCGACGCCGCCGCGACCTTGGGCATCTCCGCGATCGTCTCCCCCGGCGGCTCGGTCAAGGACGCCGAGGTGATCGCCGCGGCCGACGAGCACGGCCTGGCGATGGTTTTCACCGGCATGAGGCACTTTCGACACTGATGAAAACGAAAAGGCCCTTTGACGACGGACCCTCGGAGATCATTCTGATGAACGACAAGGCCTGGCTGGCGCTGGAAGACGGGACGGTGTTCGCGGGCCGCGCGTGCGGCGCGGCGGGCGAGACCACGGGCGAGTCCGTGTTCAACACCGCTATGACCGGTTATCAGGAGATTTTGACCGACCCGTCCTACTGCGGTCAGCTCGTCGCGATGACCTATCCGCAGATCGGCAACTACGGCATGAACGCGCGCGATCACGAGTCATCTCGTCCTCGCCTGTCGGGCTTCATCGTCCGCGAATTGTGCCGGACTCCTTCGAATTACGAGTCGATCGAATCCGCGGGCGACTTCCTGAAGAAGCACGGGATCGTGGCCATCGAGGGGATTGATACTCGCGCCCTGACCTTGCGCCTGCGTGATAAGGGTGCATTGCGCGGGGTGATCTCCACGCTTGACGGCGACGTGAAACGACTGGTGGCCAAGGCGAAATCATCTCCGTCGATGGCCGGCTTGAACCTGGCGAAAGTGGTCACCTGCGAGAAACCTTACTCCTGGCAGGAAGGCGTTCAGGAACGGGCCGATTTACACGTCGTCGTGATGGACTTCGGCGTCAAGTTCGGAATACTTCGCTGCCTGGCCGCCATGGGCGCGCGCGTGACCGTGGTGCCTTCGTCCACGTCCGCCGAGGCCATCCTCAAGATGAAGCCGGACGGCGTGCTTCTTTCCAACGGCCCCGGCGACCCCGAGCCCGTGACCGACGCGATCGAAACGATCAAGAAGCTGATCGCCGAGCGCATGCCCATCTTCGGCATCTGCCTGGGCCACCAGCTGCTGGGCATCGCCTTCGGCGGGAAGACGTTCAAGCTGAAATTCGGACATCATGGCTCCAACCATCCGGTGAAGGACCTGGAGACCGGAAAGATCGAGATCACGTCGCAGAACCACGGCTTCTGCGTCGATCTGGAGTCATTGCCCAAGGAAATCAGAACGACACATGTAAATCTCAATGACGGCACCTCCGAGGGCATGGCCCACTCCACCCTCCCGGTGTTCTCCGTCCAGCATCATCCCGAAGCGTCCGCGGGACCCCACGACAGCCGCTATCTCTTCGAGCGCTTCCGCCTGAAGATGACCCAGCGCAAGGAGGCCCTCCGTGCCTAAACGCGAAGACCTGAAGAAAATCCTCGTCATCGGCTCCGGCTCCATCGTCATCGGCCAGGGCTGCGAGTTCGATTACTCCGGCACCCAGGGCCTGAAGGCCCTGCGCGAGGAGGGATACGAGACCGTCCTGATCAACTCCAACCCCGCCACCATCATGACCGACCCGGAATTGGCGGACCGGACGTATATCGAGCCCCTGACGCCGGAGTTCCTTGAAAAAGTCATCGCCGCCGAGCGCCCGCAGGCCGTGCTGCCCACCTTGGGCGGGCAGACGGCGCTGAACCTCACCGTCGCCGCCGCCGAGCTGGGCATCCTGAAGAAATACAACGTCGAGATCCTGGGCGCGCGCCTGGAGTCCATCCGGAAGGCCGAGGACCGCCAGCTGTTCAAGGCCGCCATGCTGAAGATCGGCCTGGACGTGCCGAAAAGCATGGTCGTCACCGACTCCTCGGACCTCAAGCAGATCGCCCGCGAGCTGGGCTTTCCCGTCATCGTCCGCGCCTCCTTCACCTTGGGCGGCGCGGGCGGCGGCATCGCCTATCACTTCGAGGAACTGCGCCAGCGGGTGCACCGCGCCTTGGAAGCCAGCCCGGTCAAGAAAGTCCTGCTCGAGGAGTCCATCATCGGCTGGAAGGAGTACGAGCTGGAGGTCATGCGCGACCGCAGGGACAATTTCGTGGTCATCTGCACCATCGAGAACATCGATCCCATGGGCGTCCACACCGGCGACTCCATCACCGTGGCCCCCGCGCAGACCTTGACCGACCGCCAGTATCAGGAGATGCGCGACGACGCCAAGCGCATCGTGTCCGAGATCGGGGTCGAGACGGGCGGCTGCAACGTCCAGTTCGCCGTGAATCCCGCCGACGGCCGCCGCGTGGTCATCGAGATCAACCCGCGCGTCTCGCGCTCGTCGGCCTTGGCCTCCAAGGCCACGGGCTTTCCCATCGCCAAGATCGCGGCCAAGCTGGCCGTCGGCTACGCGCTGGACGAACTGACCAACGACATCACCAAGGCCACCCCCGCCTGCTTCGAGCCCGCGATCGACTACGTGGTCGTGAAGGCCCCCCGCTTCGCCACCGAGAAGTTCGGCGAGTTCCCCTTGGACACCGCCATGAAGTCGGTCGGCGAGGCCATGGCCATCGGCCGCACGTTCAAGGAGGCCCTGCAGAAGGCCCTGCGCGGCCTGGAGAGCGGCAAGAAAGGCTTCGAGTCCGGGACGGAGTGCGACGAGGAGACCGTGCTGCAGCGCATCGCCACGCCGAACTCCTCCCGCCTGTACCACGTGAAGTCCGCATTGACCATGGGGCTCACCGTGGAGCGCATCGCCGAGGTCTCCAAGCTCGATCCTTGGTTCTTGCATCAGATGAAGGAGATCGTGGATTTCGAAAAGTCCCTGGCCGCCGCGACGCTCGACGCGGACACCTTGCGCGCCGCCAAGCGCCTGGGCTTCTCCGACGCCCAGATCGCGAAGGCGAAGGGCGTGCCCGAGAAGACCGTCCGCGACCGGCGCTGGAAGCTGGGCGTGCGGCCGTCGTACAAGCTGGTGGACACCTGCGCGGGCGAGTTCCCCTCCACGACGCCGTACTTCTACTCGACCTACGAAGAGACCGGGGATCTCGTCGCCGCGAAGGGCGGCAAGAAGATCATGATCCTGGGTTCCGGACCGAACCGCATCGGCCAGGGAATCGAGTTCGATTATTGCTGCGTGCAGGCCTCCAAGGCCCTGCGCGCGATGGGTTGGCAGTCCATCATGGTCAACTGCAACCCCGAAACGGTCTCCACGGATTATGACGCCTCCGACCGTCTCTACTTCGAGCCGCTGACCCTCGAGGACGTGCTGGAGATCGTGCACGTGGAAAAACCCGCCGGCGTCATCGTCCAGTTCGGCGGACAGACGCCGCTGAACCTGGCCGTGGCTCTGGAAAAGGCCGGCGTGCCCATTCTGGGCACCAAGCCCGCCGCCATCGACATGGCCGAGGACCGGCGCCTGTTCGGCGCGGCGCTCAAGAAGCTCAAGATCCTGGCCCCGCAGTGCGGCATCGCCAAGGACGAGAAGTCGGCGCTGAAGATCGCCAAGCGCATCGGCTATCCCGTGATGGTGCGGCCCAGCTACGTGCTGGGCGGACGCGCGATGGAGATCATCTACGACGACCCGTCGCTCTCCGACTACATCACGCGCACCGTCAAGCCCGGGTCGCATCCGTCCCTGCTGATCGACCGTTTCCTGGCCGACGCCGCGGAGCTGGACGTGGACGCGGTGTGCGACGGCAAGGACGTCTGGATCTCGGGCGTCATGGAGCACATCGAGGAGGCCGGCATCCACTCCGGCGACTCCGCCTGCACCTTGCCCCCCCACTCGCTGTCTCCGGCGATCCTGGCGACCGTGCGCGAGCACACCCGCAAGCTGGCCCTGCACCTGAAGGTGAGCGGACTGATCAACATCCAGTACGCGATCAAGGACGGCGTCGCCTACGTCCTGGAGGCCAACCCCCGCGCGTCGCGCACCGTGCCTTTCGTCAGCAAGGCCGCGGGCCTGCCGGTCGCGCGCATCGCGACCTGGGTCATGATGGGCAAGAAGCTCAAGAAAATGGTGCCCGCCGCCGCCCTCAAGGGCGCCGTGCCGCCGTACACGGCCACCAAGGAGGCCGTGATGCCCTTCATCAAGTTCCCGGGCGTGGATCCGCGCCTGGGACCGGAGATGAAATCCACCGGCGAGGTCATGGGCTTGGACGCGGACTTCCCGCGCTCCTTCGCCAAGAGCCAGGAGGCCGCCGGGCTGTCTTTGCCCACCGCGGGTTCCGTGTTCATCTCCGTGCGCGACGAGGACAAATCCGAGATCCTGCACGTCTCCCGGGCCCTGCGCCAGATGGGGTTCACCTTGGTGGCCACGCGCAACACCGCCGACTTCCTGGGCCGGCACGGCATGCCGTCCGAGAAGGTCGCCAAGATCGGCGAGGGCAAGCCCGACGTGGTGGACCTGCTCAAGCAGCGCAACCTGTCCTTGGTGATCAACACGCCCTCGGGCAAGCGCTCGCGGGCGGACGGCTACGCGATCCGGCGCACGGCGCTGGAGCTGGATATTCCCTGCATCACGAACATACGCAGCGTCAACGCCGCGGTGCACGCGATCGCCGTGCTCCAGGGCGCGGCGATGGCCGTCAAGCCGCTCCAGGACCACTACAAGACTTTGCCGTACGCCGTGGATCTGGGCCTAAAGGCCTAGATGAGTCTGGGCCCGGAGGCCCATTCTCGGGCGGCGGATTTGCCTTATACTGTGAACATGAGATGGGCGCTGCTGGGGTTGCTGTTGGGAGCCGCATACCCCCTGCGCGCCCAAACGGGTCCCGCCCCCGACGAGGCCTCCGGCGACGCGCCGGCGGTGGTCGATCCCGAGGCCGTGCGCCATCAGGCCGACGACCTGCGCGACGCCGTCGCCAGCCCCCACACCACGGATTACGGCGTGCACGACCAGGCCGCGGGCTTCTTCGAGGGCCTGGTGCGCGAAACCCCCCTGGTCCGGCCCAAGGCCCACATCATGGACCGCGAGCCCGTGGACGGCCACGTCGGCACGGTGGACGGCATGATCGCCACCGCCCAGCAGCGCTACGACCATTACAAGATGACCTCCACCGACGTTCCCGACCCGGAGCTGGACGCCGCCGTCGTCTACGCGAAGAAACTCCGGGACGAAAAGCGCGCCGATTTCGACAAGAAGGGCGACATGGCCGACAACCAGATGGGCGTGTTCCGCTACGCGAAGGCCTCCCTGGAGGGCGGCATCGTGGAGATCAACGCGCGCATGGCGTTGATGGCCACGCGCATCGGCGAGGCGTTCAGCTACGCGACCTTGGTCCACGAGGCCGCCCACGCCCGCGCGCGCTCCGAGGGCCGCCTCTCGCCCGAGAAGGTCATCGACGGGGAGGTGGAAGCCTACCGGGTCCAGTACCGCTGGCTCAAGATCATCGACCCCTCCGAGGAACGCCTGGTGGTTCTGACCGTGACCCTTCACAAGTATTCGCAGCTGCACCCCGACGACCGGGTCACGGCCCAGGCCGTCGACTATCTGGCCCACCTGGTGGATCTCTACAATACCGGCGGAGACGACGCCAAGCTCCGCGAGTACGTGAAGAAGCTCGGCTATGAGGACGGGGACCACGGCCACGACGGCGGCGTCAATCCCGCCGCCGCGCCGATGCGCGCGTAGGCGCGCCGCTAGCGCCGCTTCTTCTTGCCGGAAGACCCGGCGCCCGAGCCGCCCAGCATGAGCACCGCCCAGGGCCAGCCGATCGCGATCCCCAGGGCGAAACCCGCCACGACGTCGCCCGGATAATGCACGCCGACGTACACTCGGCTGTAGCCGATCAGCAGCGCGATCGCCGCGAACGCGTAGGTTCCGCCGGGATAGGCCACGCTCAGCACCGAGGCGGCGGCCCCCATGTTGACGGAGTGATTGGACGGGAAACCGTTGCCCGAGCCGGGCGCGCGCCGAATCACGGGCACCCATGGCTGCGACGGCCGCGGACGCCCCACCAGGGGCTTGATCACCCGGTAGGCCAGCAGGTCGCCCGCGCCCATCGCCAGCGCGGCGACGACCAGAACCTTGAGCGCGTGCCGCCGGCCCTTCCACAGCCATAGCGCCGCCGCCGCCGGCGCGACGCCGAAGGCGAACCACTTGATTTTATGGATGTCCGTGATCACCGGCATGATCGCGTCCAAGGACGGAGAGGTCCAGTCGCGGTTGATCTTCAGCAGCAGCCAGCGATCGGCGGAGCCGAGGACGGCGAGCGGAGAAATCACCGGCACCCCGCGCAGCGGCCGTGCAGGAGGAGTTCGTGGCTGACCATCCGGAAGCCCCGGGGCAGCAGGCCTTTCAGGCCGCCCAGGCAGCCGCCCAGCTCGAAGACCTTGCCGCAGACGCCGCAGAGAAAGTGGTGATGGTGCGCCTTGCCGGAAGCTTCGTAGCGCGGCGGCTCGCCGGGAAGGTCCACGGTCGCCACCGTGCCCTCGGAGGCCAGGGACTTGATGGTCCGGTACACCGTGGCGATCCCCAGGCGCGGGGCGTAGCGCTTGGAGCTTTCCAGGACTTCCAAGGCGCCGAGCGGCCGGCCGGCTTCCTCGAGGACCCGGCGGATCGCGCGGCGCTGGGCGGTATCGCGCTGCATGGGGCCATGATAACAAATCCGTCGCCGTCTGAATATGATAACGTATTCTCAATATCATGACCGTCTCCCCTTTACTGGCCCTCTTCCTGGTCTTGGCCTTCGCGGCATCCATGGTCGGCGGCCTGATTCCGACCGTCGAAGGCGTCCTCGAACGCCTGGGGCTGGAACGGATCATGTCCTTCCGGTCCGGCCTGCTGATCGCGGTGGCCCTCCTTGAGGTCCTGCCCGACGCGTGGCGCGCCTTCCCCGTCGTCGCCGCCGCCGCGGCCGCCGGGGCCCTGGGGCTGGGCCTGGGCCTCCACCACGATCACAACGAGGCCCACGAGGGTCACGAGCTGACCCACCCCCACGTCCACGGCGGCGCCGCGCAGCTCCCGGCGACGGCGGCCGCCCTGTTCGTGCACTCCCTGATCGACGGCCTGAACCTGGGGGCCGTCGCGGTGGTCAGCGGCCCCGCCGTGCTGGTCGTGGGCGCGGCGACCGCCGTACACAAGCTGGCCGACGGCTTCACCTTGACCAGCCTGTTCCACCGCACCGGACGCCCGCGCGGCCTGGTCCTTCTCCTGCTCGGGGCCGTCTCCTTGGCCACGCCGCTGGGCGCCCTCCTGGGGCTGACCGGCGCGATGGCCTTCGGGCCCGTCCTGACCGCGGCCCTCCTGGGGTTCGCGGGAGGCTCTTTCCTTTATGTCGGCGGCGCCCAGATCGTGCCCCATCTCCTGCGCGAGCGCGATTGGGAGTGCGGCGCGGCGGCCGTCGCCGGCGCGACGTTGATGGCGATTTTAAGACGGTACGCCGCCTGACCGCCATGCGGATCGTTCTCTATCTCCTGCTGGTCGCCGGGCCCGCCGCGGCCGCCGCGCCCGCCGCCAGCACCGCTACCGCGCGCGGCCGCCCGGCGCCTCTGGAAAACCCCTGGTCGCTGAACTACGGCCTCGACCGCCGGGGACAGCGCTACGGACTGGACTACCGCGTGCGCTGGGACGTCCGCGACCTGTTCGACTCGCCGCGCGCGGCGCGCGAGAATTTCACCAATCCCGCCGACACGGTTCAATCCGTGGCCTATGGCCTGCTGAAAGGCGCGCGCCTGGACATCTACGGCGTGAGGGTGCGTCCGTTCCGTGAAACGGCTCCCGCTCCGTTCGTCCAATCCGCGACGGAATCGTCCTCCGCGACGGCGACGGCCCTCGCCGCGGCTCCCCCGGCCTCGCGCCGGCTGAAGCTCTCGCTCGATCCCGTGGGAGACCTGCGCCGGAACGGCCCCCGGGAGATCCAAGGATTTCTCTTACGCGAAGGCTTCAACCTGGCGCTGCCGCAGAACCGTTCCGTCCCCGGCTGGCAGAAGGAGGCCTTCGGCCGCGGCGTGCTGGACGCGGGCCGCGCGATGAGCGACGACTCTTCCGATCCGTAACGCCCTTGGGGGCGAGAAATCCGCTCTTGAC
Source organism: Elusimicrobiota bacterium (assembly GCA_028871595.1). Next base: position 106,696 of record JAGWMT010000001.1, read on the forward strand.
AGGGGTGGAGAGCGAGGACATACTGGGGGAAAGGTCTGTGATGCGGCTCCCCCTCTTGGCCGTGACCGTCGCGCTCCTCGCCGCCGTCGCCCGCGCGGCCGAGCTTTCGCCGTCCGAATACGCGACGGCCCTCAGTTCCGCCCAAACCCGGGCGCGCCAAGCCTTCTTGACTCAGGAGCCCGGCGAACCGCTTTTGGACGTCGCGATCCCCCTTCCGCCGCCTCCCTCGGACGCGGCGCCGGCGTCCCAGCGCGAAAAGCTCGTGAAGGCCTTCCGCGAAGCCCGCGAGGTCCAGGAAGGCTGCCCCGCGCCCTGCGTTTCCGATACGGAAGTCGCCTCGTATCTGGATAAGATTCGCCGGAGCGCGGCGGCTTTGGGACTCACCGGCAGCGCCGCGGCCCGCGCGGCCGAACATTACGCTCCGCGGCGCGTTCCGCGCCCGCGCGCCGCGAACGGAACGAACGGGACGGCGGCGCCCGCGGGCGCCCCGAGCGAGCGTGCCCGCCAAGCCATGGCCCGCGCCGACGTTTCGCGGGAGGCGCATCAAGCCTTCGGCCAGCGCGCGGCCCGCATGGCCGACATCCTCAACCAATCGAAGGCTTCCGGCGCGGCCGGCCCCGCGGCCGTCGCCGGCGCCGGAACGACCAGCCCCGGCGATCGCGCGCGTCGCCTGGCGGAGTTCCGCGCCGCTCCCGCGGGAGACTCCCCCAGCGCGCGCACGCTGAGAACCCGCGCCCCTCCGCCGGCCGCGCCCGCCGTCGAACCGTTGACGCGCATGGAGCGCCTCGCCCTGTGGGTGGACGCCAAGGTCGGCTCGGACAACATCCAGAAAGCCGCCGATTTTTCGGCGGGCTTCGGGGACAGCCTGTCCTTTGGCGCGACGCGCTGGGTCCGCAAGAAGATGGGCACCGATGGGAACGTCAACGACGGGAACACCCTCTACAACGCGGGAACCCTTTCCGCCGTGGCGGTCTCCCTAGTCATCGGAGGCGGCGCGATCTTCAAACCGTTCAACGCCGGCGTCCAACAGGTCGCGCGTTGGGCTCCGTCCGCGGCGACCGACGGGGCGGCCGTGCTCAAGGAAGGCCAATTCGTCATGGCCGGGGCCGAGCGCGGCGCCGGCGGGGTATGGAACTGGCTCAAAGCCGGAGGTCCCGAATTGACCGCCAAATACGGGGGACGCTATCTGAGTTCCGCCACGACCGAAGTCCCGGGAGCGCTGTTGCGCTATCCCATCGCCGAAGAGGGCCGGATCTTCGGCGTCATCAAGGGACTGATGGGACAGCGAATTTACGTGGGACCGACGGTGAGCCTGCTATGAACGCCGCCCGGTCCCTCATCGGCGGCGCGGCTCTCGTCGGGGCGGTCCTGGGGATCGCGCTCGATCTCGCCTCCCTCGTCTTCTGGTTGAGGCGCAACAAGGACGGCCGGAGCCGGTCCGGGGTGTCCGGCGCCTCCTGGATCCTCTACCTCGCGTACGCGATGTTCCGCCGGAGCCTGCCGCTCCTGGCGGGCCTGACGCTGTTCCACGCGAGCTGCCATTGGATCATCCCCGCGCTGCACCGCTGGGTTCTCGACGACGGAGCCGATCCGGGGTGAGCCGTTCACCGGTGAACGCCGAAGAGCGCGGCGCGGGCGTCCTGCTGGGGCTGGCGCTGGGCGACGCGCTCGGCGCTCCGCATGAAGGCGGTCCCCTGGAGAGGGCGCTGTGGGCGTTGCTGTCCCTGCCGCACGGGCGACTCCTGCGTTGGACCGACGACACGCAAATGGCGGTCGCGGCCGCGGAATCCCTCATCGCCGCCGGCGGCGTCGACACGGACGACCTGGCCCGGCGGTGGGCGGCGGACGCGCGTTACCTGCGCGGCTACGGCCCCGGGACCTGGAAATGGATCCGGCGCGTGCGCTCCGGAGAGGATTGGCGGGCGGCCGCGCGCTCCGTATTCCCCGACGGCTCCTTCGGCAACGGCGGCGCCATGCGCGCCGCCCCGTTCGGCGTGTTCTATCATGCACGCCCCGACAGTCTCGCGTCGATGACGGCCGAGGCGACGGCGGTCACGCACGCTCATCCTCTCGGCGTCGAAGGCGGCGTGCTGCTCGCGTCGGCGACCGCCGCGGCGATGCGCGGCGATTTCGCGCCGCGGGAGTTCCTCCTCGGCCTGAAGGAGCGCGTCCGCCGGGACGAGTTCCGGTCCCGCCTCGATTGGGCCGCGGCCGCGCTTTCGGCGCCGCGCACCCCGCGGGAGGTCCGCCGCGCTCTGGGCAACGGCGTCGCCGCGCACGAATCCGCCGTCACCGCTCTCTACGCCTTCGCCCGGCATCACGACGACTTCGAGGCCATGATGTCCCTCGTCATTTCCATCGGCGGGGACGCGGACACCATCGGAGCCATGGCCGGGGCCGTCTTCGGGGCGCGCAACGGCGCGGGTGCCCTTCCGGCCGACCGCCTGGAGCGGCTGGAAGAACGGGAGCGGATCGAACGCCTCGGCCGCGAACTGGCGAAACGCGCCGCCGCCGCTTCCTGACGTCAGCGACCTCGTTGGGGGACGACCAATCTCGCCAGCGTCGAAAGCGCGAACAGCGCGCACAGCGACCCGACGATGAGCGGGCCCAGCGGCAGGTCGTAGCGGTAGGAGAAGTAGAATCCCCCGAACGCGCTGACGCCTCCGGCCGCCGACGCCGCCACCGACAGCGACCTCATCCCCTTCGCCCAGGTCAGGGCGATCATCGGCGGAACGACCAGCAGGCCGAAGATCACCAGAGGACCGACGGTCATCACGCCCAGGGAGATGGTCACGCCGATCAACAGGTACAGCAGGCCGTCCCAGAACGCGACGCTGCGGCCCAAGGTCACCGCCATGTCGCGGTCGTAGGACACCAGCAGGAACTCGCGCTGGAAGATGAACAGCGCCGCGCAGACCGCCAGCAGGATGTTGAGCATCGCGTGGAAGTCCGCCTCGGAGATGGTGACGATCTCGCCTTTCAGCAGGCTCAGCATCTCGGTCTCGCCCTGCGCGTTCCACGCGACGAAGAGGATGGCGGCGGCGGAGGCCAAGGCGTACAACGTGCCCACGCGGCCCTCCGACAGACCCTGGGAGCGCTGGTCCAGGTAGGTCAGCGCCAGGATCGCGCCGACGGTGAAGATCACCGAGCCGAGGATGGCCAGGTGCTTCTCCCCCGATTCGCCGCCCGCGAACAAAGTGAAGCCGAACCCCTGGAGCATGAACGCGAAGGCGATTCCGGCCGCCGACACCTGCGGCAGGGCGACGCCCCAGAAGATCAGGCGCCGCAGGACGAAGTACACGCCGACCAGCGGGCAGACGAAGCCGACCACCACGCTGCCGTACAGGGCGTGATGAAGAAGGAAGTCCGGCCGCAGCATCGAAAGAAGGGCGCTCATTGGTCGTCTCCGAAGATCTCCGTGATATGGCGCGCGGACAGCATTTTCTCGGCTGGCCCGAAGTCGGCCTTGCCGTCGGCCACCCAGGCGATGTGCGTGAACAGGTCGCGCTCGGCCTGCAGGCGATGGCTGACCATCAGGACGGTCAACCCGCGCTCGGCCTTGAAGGAGGCCAGAAGCTTGAGAATCGCCTTCTGCGTGGGCACGTCGATGCCGGCCAGGGGTTCGTCGAGCACCAGAAGTTCGGGCTCGGCCGCCAGCGCGCGCGCGATGAGCACGCGTTGGCGCTGCCCCCCCGACAGGTCGCTGTAACGACGGTCGGCCAGGTCCCACGCGCCGCAATCCTTGAGGCTCTGCTTGACCAGGTCGTCGTGCGTTCGGCCGCGCAGGCGCTTGAGCAGTTCGAAGCGCCGGTAGGTGCCCATGGCGGCGACCTCCCGGACCGTGAGCGGATAAATGACGTCGAGCTTCTCCTTCTGCGGCACGTAGCCGAAGCGCGGCGCTCCGAACGACGAACCGGCCAAGGTCAGATGACCCTTCATGGGCGGTATCAATCCCAGCATGGTCTTCAGAATGGTCGACTTGCCGGCCCCGTTGGGGCCCAGCACGCCGAGGAAGTCGCCGGCGTGGACCGCCAGGTCCACGCCGGTCAACACCGGGCGCCGTCCGTATCCGAGGGACGCGCCCTTGAACTGCACCAAGGGTTTGACGCTCATCGCGGCCCCCCCAGCGCGGACAGGAGCGCCTTCAGGTTGTGCTCCGACATTTTGACGAAGGTGTCGGAGTCCGGCAGGGCCTTGGCCATGGTCCCGATGACCGCGATCTTCGCCCCGGTGTTGTCGGCCAGGAACTGCGGGAACTTCGGGTCGTATTGCTGTTCGCGCACGATCAGGGCGACCTTGTCCTGCTTCATCCGCTCGACGAGCTTCTCCAGGTGCGACGGCCCCGGGGCCACGCCCGGCTTGGGCTCCAGGGTTCCGACGAACTCGATCCCGGTGAAGCGCGCCAGGTACGCGACGTCCTCGTGGTAGGAGACGGCCTTCACCCCCTTGAGCGGCGCCACCCACTTACGCCACTCGGCCAGCTTCCCGTTGAGCTCGGCGAGGTAGGCCTTGAGGTTCTTCGCGAAGTCCGCGGCGTCCTCCGGGTCGACGCGCGTCAGGCCCGCGGCGATGTTGCGCGCGATCAGGACGCCGTCGTCGGGGTCCAGGTTGTAGTGCGGGTTGCCGAAAGGATGGATCTCGCCCTCGGCGCGGCTGAGCGTCGCCGGCTTGTCGAGAACCGCCAGGCCCTCCGAGCAGTCGATGCACCCGGAGCCGATGCACTCCTTGACCGCGTCCTGACGCATGTTGGGGTTGGACGCGACGTTGAGAAGGCCGGGGAGGAACGAGTGCTCGACGGTCAGGCCCAGATAGATCACCGCGTCGGCGCGGTTGAGCTTGGGCACCAGACTGGGCCGCATGACCACTTGATGGATGTCCTCGGTGCCGCGGGCCAAGGTGTCGATCTTCACGTGACCGCCGCCGACGCGCGCGGCGATGTCCGCCAGCTCCGGGATGGTCGCGACGATCCGCAAAGTCTTCGCCTCGGCCGCGGCCGGCAGAAGCGCGGCCGAGAGGATCGAGAGCGCGAAAAGGTTGATGAGTTTCATGATTTTCTCCGTTATATTAGGAATCAGGTCCGATCAGCGGTCGCGGAAGCCGTGCACGTGGTTTCCGAAGACCCCGGTCCACTGCAGGGCCACGGTGTGGTTCTTCGGCGTTCCGGGGTCGTTCACCACGGCCTCGGCGTAGGTGGCGCGCAGGCGCTGGAATTCCGACACGTCGTAGGTCAGGAAGCCCGTGAGCGTCTTGGTGTTCCGCCCCGGGTTGTCCTGATTTTCCGTCACGTCGGCCAGCGCGCCGCCGCGCCAATGGAGGCCGGACTTCAGCTCCACGAAGGAATAACCGGCGTAGGCCACGCGGCGCCCGGTCGTCAGGTTCGTGGTCGGGTCGAAGCGGCGCTCGTCGTTCTGCAGGAGCTCGGTGCCCCACAGCACTCCTTTATAAAGGCCGCCCACCGGGGGCTGGTAGCGGTAGGTGATGTCCACCCCCGTCAGGCTGCGCCAGGTGTCGCCCCGGTACGGCGCGCCGCCGGACGTCGGAGAGACCGTCCGCTTCGGCGTCCAGGCCGAGTCGGCGCCCAGTTCCAGGCTCTGGCTGTCGGTGAGGTCCACGTAGGTGTTCAACCGGCCCAGGTAAGTGAACTCGTCGAGCGGGCGCGCGCCCGCGGGATCCTGGCGCTTGTTGTCGGCGCCCATCTTGTCGTAGGCGCCGAAGGTCGCGGTCACATACAGGTCGGTGGGCAGAAGGTAGGAGACCTCCATGCCGTCCGCCCGCGTCTCCCCGCCGATGAAGGTGTCGAGGGAGGCCGGGCGGTCCACCACCGGCAGCTCGTGGTCGTGGAAGTGGGCCAGGCGGCCGAAGCCGGCGAACAGCCGGCCGCCGCGGACCGTGAGGTTGTAGGGCAGCGCCGTGGTTTCCAGCGTCGCCTCCTCCATGTCCACGCCGCCGTTGGAGCCCGTCATCACGGCCCACGCCTTCAGGTAGGGGTCCACCGGCGCCTCGACGTTGAGCTCGGCGGCCCGGAACAGGAAGCCGGCCTTGTCGTTGGAGTCGCGGAACACGGTGTCCAGGGCCATGCCGATGGCCGGATTGAACGAGTTGAGCGCCGCCTTGGCCGGCGCGCCCTCCAG
>JAGWMT010000179.1 GCA_028871595.1 Elusimicrobiota bacterium
GGCGGCGCGCCAAGCCAAGGCGCGAAAAAAAGCCGAACTCTCCCAGGAACTCGCCACGATGGCCGATCCCGACGAGGCGCTGGACCCCGGCGCGCCCGCGCCCCCGTCCGGCGGCGCGCGTGGGAAAGCCAAGGCCGGAGCCGCCGCCGCGCTGGCCGGCGCGCGCAAGGCCGGCGCGGCCGCCGCTCTCGCCGACACCGCCGAATCGCCGGACCCGGGCGACGCCGCGGGCTCCGGGGGCGGCGACCTTCTCGACGCCCAGGCCCAGGGCGGGGGGACGGGGCCCGACGGCTCGGGAGTGTCCTACTCGCTGGACGGCCCGGTGGGAAGCCGGCGCGTGCTCGCGCGCGCCGTGCCCACCAGCCCCGATTGGGTGGCCACCCGCGGCCTGGACCTGGCCGTGATCGTGCGCTTCCAGGTCCTGCCCAACGGGTCGGTGAAGCCCGGCGCGGTCATCCAGAAAACCTCGGGCTTTCCGGAGATCGACCGCCGCGCGCTGGACGCGCTCAAGCGCTGGCGCTTCGAGGCCGTCCCGTCGGCCGGCGCCGTCGAGGTCTGGGGCCGGGTGAAGTTCCGCTTCACCAGTTGACCCCGGTCAATCCGGAGCCTTGACTCATGTCGTCGTGAAATATTCCCTAACAGGGTATCCTGTCTTCAGACATGAAGCGAAATCGGCTCGTCGTCGCGTCGGCTCTGTCCGTCCTCGGCCTGTCGTCGTTCTCTCTGGGCGCCGTGCTCCCCACGCGCCTCCCGTCGTTCGAGCTTCCGTCCGGCCTGATCGTTTCGGCGCCGCTCCCCGCCCCCATGCTCCCGTCCTTCCCGGCGCCGGTTCCGGGCCCGATGAGCCTGCCGGGCGCCGCCGTGCCCCTGCCTTTGGCCTTGCCGTCCGTTTTGGTCCCCGCCGCGTCCCTGCCGGCCAACGAGTTCCATCTCGACTGGCGCCATCTGGACGGAGACGAAGGCGCCGCCGCGCTGGTCGCGGCGGACCGCGGCCCCAAGCCGCTTCCTCCCGCCGGCGCCGCCGCCCAGTTGACCTTCGCCGCCAAGGCCGCCAAGCCGAGCCGCCGCCTGCACGTGGGCGCCGACGTCCTGTTCGACCACGCCCGGCCCCGCGTCCTCGTCGCGCTTCCCTAACTCAGAGCGCGCCACCGGGTCATTGACTTCCTCCGGGCCCGGCCCTACACTTCAGCCGTGACACGCGCCTGCGCGTTGGCCTTCCTTTGTTTCGTGCTGGCGGTGCGCGCGCGCGCGGAGGACGACCCGGGAAAGAAGCTCGCCGCGCAAAGCCTGTATGAGTCGGCCGAAACCGCCTTGGGCCAGGGGGAATACGCCGAGGCGCGCCGCGCCCTCAAGGTCCTCATCGAGCGCTACCCGTCCAGCGCCGAGGCCCTGCGCGGCCAGCGCATGCTTGAGGCGGTCCCGGGCGCCGACCTGCCGCCGCCGCCCGAGGCCGACGCGCCCTACGTCCCGCCCATGGCCTCCACCACGCCGGAGGACGCGCTGTCGCGCCTGCGGGCCGCCATCGACGGCGGGCACGACGCCCAGGCCTTGGGCGACGCCTACGACTATCTCCATCGCTACCCGAACCGCCCGGACCGCTACGAAGTGGGCCTGGCCATCGCCGCCCTTCACATGCGCCGCGGGGAACCCGCGCGCGCCCTCAAATTCCTGATTCCGCTGGCGCGCGCGCCCGGCCGCGCTCCGGCCCTGCGCACGCGGGCCCTCGACCTGCTGGGCGGCGCATTGATCGCGCTGGGCCGCGACGCGGACGTGCTCAAGGCGGTTCCCGCCGTCGACCCGGCGCGCGCGACGGACCGCTGGCTGGCGACCGCGCAGATCTGGCGCGCGGCGGCGCTGGGCAACATGGGCCGCCGCGAGGATGCCGCCGAGCTTTACCGCGCCTTCGCCGCGTCCGACCTGGAGACTCCGGCGCGCGCCTACGCCCTGGCGGCCATCGCCGCCGATTGGGACCGCCTGGGCAAACCCGACCGCGCCCGCGACGCCCTGGCGCGCGCGTCGGCGGAGGCCAAGCGCTGGCGGCTGGCGGACCTGCGCGACGCCTTGGCGCTGGCCTCGGCCAACGAGCTGACCCGCGCCCGGCGTTTGGACGACGCGGCGCAAGCCTATCTGGATTTCACCCGCGATTTTCCGAAAAGCCCGCTGCTCGCGCAGGCCTACTACGAGCGCGGCCTGGCGCTCAAGCGCCTGGGCCGTCCGAACGAGGCCATCAAGTCCTTTGAGGCGCTGCTGGACCGCGCGCCGGATTCCGTGTACGCCTCCGACGCGCATCTCCAGCTGGGCCAGTTGGACACGGAGCTGGGCCTGACCCAGGAGGCGCTGGCCCACTACCGTAAAATGGCCAAGGTCTCCGAGGCCAAGGACGCCGACCGCGAAGCCCTCTTGTTGATGGCCCAGGTCCATTACAACGCCAAGCGCTGGAGCGACGCCATCCCGTTATACCGGCGCTACCTGAAGGGCGCGCCCGAGGACGGGAAGACGAAAGAGGTGGAGGGCCTGCTGCTCTCCTGCCTGTGGCAGGCGGACCGCGACGACCCGCAGGTGACCGCGCTGGCGGCCAAGCTCCCCGACCACCCGCTCACCGCGTCCATCCGCTGGGAGCTGGCCACCAAGGCCTACAACCGCAAGGACTGGGCCGCCGCCGCGGGGCTGTTCCAAACCCAGATCGAGAAGGACCCGCACTCCCCGAAGACCGCCGAGGCGCGCTACTACCGCGCCGAGGCCCTGCGCCAGTTGGGCAAGACCTCCGACGCGGCCGACGCCTACCGCCTCTTCCTGGACAAACACCCGAAGGACGCGCGCGCCCGCTCCGCCGCCATGAACCTGGGCGCCCTCCTTTATGAATCCGGCGACGCCGCCGGCGCCGCCGCGGCCTACGCCCTCGTGACGGGCAACGACGCCGACGCCGCCGACGCGGGCTACGACCGTGCTTTGGCGCTCTCCAAGGCCGGCCAGGACCCGGCCGGCGCCTGGGAGCATTTCGCCGCGCGCTTCCCGAAGCACGCCAAGGCCTCGGGCGCGTGGTGGACGGCCGGGCGCCTGCGCGAGGAGAAGCTCCAGAACGAGGCCGCGGCCAAGGACTACGAGAAGGCGACCGGTCCGGGGGAGATCGCGAAGTCCCTGTACGCTCTCGGCCGCCTGCGCGAGAAGCTCAAGCAGACGCCGGCCGCCAAAGCGGCCTACGAGAAGTTGCGGGAGGCGGAGCCGAAGGACGACGCGTCCCGCCTCGCCGGCCTCCTGCGCCTGGGCCTGCTCCTGGAGTTGGCCGACAAACCCCAGGAGGCCGCTCCTCTCTACACCGAAATCACCCGCCTCGCGGAAAAAGGAAGCCCCACCTTCGAAACCGCCCGCAAACGCCTCGACGCCCTCAAATAGGGGTCAGGCCTTCAGTTGTTTTAATTATTTCAGGTGAATTGGTGTCAGGCCTAGGGTTGTTACGGTTATTCATCGTCTAGGACCACTGGACCGGGGAGGGGAGCCCAAAGGCCCCTGTGCGCCGCGGGGAAGACGGCTACCCTTGAATCATGAAGAACGATATTTTCCTGGCCCTCGCCTTTCTGACCATGGTCTCGCCCGCGGCCGTTCGGGCGCAACAGACCGCCGCGCCCGCGCCCGCGCCGGCGAAATTCAAGGAGACCTGTCCCTGCACCGATTACCGCTTCGTCCCCAAGACGGAGAAGGCCAAAGCCGTCGTGGCCTACTGGGACGCGCGCGGCAAGGTGAATACCGCCAGCTTCATCGGCACCTTCGCTTATTTAGGGGCCGCGTTGAGCGGACATCCCACGCAATCGTTGAACGACGCGGCTCAAGCCCTGGGCCAAGCCCAGACCGAAAAGCTCCAAGCGCGCGACCAGGCGGAACGATTAGGCGGTTTGAAGGTGGAAGGGGCCGGCGAGGACGCCAAGGTGACGATCACGCTGAAGGAAGGCGTGGATTACACTTTGGATGGGCGCTGATAATTAAAACAACTTAAGGCCTGACACCCGGGACGCCGGGGGACTCCGCCTTGACCGGAGTCCGGTGGTCCTATATACTACGGCCCAATGGGCTCCATGACCTTCGGCGAGATGCTTTCCATCAGCATCGCCATGCCGATCCTGCTGGTGTTGTCCTTCGTGGTCCTGGGCCAGTCCCTGGAACGGCTGTTCGCCTATTGGGTGAAACTGCGCCCGCCCGCGGCCATGTGGGAGCGGGCGCGCGACCGCCTGGCGGCCGGAGACCGCGCCGGGGCGTTGGCCTTGGCCCGGCGCGACACCACCATCCTGGGCGCCGGAATGGCGGCGCTCCTGGCGTTGGACGGGGCGAACACGGAAAAACTGGTGGAGACCTTCCAGGTCCACCGCCAGCGCTACTCCATGGCGCTCAACCGCCGCGTGGGTCTGTTCGGCACGGCCAGCTTCGTGTCGCCGCTGATCGGGCTGATGGGCACCGTCCTGGGCATCATGCGCGCCTTCCATGATTTGTCCGCCGCCGGAGCCGGCGGCCCCGCCGTGGTGGCGGCCGGCATCTCCGAGGCGCTGGTGGCCACGGCCTGCGGCATCGGCCTTGCGGTGTTCTCCGCCCTGCTGTACAACTACTTCACTTTGGAATCCCGGCACCGGCTCAACACCGCGGACCTCTGGGTGCTCGAGCTGGCCGAGCTCTCGGAGACGCCGCGTGTCTAACCCCTTCGTCAAGCACGACGAGGCCGCGCCCATCGCCGACGTGAACGTGGTGCCCCTGGCCGACGTGTCCTTGGTGCTCCTCATCATCCTCCTCGTCTTGTCTCCCATGGCCGCGCAATCCATGCTCAAGGTGCAGACCGCCGCGGCCAAGGCCGACGACATGCCGAAAGGCCCCAAGCCGGGGGAGGATCCGCTGGTTCCGCGCCCGCCCGAGCCGGTGATCGCCGTGGGCCTGTCCCCGTCGGGCTATATATTAGAAGGGCGCCTCCTGGCCACCGACGCCGACCTGCGCGCCTGGCTGGTCCCGGAACTGGCCCGCCACGACGACAAGAAGGTCTTCCTGGCGCCGGAGTTGGACATCCCCAACGGCCGCGTGGTGTCCGCCATCGAGACCCTCCAGAACTGCGGCGCGTCCACCGTGGCGCTGGTGCAGGTGGCCGATCCCACGTCGGGGACGGCGCCCTGATGGCCAAGTACGCCATGCTGCGCCTGCGCGCGCAGACCCCGGAGGCGGAGCCCGTCACCGAGGTGAACATCATCCCGGTGATTGATATATCGTTGGTTCTACTTGTGATTCTGTTTGTGACGGCGCCGTTGCTCTCTTATCCGACGCTTCCCGTGGATCTGCCGTTGGCCCACCAGACCCCGAACCAGGACCTCACCATCGCGGTGACGTACGCCCGCGACGGCGCCCTCTCCGTGCGCGCCGCCCCGTCCACGTGGAGCACCTTGGTTCCCGACCTCCGCGCCGAGGTGGAGAAGCGCAAGAACTCCATCGTGCTCCTGCGCATCGACCGGGCCGTCCCGTACCGCACGGTCCAAAAGCTCATCACCGCCGCGAAGGCCGCCGGCGCGAGGTCCATCGCGCTGGCGACGGAGCCGCCGAAGCCGTGATCGACGGTCGTCAGGGAGAGGTAAATGTTCGGTATCGGCGGGATCGCCGGCGATTTCCAGTCATGGGGATTTTTTATTCTACGATGATCACGCCACAGGCGCACAATTCCCGGGGAAATTAGCCGGAGAATTTCACTTTAACAAATGAATTTCGCGGCGCTCATTGCCTGCCTATTTATCACCGCTGCGACTGCGCGTGCGGAACAATGGCCCTTTGACGGCACGCCCGTTTTCAGCAGCGACTTCGGCCCACGCATGCCACCTCCGGCTGGTGGCACTTCGATCCACCCCGGCATTGATATTAAACCTTCAACGAATGGCCAAATAATCGGCACTCCTACAGCGGCTGGGTGCGGCCATCCGCAACGCGGGCCCCGGCATGAAATTCGATAATCAACGAAATGATCTGCCGCTGCGGCTGGCGTACGGCGCGGCGTACAAATTCAGCGGCGGCCACGCCGTCACGGCGGAACTGACGAACGGGCCGCGCGGGGCGGGGACGGACGTCGGGTTTGGCGGGGAGTACCTGGCGGTCAAGAACGTCTATTTGCGTGCCGGCTACACGACGCAGTCGGCCATCACGGGCGGGTCGGGCTTCGACGCCGCGCGCGGCCTCACCCTCGGCCTGGGGCTTAAGCGCGACCGCTGGTTCCTCGACTATGCCGCGGTGCCGATGGGCGAGCTGGGATCGACGCATCGCTTCAGCCTGGGGGTCCAATGGTAAGCGTCTTACTGACCATCGCGTTAGCAACCGCCCTCCACGCCTCAGCACCGGCCAAGACGGAAATATCGCAGGACATCACCGTCCACGCCCGCGCCGCCGCGCCGTCCTTGGCCGTCCCGCCTCCGTCGCCCGCCCCGCCGCTGGTGGACGAAGTGCTCAACTCCCTGAGACTGGGCCGCGGGGTGGGGGAAGCGCCTCCGGAGACCGTCCACACCACGCCGGAGTCGGTCCGCCTTGAACAGCCCTTCCCGGACCCGCCCTTCC
>JAGWMT010000180.1 GCA_028871595.1 Elusimicrobiota bacterium
GTATTCGTCGGAAAGCGAAGCGATCCCGTACACCTGACTTTCGTATAATATCCGCAGCTTTCGCATCAAAGGAGACACTCCACCATGACCGTCGCCACGAAGACCAGCGATATCGAAGCCCTGCTCGGAGCCGACGCGAAGTCGCTCCTCGAGCACACCTGCGCGGGCATCCCGAAGGACACCATCCACGCCCCCGGGCCGGATTCCGTGGACCGCCTTTTCGGCTCTTCCGACCGCTCGATCCCCGTCCTGCGCAGCCTGGCGCAACTGCACAACCACGGCCGCTTGGCCGGCACCGGGTACGTGTCCATCCTCCCCGTGGACCAGGGGATCGAGCACTCGGCCGCCGCGTCGTTCGCGCCGAACCCGATCTACTTCGACTCGGAGAACATCGTGAAGCTGGCCATCGAGGGCGGGGCGAACGGCGTGGCGTCCACGTTGGGCGTTCTGGGCTCCGTGGCGCGGAAGTACGCGCACAAGATCCCGTTCATCCTGAAGTTCAACCACTCGGAGCTCCTCTCCTACCCGAACACGTTCGACCAGACCATGTACGGCAGCATGCAGCAGGCCCGCGACATGGGCTGCGTGGCCGTGGGTGCGACCGTGTACTTCGGCTCCGCCGAGTCCCGCCGCCAGATCTGGGAGGTCTCCCAGGCCTTCGCGCGCGCGCACGAGCTGGGTATGGCCACCATCCTGTGGTGCTACGTCCGCAACAACGCGTTCAAGACGCCGGAAAAAGATTACCACGTGTCCGCGGACCTGACGGGTCAGGCCAACCACCTGGGCGTGACCATCCAGGCCGACATCATCAAGCAGAAGCTCCCCGAGAACAACGGCGGATACAACGCCGTCAAGAGCTTCGGCAAGACCAGCAAGCTGGTGTACGAGAAGCTGACGACCGATCATCCCATCGACCTGGCCCGCTGGCAGGTGGCCAACTGCTACATGGGCCGCGCGGGCCTGATCAACTCGGGCGGCGCCTCGTCCGGCGCGTCCGACCTGGCGGAGGCCGTGAAGACGGCCGTCATCAACAAGCGCGCCGGCGGCATGGGGCTCATCTCCGGGCGTAAGGCGTTCCAGCGGCCGATGAAGGAAGGCGTGGGCATCCTCAACGCCATTCAGGACGTGTATTTGAACAAGAACGTCACGATCGCCTAAACGGCGTCGCGCCGACGTACGGGCTCAGCAGGGCGCGGAGATCCTCGGGGATGCGGGTGCTGCGCCACAGGTCGTTGACGAAGGCGTGGCGCGAGAAGCCCCGGGCGCACAGCTTGCCGCCCAGGTCCTTGTCCACCACGTCGCACTCGAAGGAGATGCTGGCCCTGCCCATCTCCGCGATCCAGGTGCGGACGGTGAGCAGGTCGTCGTAGCGGCTGGGCGCCTTGTATTCGACGCGCGCCTCCACGGCGGGCAGGAACAGCTTGCGCGTGATCTCCAGGTCGCGGTAGCGCACGCCCAGGCCGCGCATCAATTCGGTGCGGCCCTGCTCGAAGTATTTGAGGTAGTTCGCGTAGTAGATGATCCCGAGCTTGTCCGTGTCGGCGTAGGTGACGCGCACGTCGAACTCGTTGAAGCGCGCCTTGGGGCGCGCGAGCGGCGGCCGGGGCGACGGCGCGGCGGCGGACGGCGGCGGGGTGCCCGTGCTGTTCGGCAGTTCGGGGTCGGCCATGGCCCGCCGGTCCTCGCCGAGCACCTGATTGACGATGGAGAGGATCCCGCTGAAACCCACGGGCTTCTTAAGGAAATACGTCCGCGACCCGGATTTCACCTTCGCCCGGAGCTCATCCAGCGTCAGCCCCGTGGAGAAGATCACCGGAATGCCCGCGGTGTCCGGCGCGGCGCGCAGGCGCTCGTACACCCAGCCGCCGTCCCCGCCGGGCATGTAGTAGTCCAGGATGATGAGGTCGGGGCGGGCTTCGTGCGCCTGGAGCAGGCCCTGCGCCGCGTCGAAGGCCACCGCCACGCGGTAGCCGGCGGATTCCAGGCCGTCCTTGAGCGGGGCGACCAAGGTTTGATCGTCGTCCACGACGAGAATCGTGCGCGCCATGAGGGTCAGGAGATTAGCAAATTGACACGTCAGCCGACGACACGCGCCCGCCCGCCCAAAGACAACCGGTACGTCTTTCCGCGCCAGACGACGGTCCGGCGCAGGGCCAGCGGCAGGAAGACAAGAGCGCCCAGGTCGGCGAACGGGAGAAGCGCGTAACTCCAGAGCGGCGCCCGGAACGCGCCGATGAATGCGTCCTGCTGGATACCAACGGCGATCCGGGAGAGCGCCGCGACGAACACGACGGCCAAGGGCAAGGTCACGGGCTGCCCCAGCGTCACGGCGAGCGCTACTGCGGCGTAGCCCCAAAGACACGGGCTGGCCAACGGCGCCGCCAGGACCGCCGCGGGCCAACTCCAGAAGATGATCGAAGCCCATTTCGATATATGCGTGAACGCCTCGCCCGCGGAGGTTCCCGTCTCGCGGACCAGGACCGGCTCCCTCAGTAGGACCTGGCGAAGTCCCGCCGCGCTCGCCGCCATTCCCAAGGAGAAATCCTCGGCGATCGCGTTCTCGAACCGTTCCAGGCCGCCGATCTCCGCGAGCGCGTCTTTCGTGTAGCCCATCCACGCGCCGGCGAACGAGCGCAGCTTTCCCAGACGGTAGGTCAGCGCGACCGGCACGCAGAACGAATAATTGAACGCGACGAGAAATAACCAGCCCCCCGGACCGGGAACGAAGGCATGATAAGGCAAGCCGTAAACGGCGTCGGCCCCGGCGTCGAAGGCCCGCGCCGAATCGGACAGGAGGGCCGCGGTGATGCGCACGTCCGCGTCCGAGAACAGCACGCGGTCGTGGCGCGCCCGCGGAAACGCCTCGATCATGTTGTGGATCTTCCCCATGCGCGGGCCGGACGGCCCCGTCAGCACCACCTCGATATCGCGGTCGGGATGCGCTGCGGCGAAGGCCCGCGCGAACGGATAGGCCGGGTCCTCCGCCGTCTCCAGCGCGATCAGGATCTGCAGGGACTTCAACGGATCGGCCGCGACAATCGAGCGGAAGCCTTCCTCCATCTCGTCATCCAGCCCCTTCACCGGTTTGATCAACGTCATGGGCAGGCGGGAGAGTTCCCGCGGCGCTCCACGAAAATGGCGCCGCGTGGCGGCGAGGCAAAGCCAGAGGCCCGCGCTCGCCAGCAGCGACAGGACGGCCATGATCCCGATCAGGCGGGCTGGGGCTGGGCGCAGCCGCCGTCCGCGGCTTTCAAGATCAGATGGTGCTCCGTGAAATCCACGCCGCCGGTGAGCATGCCCAGCGGGGGCATCATGACGTCGTTGAGGAACGACGACACGATCCGCCCGAACGCGCCGCCGATGACCACGCCGACCGCCATGTCCACGACGTTGCCCCGCATGGCGAATTCTTTGAATTCCTTGACGATTTTCATGGGACGATTCTAGCAATTGCCCCGCCTCCTTGACGGCGGCCGCCCGCGGGGGCATACTCAGGACATGACCGCCGCTTCACGCGCCTGGAGGACCGCCGCCTGGGCCGCCGCCGGCGGCTTCGCCTTCGGCTGGTCGGCCAAGGGCCTGGCGACGCCGCGCCCCCCCATCGTCGAAGCGCCGCCGCCTCTGGTCGCGGTGGCTCCGCAGAACGCCCCGGTGAAGGCGCCGGAGGGCGCGACGGTCATGGAAGACGGGCGAGTCGTGACGCCGCTCAAGGCCAGCGATCCGGCGTCCTTGGTGACCTACGCGGGCGACCCCTGCGCGGACAAGACGAAGCCCCGCAAGAAGTGAGCGGCCGGACCGCTCAGGCCTTGGGCGGCCGCGGGGAGCGCGTCTTGAGGACCTTGTGCAGGGCGCCCAGGAGCTTCTCCTGGTTGATGGGCTTGGAGAGGAACAACACCACGTTGGGGTCCTTCATCACTTCCTGGACCTCGGCCGATTGGGCGTGCGCGGTCACCACCACGACGGGCGGCACGGGCCCGGTGAATTTCCGCAGGCGCGCCAGCACGTCGAAGCCGCTGGTCCCGCCGGGCAGCATCAGGTCCAGGATCACGGCCGCGTGGGGACGCTTGAGCTTCTCCAGCGCGTCAGCGCCGGTGGACGCCAAATCGGTGCGGAACCCGTCGCGGCGCACCAGGATTTGAAGGAGGTTCAGCATGGCCTCGTCGTCGTCGACGATGAGGATTTCCTTCGATTTGGGATCCTCGTGGGCCTCGGGAGGGGCGTCGCTCATCCCCCGATTATGCCATACCGCTTAGCGCGGTGTGTATCCCGGAAGGCCGCGCGCGGCGGGGTCGTGGGCGACGGCCAAGGCCTCGGTCACGGACTTCTCGAAATCGGCGCGGGTGGGATAGGTCTTCAGCCGGGCCCGGAAGAACTCGGCCCAGCGAAACTCCGCGAAAGGCACGGACGTCTTCTCGTAGCCGCCGCGCTTGCGGACCTGCCAGGCGACGCTGCGGAATGGATCGTCGGCCAGGCCGCGGACGTCCTCGGGGAGATGGTTCGGGTCGTGAGGACCGGCGCCGAACTGGTCGCGGTCGTAGAACAGGCCCATGGCGCGGGTGACCGCGTAGAATTCGTCTTTGGAAAGCGCCTTGATCCGCCGGTGCAGCGCGTCGTCCAGGTAGCGGTGCGTGTAGATATCGTCCTGATCCGCCTCCCAGGCGGCGCGCGCCTCGTGATGGTGGTCGACGGGACGCAGGCGGCCCTTGTAATCCTCCACGACCGGCACCGAATTCTCCTTCAGCCACTTTTCGGCGTCCTTGTCCTTCATGTCGCGGAGCTTCCTCGCTTTTTGCTGCACTTCGTACATGCCGGCGGGAATCTGCATGGGCTTCGGGTCCAGGACCTTCGTCTTGACCGGGTCCGGGTCGCCGTTGAGGTGTTGCTCCATCAGCGCGCGCAGCGCCTCGGCGGCCGCCGCGGACTTGGCCGCGTCCCCGCCGGTGAGAGCGGCGACCAGCCGGGAGAACTCGGACAGGGCGACGGCCGCAGGCGCCTCGTCCGGGGTCTTGCCCTTTCCGGACGGCGGCGTGGAACCGCTCATCGGCGCGGCGAACGCGGCCAAAGCCGGAGCGGGCGCAAGACCCGGCGCGAGAGCGGAAGACAGCCCTGCGGGGAGCGGGATGGCCCCGGCCGCGGCGGCCGCCGCCGGAGCGCCGAACGACGGGAGGACCGGCGCCGAGAGGCGCGGAACGGAGATCTGGGCGGAAACGCTCGCCGCCGCGATCAGCAGGCACGCCGCCAGCAGCAACGTCCCGGTCGTGGTCGTCATGACTTCATTCTACGGCACGGCCGCCCCCGGGAGAACGGCGCGAGGTCCCAGGCCCGGCGCGGTAAAGGCCCTAGCCGCCCTTAGGTCCGACGCCGCCGCGGCGGACGCGCTCGTACAGCGTCGCCCGGCCGTCGGAGCCGGCGGCCTTCCAGCCCGGTTCTCGGTCCAAGGCCCGCGCCAACGGCGACGCGGGAGGCAGCAGCGCGGTCTCGATGCCGTAGTCCGCGGCCAACGTCTCCCAGCCCGGCGCGGCGCGGATCAAAGTCTCATAATCCGGAAGCAGAGTCCAATAGGGATCCAGGCGGCCGTCGATGAATACCGGATTGCCGGGCGGCAATTTATAGAGCAAATAACCGCCCCAATCGTAAGGATGGAACAGACGCTTTCCCGAGTCGCGCTCGATAAACCGCCGCACGGCTTCGCGCGGGTATTCCCTCTCCCAATCCCAAACGGACCCATAGGACGAGAGAGCCCTCGCTTCCGAGATCTCGACGGCGGCCACGGCGCCGAGCACGGCGGCGGTTCCCGCCAGCATCCATTTCTTCCTCGCGCCGCTCAATGTCGCGCCGGCCGGCATCAACCCCGCCGCCGCGCAACCCGTCAGGGAAAAGAACGGCAGCATTTTCCGGGTATGCAATCCCATCACCAGGAAGACGGCCCCCAGCACGGCCCACGGGAACCGCGTCCGCAGGCGATCCACGCGGCAGGCCAAGGCGGCCGCCAAAATCAAGGCGTACGGCGCCGCCGACGGGGCCAGGGCCAGCGGTCGCCATTCGGCAATGAGCGCGCGCCCGGCCGGCGCCGCGAAAACGAACCAGATGGGATACGCGAACGCCATGGCGCCGTTCGGATGAAGGAAACACGCGAACGTCCCCGCCGCCCAGGGCGCCAGCGCGCGCGGGCGCTTTTGCTTCCAAAAATCGAGGACGCACACCGCTCCCAGGAGGACCCAGCCCAGCGTAAATCCGCCGTGAAGGTTCACCCAGACCGTTAATCCCCCCGCCATGGCCCAGGGCGCCCAACGCGCGCCCTTCTCCCATCGACGGACCCAATACAGGTAAAGTGCGAAGAAAAGAAAGGTGAAGTTCTGCACCTTCGCCAGCGCGAAGGGAAGAAGGGCGAAGGCCGCCAGGGCGACCAGGAGCGTCCGCGCGGACGCCGGCGGCCCCTCCTCGTCCCAGACCTTCGTCATCAGGCCCAGCGCGCCGGCCAGAAGAAGCGCGTTGAACGCCGCGACCAGGGGATAGGCGCCGAGACGGAACAGTCCGGCGAA
>JAGWMT010000478.1 GCA_028871595.1 Elusimicrobiota bacterium
CGGAAGCGCCTCTGGGCGTCGTCGGGGAGGATGTGGTAAAAGCCCGGGTCCTCGCGGAAGGCGGCCGCGGCCAGGTGCGCGGCGGCGGAGAGTTCGTCGGGAGCCAGCGCGCGGATCACGGCCAGCGGTACAGCGCGGCGGCATTGGCGCTGGTGACCCGCGCCACCTCGTCCACGGGCGCGGCCCAGACGGCGGCCAGCGCCGCGGCGATCTCCGGGATGGCGCGGGGTTCGTTGCGCTTGCCGCGGGAGCTTTGCGGCGGGAGATAGGGGGAGTCGGTTTCCAGCACGGCGACGCCGGGGCCGGCGGCTTTGAACGCCGCGCGCAGCGCGTCGTTTTTCTTGTACGTGACGGGTCCGTCGGCGCCGAGGGCGAAGCCCAGTTCCGCGCAGGCCGCGGCTTCGTCGGGAGTGCCGGAGAAGCAATGAACGACTCCCCAGAAGCGGTGCCGCTCCGGTTTGCGCCCATAGACGTCCTTCAGCATCGGGATCAGGTCGGGATACGCGTCGCGGCAGTGGATCACGACGGGGACGTCCCAGCCCTTCGCCGCGGCGAGCAGGGCGCCGAAGGCGCGGCGTTGGACGTCGGCCGGAACCTGCGCTTTCGCGTAGTCCAGACCGATCTCGCCGATGGCCACCGCCTCCGGCGCGGCGTCGAGGGCCGCCTTCAGCCTGGCGACGAAGGACTCGTCGAATTTGTCGGCGTAGTACGGATGAAGACCGAAAGTGCAGCGCACGTTCTCCGGCCGGGTCCGGGCGATCGAGACGGCGCGGGCCCACTCGTCCGGGCTGTCGGCGATCTCGACCAGACGCTCCACGCCCGACTCCGCCGCGCGGGCGATCACCAGGTCGCGGTCGGCGTCGAACTGCGCGTCGCCCAGGTGGACGTGCGTGTCGGTGAAGCCGCTCACGGCGCCGACGACCCGTAGCGCTTCACGAACGCCAGCGCCTCCGGGTCCTTCTCCTCGGAGAGGTAGCGCGCGCGGAGCTTGACCCCTTCCGGCAGCCTCTTGTAGTAGTGGTCCAGAACCATGACCTTCGCGAAGGCGCGCACGGCGGCGTTCGGGTCGCGCAGCGCGGCGGCAACGGCGGGCAGCGCGTTCTTCCCGTCCAGGTCGGCGAACAGGTTCAGCGCGCGGATGCGGACCAGCGGCTTGTCGGAGTTCAGCCACTGCTC
>JAGWMT010000181.1 GCA_028871595.1 Elusimicrobiota bacterium
TATCCGGGAGGAAGGGGATACAGCGGCGACCCCCCGCCGCCGGAGATCACGTAGCGCACGCCGCGGTAGTCCGCGGCCCAGAACGCGTGGATATGCCCCATGTAGACGGCGGCGACGTTGCCGTGGGTCACCAGGTTCTCGAACTCGTCGCTGCCGTCCTCGAAGTAATTCGTGAAGAAGTCGTGGACGCCGCCGTTTTTCCGGTCCTCGGCCTGCATCGCGTTGAACTGGGCGGAGTCGGTCTCCAAGGCGCCCACCGCGGCCAGGGGCTTGAGCTTCTTAAGATATTTCGGCGGGACGTGCGTGAAGATCACCTTGCGCGCCGGCGAATCCAAGGCCGTCTTGAGCCAGGCCAATTGCGCGGGGGTGAGCTTCCGGTCGGAGCTGTCCAGCGCGATGAAGCGCCAGCCGTCGTGGTCGAAGAAGTAGTCGCGCGGGCCGAAGACGGCGTCATACATGTTTTTGTCGGCGTCGCCGTTCGGCCGGGACCGGTCATGATTCCCGATGCAGCGCAGAAGGGGCGGCCCGGGGTGGGCGTCCAGCCACGCGACGTGATCCCGGTAATTCGCCGGGGTGCCTTCGCTGACGAAATCGCCCAACTGGAAGATGAAATCGGGGGAGGCCGCCTGAAGGGCCCCCATCTGATCGGAGAAGACGTTGGGTCCCGGCGAGAAGATCCGCTCCCAGGGAAATCGGCCGCGCTCGGCGTCGCCGATGACGCCGAACGTGAACGGCTTCGCCCCGGTCGAAGTTCCCAGCCGCGCCAATTGGACGTCGATGCCGACCCGTCCCTTCGCCGCGGAGAGTTCCGGCGGCACGATGGTGGGGACGCGTTTTTCTTCGGAAGCGGCGGACGGTGCCGGGGGCGCGACGGCCTCGAACCTCGGATCCTTGGACGAAGGCGAGCCGTCGTACATCTTCCCGAGACCGCCGTCGTCCGCGGAGGCTCCGGCGGTCAGGACGAGAAGAACGACGGCGATCGATATCTTCAATGGAAAAGTTTCTTGAAGTCGGGCAGATTCTTGCCCAGGCTCTGCTTCAGCGCGGTCTGCAGTTGGGAAGTCAAGCCCGCCCGCCGGGAATCCAGCGGTCCCATGATCTGCGACGTGAGACCGTCGGTCTGCGCGCGCACGCCTTTGAGCTTGTCGTTGTACAGCGCGTCCACCTGCGCCTGGAGGGCTTTCCGTTGCGCGTCGAATTGGCCGGACAGCGCATTCTTCAAGGCGGCGGCGACGGCGTCTCCGATGTTGGACGAGAAGGCGAGTTTCAAGTCGCTCTCTTTTCCGGAGATGCCGATCTTCACGTTAAAAGAGTTCAACGACTTGAGCGCGTCGTTGACCGCTTTTCCGGCGATCCCGCTCAGGGCGACCTTGGGCTCCAGCTTCACGCCGCTCGCCTCGACGGTGACTTCGCCCTTCCATTCGTCGCCGACGGAGCGGATCTCGCCGGAGGCCTTCGCCTCTCCGGAGGTGATCGCCCCGCCCACCTCGCCGTCCCCCAAGGACGTTCCGGCCAAGGAGAAGCCGGTCCCTTCGAACTTGACGGCCACGCCGACGGGATCGTTCTGCTGGTCCAATTCGCCCTGGAGCTTGCCCTTGATGCCGTTCGGCGCGTCCGCCGATAAGTCGAGCGTCGCCGCCTTCCCGTAAAGACTTGGATTGGAGGTGACGCCGTTCAGCACCCCGGCGAACGCGGTCGAACCGGGCAAGGAGCCGGAGAGCTTCGCGTTCTCAAGAAGGAATTGGGGGTAGGCATGGGCGCGGGGGAACTCCACGTTGACCCCCGCGCGGCGCGCCGGCGCCGGGGCCGCGGCGGGGGACGACGCCGCGGCTTTGTTCGCGGCCGCCTTTTCCTTCGCCCAGCGCATCCAATGAAGCGCCGTCGCCAAACGGGACGCGGTCTGGGCGCCGAGAAGGCGGCGGGCGACGTCCTGGGAGTCCAGCGTCGGCAGGCCCGCCGCCGCCATCAAGCCGTTCACGTCCTTGCCGCGCAAATCGTCGGCCTGTTTCAGAAGATCCTGAACCTCGGCCAGGTCGGATTTGGCCTGCGCGCGCTGGGCGTCCACGCGGGCGATCAGGTCCTTGATTTTTTTCTGTTCGGCCGGCACCTGGGCCAAGGTCAGCTTCTTGAGGTCGTCGGCGATCTGCCGGGACTCGGCCGCGATGGACTGGGTCTCGGCGGACTTATTCTTCCAGCGCTCCTGAATTTCGGCCGCCTTGGACTTCGCGTCATCGAGCTTCTTCAGCCCCGCCAATTTCGTCGCGTCGACCTGCCCGACGGCGTTCGACTTGATCTCGGCGGCCTTGCCCAGCGCCGCCCCTTCCGCCGGCGCGATCTTGTCCGCGATGGCCTGCTCCAGCTTGGACGGCGGCGCGGGATGGGGCAAGGCCCCGCTCGTCGCGCGGGCCGTACCGAACGTCAGGCCTTCCAGCGCGGCCTCCCGCACGACGGCCTTGCCGCGCAAGGCGGCGCCGACGTCCAAGGCGAAGCCCGCGCGGGAGATGTCCACGAGATCCTTCATCGGCGCGTTCTTGTCGGCGATGGAAACGCCGCGTATCTCCAGGGTCCCGCGCAGCCACTTGGAATTAATGGAAGAGATCTCGACCTTGGCCCCCGCGGCCGCCTGCCCCGCTTTGACCAGAGCGAATTTCAACGCCGGATCGAAGAAGAAGAATATGCATAGCCACAGGACCGCTAATCCGCCGGCCAGGCGTGCCCAGACGCCTTTCTTGAACCAAATCATGCCAGCCACCGTTCGTACTTCTGGTACCAGCCCCAGCCCTTGAGCGCCTTGATCAGCGGCAGTTTTTCCACGCGCGCGCGGAGATGCTTGTCGTAAAGCTTGAGGGCCTTCAGGAATCCGTAATACAACGGTGCGTACAAGGCGAGCCCCAAAACGAAGTTGCCCAGGACGACGGTGTTGTTGAAGCGGGTCAGCGGCACGATGGGCAGATCGTACAGCGCCGTCCACAGCCCGTGGAGCGCTCCGGCCCTGAGCAGGATCCAGCCGATCTTGTGCGCCAGCGGGTCGATCGCGTAGCCCACCCCGGTGAACACGCCGGCCGAAATGAAGGCCATGGACTTATCCACGTTGAAGAGAAAGAACAGGAGGAAGAACGCGGCGGCGAACAGGTTGCCCTTGGGTACCAGTCCCAGCGCCGCGCCCAGGGCGAAACCGGCCGCCAGATGGCGGGACTCGGTCCCGCCGTGCAGGGCCAGGAGGACGTCCTTGAGAAGGCGGAGGGGATTCACGCCCCCATCATACCTAGATGGACACGGGAACGTACATATTCATGCAGGCGGGAAGGACGCGGCGGCCGACGCGCCGCTCGCGGCCGTAGGTGCGGAAATAGTTGAGCGTGCGGCCGTGGCATCCGTCGCTGCAGGCCAGCACCTGGTCGCCGTCCAGGTCGGGGCGGGCGCTGCGCTTGATCTCGCCCAACCGGCCGCGGGCCGCGACGATCTCGATGTGGCCGGCTCCCGCCGAGTACCCCGCGCAGCCGGGGGCGAAGTCGAACACCGTGCCCTCGGGCACGATGGACGGGTCGTTGCCCGGCAAGGTGGACACGTCCACGCGCCGGTAGCCCAGCTTGGCCATCAGTTCGGGATTCTTATTCACCGCGCGCGCGTAATCCGCGGCGATGGCGGGCGGGATGCCGATCTCGCCGCTTTCCGTGGGATCGCTGATCCGGGACCAGAGCTTGTCCTTCGCGGCGATGAAGGCGTCCTTCACGTACGCGAAGCACCAGTGCGTGAAGCCGACCGCCCGGCTGGCCACGGCGTGCGCGATGCGTCCACCGCGGGTGGAGTCCACATAATCCAGCAGGGACTGGAAGGACAGCGGCGCCGAGGTGACCGGGGGCGGCGTGTCGCGAGTGCGCAGATGAACACCCTGCGGTTGAGCGTTGACCGGGGACGGGCGCGGCGAGCCGAAGCTGCCGGGCATCATGATGAGAGCGCCGGAACGCGAATCGCCGTCGTAGAACATCCGGGCGCCCTCGCCCGACGCGGAGGCGGCCTTCTGCAGCTCCGGCGCCAGCACCTGCCGGCGCTGCTGGGCGTAGGATTCGATGAGGGCGCGCTGGCGTTCGGAGAATTGGTTGAGGGAGCCGTTCTCCACTCCCTGGCGGCGCGCATCGTGCCAACCCTTCAGGGTGATGTCGTGTTTCCACGTCTCGAAATCCTTGCGCGGGCGGACCTGATCGGCGGCGTTCTTCGCGGCCTTCACCGCCGCGGCGATCTTATCCAGGCGGGGCTCGAACTCGACGGTGATCGGAGCCGGGGGATCCACGTGCGGCAGGCGAGTGCGCCAAGCCTCGATCTCGTTGAGGAACGCGTCCCGGCCCTGGGTTTCCGGAGCCGGCGTCGGCGCCTGGGCGCGAGCGGACACGGCGATCAGAAGGAGGGCGAGGAGGGGGAGCGCCTTCATGTCGTAAGGATAGCCGTTGCCGGGAATCTTCGCCAGGACTAAAGACCTAGGGATCTCTGGGCCCTTGACATCGAACACAAGTTCGACTAAACTTGTGCCATGAACAAGGATGGCTTAACCCCCCGGCAGCAGCAGATCCTGGACCTGGTCCGCAATTTCGCGGCCGACAACGGCTACCCGCCCACCGTGCGCGAACTGTGCCGGCTGGCCGGCGTGAGCTCGCCCGACACCGTCCAGTATCACCTGGACAATCTGCGCGAGAAAGGGCTTTTAGGGGAGGCCAAGGGCCGCTCCCGCGCCGCGCACATCACCTCCGAGGAGCGCGTGGCGCTCATCCCCATCCTGGGCTTGGTTCCGGCGGGCCCCTCGTCCGGAGCCTACGCCGAACCGCTCGGCCACGTTCCCACGGTGATGGACCGCGGCGACGCGTCGGGGCTGTTCGCGCTGAAGATCAAGGGCGATTCCATGGAGTCCACGCTGTGGGACGGAGACACGGTGGTGGTGCGCTGGCAGGAGACCGCCTCGTCCAACGACGTGGTCGTCGTGCGCTACGACGACGGCGAGGCCACGGTCAAGCGCCTGAAGGTCAAGCCCTCGGGCCTGCTCCTGATTCCCGACAACACTCGCTACGAGCCCTTCGACATCGGCCAGGGCCGCATCGCCGGCAAGGTCATCTCCCTCATCCGCAAGCTCTAAACCGGCCCGCGGAGGGTGTACAATATCGTCGTGCCCGCCGCGTCCGCCGCCGCCCTCGCCGCGCTCCTGTCCGTGGCCGGAGTCCAGGCGCCGCCGCCGGCGGCCGGTTTCCTGAATTTCCCGGAGGCCGGCGTCTTTCTTCCGGCGGACAAGATTTTCGTCCCCGCCCGCCTCAAGACTCCCGCCCCGCTGGTGGTCGTGTTGCACGGCTGCGAGCAGGACGCCGACGCCATCGCGGCCGTGTCCCATTGGAACGATTTGGCGGAGAAGGAGGGCTTCCTGGTCCTCTATCCGAACCAGCAATGGGGGCGCAATCCTTACAACTGCTGGAACTGGTTCGCGCCGCTCAACCAAGCGCCGAGCGTTGGCGAGCCGGCGGAAATCATTGCCGGCGTGGCTGCCGCCGAGGCGGCCTACGATGTGGATCCGGCGCGTGTGTACGTTGCGGGAATATCCGCCGGGGCCGCGACCGCGGTCAATCTGCTCAGTTGCTACCCGAACGTTTTCGCGGGCGGCGGCGTCCATTCCGGTGTGGCTTACGCGATCGCGACGAACGCCTCGGACGCTTTGGATGTGATGAAGAACGGCCCGGGCGGCCGCGCGCGCTTGGGGGTTTGCGATCCGTCGGTTTTCCAAGGCGGCGTGATGGTCGTCCAAGGATCGTCCGACACGGTGATTCAGCCCGCCAACGCGGAGCGCATCGTCGCCGATTTCTCGCGAGCGACCGCGCGCTCGGTGTTCGTTCCGGGATTGGGCCATGCGTGGAGCGGCGGCGCGCCGAATCTTCCGGCCAGCGATCCTCGCGGGCCTGACGCCACCGGGCTGATGTGGTCGTTTTTCTCCGGATTTCGGCGGAGATAATCGCCGCGGGCGGGCGTTGTCCGCGCGAACATCGGAACTCGCGCCGGCGCGAGTGTTGATGTCTTATCGAACATCGTCGCGCGTCTCAGGCCGAGCGCAGACCGAAGCGCAGTGATTCCGGCGCGTTGTTCGAGGCGCGTGCGGCCGCGAGCGCGGCGTCCAGTTTGGCGAGGGAGTCCGGCGTCAAAAGAGGACCGGCCCGGCGGAGCTTATCCCATCCGCGGTCCAGAAGATAGAACGCCCCTGCGGGTTTGGACGGATCGGTCTTGAGGCGGTGCAGCCCCGCGGCGACCTGGATCAGCCCTTGGAGCAGTACCTTTTCCTCGCCCGCGGCGGCTTTCCAGGCGTCTTCCAGCTCCTCGTGCGCGTCGAAGTAGCGGCCCTCGCCGCCCAACTCGTCGGCGCGGTCCAGCCAGGCCTGGAGCGGTTTGCCGGCGATCAACGGTCGCGCGGCGGGAGCTTCTTCACCAGGATGAAGAGCTTCCCGTCGGCCCATTGCCCGCGCGCCGTGGCCTCGGCCTGCGCGCCGTGCC
>JAGWMT010000182.1 GCA_028871595.1 Elusimicrobiota bacterium
TTCATGGCCGTGATGGGTCTATTGTTCGCGTGCGCTCCGGGCTTCTTTCTAGGCCTTTACGGCGCCGGGGCCGATGTGATCCGTCTGGGAATCCCTTTGTTGTATTGCAGCGCGGCGTTCCAGATGTTCGACGGCGCGCAGGCCGTGCTCACCGGCGCCCTGCGCGGCCTGGGCGAGACGCGGCGGCCGCTCCTGTTCAACTTGATCGGCCATTGGCTGATCGGCCTGCCCATCGGCGCGTGGCTGACCTTCCGCCGCGGCTGGGGCGCCACCGGGCTGTGGGTGGGGCTGACCGCGGGGCTGATGGCGGTGGCGTCGCTCCTGTGGCGGGACTGGGCGCGCCTCGCCGCGGCGCTCGGCGATTCTCCCGCCGCCTCGGCGCCCTGAGCCCGGACGCTACCGCGTCCGGGACCAGTCGAAGAACGCCTTCGCGCCTTTCGGGAGGAACACCGCCTTGTGGCCGCCGGGAAGGACGATTTCCTGGGTCACGCCCGGCACCTGGAACAGCGCGGCGTTCCGTCTCACGGCTTCCAGCGGAAGGAAGATGTCGCCCTCGGCCAGGCTGAACAGGACGCGCGAACCCGCGAACCCGCGTTTGATCTCCTCAGGAGAAGGATACCGCTGGCCCGGGTGGGGCGCGGCGTCCATGGCCTCGATGACATCCTGGCGCCAGGTCCCGTCGCGGCCGATGGCCTGGAGCATCCAGCATTCGTCCAGCATCCAGTCTTCTTCGTATGGAATTTCGGCGGCGGCTCTCCGCGCGAGGGTGGCATCGGTGAAACCGGGCGTGGTCATCGGGTTGGAGAGGATGTAGTTCAGGAAGTTGGAGCCGCCTTCCTCCGCGACGAAGGCCGCGAGCGCGTCCCGCTCCGCGCTCAGGAGGAGGTCGAGCTTGGCCTCGAGCTTCTTTTCCCAATCGCCGTCTTCCCCGTGGCCGAGGTAGCTCCACAGGAAATGAGCGGAGTTCGGGTCCAGTCCCTTCTCGGCGAAGCGGCGGCGCAGGTCCAGGATCCGGGGGAGCAGGTCGGGGCGGCTTTTCTTCAACTGAAGGTTCAGCTCCTTCTGCTTGGCGCGCCGGGCGGTGAACTGCTCCAGAAAATCCCCGTGCGGCATGGCCGCCGAGGAGAAGCAGATGCCTTTCGGACGCCGGACGATGCCGGGCAGACCCATGTAGTGCATGCCGACCATGCCGCCGTAGCTTTGGGCGATCATGAAGAATTCCTCGCCGGGCAGGACGGCCTGCAGGACTTCCTGGTGGTCGCGGGCGATATGGCTGGAATCGAAGTAACGGGCGATGATCTCCGGGCGGGAGCGCGGATCATCGAGATTCAGGGGCGCGGAATAGCCGTCGGTGCCGCGCTGGTCCAGGATCAGGACGCGGAAGTGTTTCGAGAGCTCGCCCAGGTAATCGGGCTTGGCGGAGCGCGAAGCCGCGTAGTCGAAATCGTATGGGCGGTAGCCGGAGGAGGCCATGCCCGGGCCCCCGTTCACGACGACCAGCAGCGGGTGGGACGAATCCGACGCGGACGTTCCCGCCGCCGGAATCAGGCGGTAGAAGATCTCGAGACGGGGCCCTTCCGGGCGCGTGTAGTCGAAGGGGACCGGGACGAAGCCGCGGCGCTCGACCGAGTGGCGGACGACGGAACGGTCCACGGGCTTGAACGGGACGGCGCGGAGTTCGTCCAGAGACGGTTCACGGAGCCAGGGAATGGGGCCTTTCATTTCGGGACCTCCGGGGAGCGGCGCGCGGACTTGCGTTGAGCGGCCGGCGCGGACAATTCGCTCATCACGGCGAAGAGGAGGTCGAAATCCTCGTCGTCGAGGCGCAGACGGTAGAGCATTTGACGTATGCGCTGCAGGCGTCCGGCGGTGAAGCGCGGCGCGGCGGTCAAGCGCGGCTCCAGGAAGTCCCAGAGCCCCAGCATCCGGTCCACCGACGCGACGGCCCGCTCCTGGTTGCTTCCCGCGGCGGGGGCGGGCGCGGTCAGGGAGAACAGCGCGATCGCGGCGGCCTGGCCGAGGTTCAGGCTGAGGCCCTCGGCGCAGGGGATGCGCGCCAGGTACGGGCACAGCGCCGACTCCTCCCGGGTCAAGCCGTTCGATTCCCGTCCGAACACCAGCGCGGTCCGGCCCGGCAGCGCGGGGGCCGCGGGAAGCGAGAATTCCGTTTGACGCAGGACGGTGGGGCGGCGGCTGAAGGCGACCGCCGTGTCGCAGCCGCGCAGGGCGTCCCGCAGCGAGGGCGCGACGCGCGCCCGGTCCAGGATGTCCAGGGCGGCCGCCCCCGTCTTGCGCGCCTCGGCGGGAGGAGACGTCCACGGCACGCCGACGATCGCCAGGTCCGAGACGCCGAAGCAGAGCATGGCCCGCGCCGTGAAGCCGACGTTGCGCGGGTTCTCCGGACCCACCAGAACGACGCGGAAGGAGGACGCGGTCATCTCAGGAGAGAGGATACACGAATTCGGGAATTGATATCCTCTCCTCGTGGCCAAGAAAATCGCTTCTCCCAAAGCCGTTCGTCCCGCCTGCAAGCCCATCGTGGATTATCCGCGGGAGGGCGAGATCGTGCGCCCCGGGCATTACTCCATCCGTTTGACCGCGGCCGGCGCCGGCCAGGTTCAGGCGCGCTTGAACGCGGGAGAGTGGAGCGACTGCCGGGAGGCCGTCGGGCACCATTGGTTCGATTGGACGCCGGTCGTGGGGCCCGTCCTCATCGAGGCCCGCGCCCGGATCGGGAAGGGGCGCTGGACGGCCGCGCCCGCCCGTGCCTGCGTCGTCTCGGCCTAAACCTTTTCGTCCGTCATCTCACCGGCTCGAGACCTGGATGATCTTCCGCGCCATGTCGGAGACGGTGAACCAGTCGTAGATCTGCTTCACCGCGTCGGCCTGGGTGATGCTCCCGGCCTTCATCTGCAGATAGAGCTGCTCCTCCAGCTTGTCCTTGCCCTCGCTGCCGTCCGGGGAGCCCGGAGCGTGGGGCTGGGGCCAGATGTTGTCGACCGAGCTGTCGCCGCCGATGGCCAGCGGGATCAGGTGGTCGAACTCGAAGCCGGACCAAGCGCTCTGCAGGACCCCGTAATGAGCGGCAATGTCGGTTTTCATCTGAAAAGTCACCATCCGGTTGCAGTAAGGGATGTGCTCCGCGTAGCGGTATTCCTTGAAGTTCGGATCGGAGGACGTGCACAGGTGTCCCGGCGTGAAGGACGAGTCGGGCGAGACCCGGGCGGCCAGGATGGAGGGCGCGGCGGACTGGACGGAGAACGTCGGGCTCCAGCCGCGGCCGTCGGGAAACTGCTCGTCTTCCGCCGCCGACGCGGCGGCGCCCTTCATGTCGGTGATCGCCTTCGCGGCGGCGGCCTTTTGAGCCACGACCTCCGAGGCGGATATGGCGACCGCGGCGTTCGCGGTGAGAAAGAACTGGGCGTCGGCGGCGGGGACGGCGGCGCGGGCGGCGCCGGACAGAAGCGCGGCCGCGAGGGTGATCCAGCCGGCGTGGGAGCCGGCGCGCTTCAGCGTCATACGTCCTCCTTGGTCTAGTGCGGACATTCTGAGCGGTGCGGAGGCCCAAAAGAACCAGAGGAAACGAGCCGTCGTCGGCCGTCTCCCCTGGCCGCTCCGGATTAAGGTCCGGAGGTGGATGCTCCCCGGCCAATCCCGGGGACTACAAGGTCATGACCAGTATAGTCTGATGGGCCCACGTCGCGAGGGTCCAAAGACCTACGGATGCGTAGGTCTAAAGTACCAGATGGGGTGGAGCCCGATCAAGAGGCGGGAGCGCGCGGCGGGGGGGATTTTTTAGGGGGGCGAGGTATCAGGGGGTCGTACCAAAGACCGGCGCGGCGCGCCAGCGCGACGACGGCGAAGCTGGCCTCCGTCACCACCTTTTCCCAATCCGATTCGCCGCGCGCGATCTTGTCCAGGTCGTCCTCGAGCCGGGCGGTGTAGTCCAGGTCGATGAAGTTGCCGCCGTAGTGGCGGACGAGGAAATCCGTGACGTTCAACCCCAGTTCCGTGGCGTGGAGCTTGCGTTTGAGCTCGCGGACATAGCCCCGCTCCAGGATCACGCGCATGATCGCCGCGTAGGTGGACGGCCGGCCGATGCCTTCGGACTCCAGCTTCTTGATCAGCGACGCCTGCGTGTAGCGCGGCGGCGGCTTCGTGGAGCGCTTCAACGCTTCGAGGTCGAGAAGGTGAAGCGCGTCGCCCGGGTTCAGCAGGGGCAGCTCGCCGTCGCTCTCGTCGTCGTCGGCCTCGTCGCCGGCCTTCGGCCCTTTCTTCTTCGCCTCCTCGGTGGCGTCCTCGCCGGTCAGCTTGCGCCAGCCGTCGAAGAGGAGGACCTTGCCCTTGGCCTGGAAGATTCCCATCGGAACCGCCGCGCCCTTCTCCGTTTTCCATGTTCCCGGCGCGCAGGCCACGTCGATGGTCGTGATCTGGTCGCGTCCGGCGGTCATCTGGCAGGCGATGAAGCGCTGCCAGATCAAGCGGTAGAGCTTTCCCGCGTCCCCGCCGCCCTGAGCGTCGGCGCCCGTCTCCGGGTGGGTGGGACGGATGGCCTCGTGGGCCTCCTGGGCGTTGGCGGCCTTCGTCGCGTGGACCACGGGCGCCTTCGGAAGGTATTCCGGCGGGAAGTCCTTCTTGATCACCGCGCGCGCCTCGGCCAGGGCCTCGGGCGACAAGGCGGTGGAGTCGGTGCGGTGGTAGGTGATTTTCCCGTCCTCGAACAGGGACTGGAGAAGCTTCATCGTCGCGTCGGGGTTGAGCCCCAGGCGCACGGACGCGGCCTGCTGGACCGTCGCCGTCGTGAAGGGAGGCGGGGCGTTGCGCGCGGAGTCGCGCCGGTCGCAGGACAGGACCACCCACGGCACCGTTTTCGCCCACGCCGCCGTCTTCTCGGCCAGCGCGGGGTCGCGCAGACGCTGGCCGAGGGGGTGATCCTTCCATGTGATCAATTTCGCGGTGAACGGCGGCGGAGCCCCTTCCTTCGCGAGTTTCGCCGACAGGACGAAGTAGTCCACGACGCTGTGCTTGCGGATGTCCCGCTCCCGGTCGGCCACCAGGCGGAGCGCGACGGACTGCACGCGTCCGGCCGAGCGCGCGTCCTTGGACACTTGACGCAGCGTCGGGCTGACCACCCAGCCCACGACGCGGTCCAGCACGCGCCGCGCCTGCTGGGCGTCCACCAGGCGCTGGTCGAGGGGGCGCACGTTCTCCATGGCCTTCTTCACCGCGTCCTTGGTGATGGAGTGGAAGACCACGCGGCCGTAAGGGCGCTCGCCGAGGAGCCGGCTGACGTGCCAGGCGATGGCTTCGCCCTCGCGGTCGGGGTCGGTGGCGAGGAGGACCTCGTCGGCCTTTTTCGCCAGGGCGCTGAGCTCCTGGATGTGGCGCGAGGAGCGCTCCAGCGCCACGTAGGTGGGCGTGATTTTTCCGCCCTCGAACTTGACCGCCAGGTCGCCGGTCGAAGGCAGGTCGCGCACGTGCCCGAAAGACGCGGCCACGCGGTACTCGGGGCCCAGGAAGCCCTTGATCTTGCCGACCTTGTTGGGCGACTCGACGACGACCAGCTTCATCGCAGGTCGATCTCGAGGCGGTAGAGGGTCTCGCCGTCGCCGGCGTCCTCGGGCTCGACGAACCGCACGCGGGAGCCGAAGCGGCCCCGGTAGAAACCGCGCGAGGACTCGGTCGCCCGCACGTACAAGGTGCGGACGCCGGCGGCGCGCGGAGGCGAAGCGGAAGGGGGGAGCGCGGGGAGGGGCGCCGCGGCGGGAATCGCCGCCGCGAGAACTGGGGCCAGGGGCGTCATTCCCAGCGCCGCGGGCGCGGCGGCGGCGGCAGCGATGTCCGGGAGGCGGACGGGTTCTCCCATGAACAGCGCCGCCCGCGCGGGGAAGGCGAAGGCGAGGAGGGCCGCGGCGAGCTTCATGGTCCGATCGTACGATCTTTCGTTCCCCCCGGCGCGGGCCTTTCGGGCACGGACATCGGGACGGAGAGCCCGGGGAAAACTGGGACCGCGGCTACTCGTAGCGCAGGGCTTCGATCGGCGAGAGGAGGGACGCTTTCCGGGCCGGCCAAAGGCCGAACGCGAGGCCCACGCAGGCGGAGAAGCCGAAGGCGATCAGGATCGCGCGGAGGGAAAGGACCGCGGCCCAGCCCGCGAAGGCGGACAGGCCCAAGGAAACCCCCACGCCCAGAAGGACGCCCAGGAAGCCTCCGCCCGCGGCCAGGGCGAGCGACTCGATCAGGAACTGGGCCATGACCGCTCCGCGCGACGCGCCGACGGCCTTGCGCAGTCCGATCTCCCGCGTGCGCTCGTTGACGGAGACGAGCAGGATGTTCATGATCCCCACGCCGCCCACGAACAGGGAGATCGCGGCGGTGATCGCCAGAAGGAGGGAGATCGTCTGCGTGGTCCCCTGAAGGGTGGCCTGCATCTCGGCCATGTTGCGCAAGGTGAAGTCGTCGTCCTTGTAATCGGGCAGGCGGTGGCGGCGGCGGAGGAGCGCGCGCACGGTCTCC
>JAGWMT010000183.1 GCA_028871595.1 Elusimicrobiota bacterium
CGCGTGACCCGCACGGTCCGCCATCCGTTCTACCTGAAGGTGCAGACGAAGAGCAGCAAGTTCCACGTGCACGACGAGGGCAACCAGTCCCACGAGGGCGACGTCGTCGAGATCGCCAGCACGCGGCCCCTGTCCAAGCTCAAGCGCTGGCGCCTGATCCGCGTGGTCAAGGCCGCTCCTCGCGCCGAGGTCAAGTAACATGATCCAGCTTCGAACCATGATCAACGTCGCCGACAACTCCGGCGCGCGCCGTCTGCAGTGCTTCCACGTGATGGGCGGCTCTTATCGCCGCTACGCCAGCCTGGGCGACATCGTCGTCTGCTCCGTGGTGGACGCGCTGCCCAACGGCGCCATCAAGAAGGGAACCGTGGTGAAGGCCGTGGTGGTGCGCGTGAAGCGCAACCTGCGCCGCCCCGACGGCTCCTACGTCAGCTTCGACGACAACGCCGCCTGCCTGGTGGACGACAAGAACGAGCCACGCGGTACCCGCGTGTTCGGACCCGTCGCCCGCGAGCTGCGCGACAAGGAATTTTTGAAGATCGTGTCCCTCGCTCCGGAGGTCGTCTAAGATGATGAAGTTCAAGATCAAGAAGAAGGACAAGGTCATCGTCATCTCCGGCAAGGACAAGGGCAAGACGGGAGAGGTCCTCGAGATCATCCCCGGCGGCGAGTTCAAGCCGACGCGCGTGCTGATCTCCAAGATCAACATCGTGACGAAGCACAAGAAGCCGACCCAGACCGACGCCGGCGGCCTCGTGAAGGTGGAAGCTCCCCTCGCGATGTCGAAGGTCATGCTCATCGATCCGAAAACCAATAAGCCCACGCGCGTGCGCATCAAGTTGCTGGCGAACGGCGACAAGGTCCGCGTGGCCAAGTCCGGCGAAACGATCGCCTAAAGGAAGCAGGTTAACATCATGGCTGAAAAGACTCCCGACGAAAAAGCGGCGAAGGCGGCGAAAGCCGCCGCGGCCGCGAAGAAGGCCGGACTCGAGAAGCAGTCCGCCGCCAAGAGCGCCGGCCCGGCGTTCGCGGTCAACGAGGACGGCCGCGAGGTCGCCCACCCGACGCCGCGCATGAAGTCCATGTACAAGGACGAGGTGATCCCCGCCTTGATGGAGAAGCACGGCCTGAAGAACCTCCACCAGGTCCCGCGCCTGAAGAAGATCGTCGTGAACATCGGCGTCTCCGAGGCCCGCGACAACGTGCAGACCCTGGACAACGCCCGCGAGGAGCTGGCGCTGATCACCGGCCAGCTGCCGCAGGTGCGCAAGGCCACGAAGTCCATCTCGAACTTCAAGCTGCGCGAGGGCATGCCCATCGGCGTGCGCGTGACGCTGCGCGGCGACCGCATGTGGGAGTTCCTGGACCGCCTGATCACGGTGGCCATCCCCCGCATCCGCGACTTCCGCGGCCTGGAGCCTCGCGGCTTCGACGGCTCCGGCAACTTCAATCTGGGTCTCAAGGAACAGCTGATTTTCCCCGAGATCAACTCCGAGCGCGTGCCCACCCAGCGCGGCATGAACATCTCGTTCGTGATCGACGGCGGGAAGGACGCCTTGAGCCTCGACCTCCTCACGGAGTTCGGAATGCCGTTCAAGAAGCCGGCCGCGGCCGCCGCGGCGGGGAGAAACTGACATGGCGACGACAGCCTGGCGCGCAAAGATGGTCAAGACGCCCAAATTCTCGACTCGGCATCGCAACCGCTGTCAGATCTGCGGACGGCCCCGCGCGGTCTACCGAGACTTCGGTCTCTGCCGCATGTGCTTCCGCAAAATGGCGCACGGCGGCCTTCTGCCGGGCGTAAAGAAATCCTCCTGGTAAAATAAAATGGATCCTATCTCCGACCTGCTCACCCGCATCCGCAACTCGAACGTCCGCCAGCACGACCGCGTGGACGTTCCGATGTCCAAGATGAAGCTGGAAGTGGTCCGCGTCCTCAAGGACGAGGGCTTCATCGCGAACTACAAGTCCCTGTACAACGGGACGAACAAGCGCGGCACGATCCGCGTCTTCTTGAAGTACTCGCCGACGAAGGAAGCCGTCATCCGCGGCATCAAGCGCGTGTCGAAGCCCGGCCTGCGCATCTACCGCTCGCACACCGACATCCCGCGCGTGCGCGGCGGCTTCGCGGTGACGATCCTCTCCACCTCGCAGGGCATCATGACGGACCGCCAGGCGAAGGAAAAGAAAGTCGGCGGCGAGATTCTCTGCCAGGTCTGGTAACCAACATGTCCCGAATCGGAAAGCAGCCCGTCGTTATTCCCAGCGGAGTCCAGGTCAAGATCGACGGCAACGTCGTGACGGCCAAGGGCCCCAAGGGGGAGTTGAAGGATTCCCTCCATCCGTACGTGAAGGCCGAGATCAAGGACGGCAAGGTCCTCCTGTCGGCCGACATCTCCGTCGCCCGCGACGCCAGCGCCATCTGGGGCATGACCCGCGCGCGGCTGAACAATCTGGTGACCGGCGTGGCCACCGGCTACTCCAAGGTCCTGGAGATCCACGGCCTCGGCTTCCGCGCCGAGGTCGTCGGCCAGAAGATGACCTTGGCCCTCGGCAAGTCCCACCCGGTGCAGTTCGAGGCGCCGAAGGGGATCACCTTGGCCATGGATCCCAAGAAGACCGTCATCACCGTTTCCGGCGTGAGCAAGGACATGGTCGGCGAGATCGCCGCCAAGATCCGCGAGCTCCGCAAGCCCGAGCCCTACAAGGGCACCGGCATCCGCTATCAGGGCGAGTACGTCCGCAAGAAGGCCGGTAAGACGGCCGCCGGCGCCAGCGCCGGAGCGGGAGGCAAGAAATAACCATGAAAGACAAATGGACCCGCTATGAGCACCGCAAACTGGCCACCCGCAAGCGTCTGTTCGAGCACCGCGGCGAGCGCCCGCGCCTGTCGGTGCACCGCAGCTTGAAGTACATCTACGCGCAGGTCATCGACGACGCCAAGGGCGTCACTTTGGCCACCGCGTCGTCGATGGACGAGAAACTGAAGGCCGGCGCCAAGTCCGCCAAGAGCATCGACGCCGCCAAGAAGGTCGGCGAAGCGATCGCCGCGGCGGCGATCAAGGCCGGCGTCAAGAAAGTGATGTTCGACCGCGGCGCCTACGTGTACCACGGCCGCGTCAAGGCCCTGGCCGACGCGGCGCGCGCCGGCGGACTCGAGTTCTAACGGAGAATGATTTAATGAGCACCGAAACCCAGCCGGTCCCCCAGCAGCCCGTTCCTCCGCAGCCCCAATCCACCGAGCGCAATGAGCGCGGCGGCGGCGACCGCGGCGGAGAGCGCCGCGGACCCCGCGGCCCGCGCCGCGACCGCAACGCCCAGCGTGAGGAGGGCGGCTTCAAGGAGACCGTCGTCACCATCAACCGCGTCGCCAAGGTCGTCAAGGGCGGCAAGCGGTTCTCGTTCTCCGCGATCATCGTCGTCGGCGACGGCGCCGGCTCGGTCGGTTTCGGTCTCGGCAAGGCCAAGGACGTTCAGGCCGCCATCCTGAAGGGCAACGCGTCCGCCCGCAAGGCGATCATCAAGTTCGCGATGGTCGGAGACACCATTCCCCACGAGATCGTGGCCAAGTTCGGCTCCGGCGTGGTGTGGATGAAGCCGGCGGCGCCCGGAACGGGCGTCATCGCGGGCGGCGGCGTGCGCGCGGTGCTGGAAGCCGCGGGCATCAAGAACATCCTGACCAAGAGCCTGGGTTCGTCGAACCCGTTCAACACCGTCGGCGCCACGTTCGAGGCCCTCAAGCAGCTCCGGACGAAGGAAGACATCGCGAAGCTCCGCGGCAAGTAAACGACCGTGACGAAAAAAACCATGACCACTAAAACTTTCAACCTGCACACGCTCGAAGCTCACCCCGGCTCGCGCCGCCGCCCGCTCCGTCTCGGCATGGGCGAAGGCTCCGGCACCGGCCAGACCGCCACGCGCGGACAGAAGGGCCAGCGCTCCCGTTCCGGCGACGGCAAGCTGGTCGGCTTCGAAGGCGGTCAGACCCCGCTGCTGCGCCGCATCCCCAAGCGCGGCTTCACCAACGGCGCGTTCAAGGTGACCTACCAGGTCGTCAGCCTGGAGTCCCTGGAGACCGTTTTCAAGAACAAGACCGAGATCGGCCTGGACGACCTCCGGGTGCACCGCTTGGTCAAGGGCCGCAAGCTGGTCAAGATCCTGGGAGACGGCGAGCTCAAGCGCAAGCTGAAGGTCTCCGCCCACGCGTTCTCGCAGAGCGCGAAGTCCAAGATCGAGAAGGCCGGCGGCACGGCCGAGGTCGTGAAGGCTTAAAATGGCCGGACTCGGCGATCTCTTCGACGTCCCGGAACTGCGCAAGCGCATCGGCTACACGATGGGCGCGCTGGCGATTTTCCGGATCGGAGCCTCCATTCCGATCCCGGGCGTCAACGCCGACGCGATCAAAGCCATCTTCAACGCCCAGTCCGGAAGCCTTTTGGGCTTCCTCAATACCTTTTCGGGCGGCGCTCTCGGGCGCTTCTCGATCTTCTCGATGGGCGTGATGCCGTACATCAACGCGTCCATCATCGTGAGCCTGCTGCAGGGCGCGCACGTGTTCCCCATGCTGGACCGCCTCGCCAAGGAAGGCGAACTGGGCCGCCGCAAGCTCAACAACTACACGCGCTACCTGACCTTGTTCCTGGCGATCTTCCAGAGCTTCGGCCTGACCTTGGCGATCACGAAGATGCCGGTCCCGGGCAACATCCCCGTGGTGCCCAACCCGGACTGGTTCTTCTACTGCGTGACCGTCCTGACGCTGACCGCCGGCACCATCTTCGTGATGTGGCTGGGCGAGCAGATCACCGAGGTCGGCATCGGCAACGGCGTGTCCTTGATCATCTTCGCCGGCATTGTCGAGCGCATCCCGTCGGGCGCGATGAACCTCTTCGAACTGGTGCGCTTGGAGGAGATCGGCCTGATCACCGCCTTGGCCATCATCGTCGCGTTGGTCGCGGTGATCGTCTGCGTGGTGTGGGTCGAGACCGCCCAGCGCAAGATTCCCGTCCAGTACGCCAAGCGCGTGGTCGGCCGGCGCATGTTCGGCGGCTCGCAGAGCTATCTGCCGCTGAAGGTGGACCAGTCGGGCGTCATCGCGGTCATCTTCGCGGTCTCGTTGCTGGCCGTCCCGATGACCATGGCCCAGTTCTTCCCGCAGAGCGTCTTGGGACAGAAGGTCATGGAAATCATGAACCGCGGCAGCTGGATGTACGACGTGGTGTACGGGGCCTTGATCATCTTCTTCTGCTACTTTTACAACTCGGTCTCCATCAATCCCGAGGACCTGGCCGACAACCTTAAGAAGTCCGGCGGCTTCATCCCCGGCATCCGCCCCGGCGAGCCCACGGCCAAGTACATCGAGTGGATCCTGGAGCGCATCACCTTGGGCGGCGCGCTGTTCGTCGCGGCCATCGCCGTCCTGCCCGACGTCCTGCGCCGCAACTTCGCGGTTCCCTTCTTCTTCGGCGGCACCTCGCTGCTGATCGTCGTCGGCGTGGCCTTGGACACCATGGGCCAGGTGGAGTCGCATCTGATCATGCGCCACTACGAGGGCTTCCTCAAGAAGGGCCGCATCGCCGGGCGCTGGTTCAACATCGGGGAGCAGGGCGTCTGATGATCGTCATCCTCCTCGGCGCTCCCGGCTCAGGCAAAGGCACGCAGTCCATGCGCCTGGCCGCCAAGTACGGCTTCACGCACCTCGCCACCGGGGACGTGTTCCGCGCGGAGATCGCGCAGGGCACGGACTTGGGCAAGAAGGCGCAGGACTACGTGAAGTCCGGAAAGTTGGTCCCCGACAACATCGTCACCGAGATGGTCGCGGCGCGCTTGGACCCGAAGGGTCAATTTCTTTTGGACGGATTTCCCCGCAACATCGATCAAGCGCAGGCGCTTGATTCCATGCTGAAGAAGGCCGGGGCCTCGGTGAACCTCGTCTGCTCGCTGGCGTTGCCGACGGCCGAGGCGATTCGGCGCATGTCTTCCCGCCGGATTTGCTCGAACTGCGCCGAGGTTTACAACACGATCAGCCGTCCCACGAAAGTCGAAGGCGTTTGCGACAAGTGCGGCGGCAAGGTCATTCAGCGCGAGGACGACACGGAAACCACGGCGGCCAAGCGCCTCATGGTGTTCGAAGATTTGACGCACCCGCTCGTCGCGTACTACCGGGCCGAGCAAGTTTTTCACGAGATCGACGCCGCGCAGCCTCCCGAGAAGGTCGAGGCCGCTCTGTCGACCGTGATCGCGAGCGCCAAGTAAACATGTTCATGGAAAAATCCGTCGAGGTGAAGAGCAAGGAAGAGCTCGCGACCATGCGCCGGGCCGGCGCGGTGGTGGGCGACATCCTGGTCCATCTCTCCGGCGTGATCAAGCCCGGCATGACCACCGGCGCGATCGACCAGATCGCCCGCGAGGAGCTCAAGAAGCGCGGCGCCAAGCCCGCGTTCCTGAACTACCACGGTTTCCCCGGCGTCATCTGCCTGTCCATCAACCACGAGGTCGTGCACGGCATCCC
>JAGWMT010000184.1 GCA_028871595.1 Elusimicrobiota bacterium
TTCTTGAACGGCGAACTCCGGGAACCGGCCGCGGCGAAGAAGTTGGCGCTACGCGCCAACGCGATCGTCTGCGCCGACGGCGGGGCGCGCCACGCGAAGGCGCTGGGGCTGATCCCGGACGTGATCGTGGGGGACATGGACTCCCTGCCGCGTCCGCTGCCGCGCGCCTGGAAGAAGACGGCGTACCTGTGCGACTTCGACGAGAACCGCTCCGACCTGGACAAGGCGCTGGACTTCGTGGAGCGGGCGGGCATCTCCCGGGTCTGGATCGCGGGCGCGCTCGGCGGGGGCCTGGACCACGAGTTGGTGAACCTGGCGGCGTTGGAGGCTCGGCGCGGTGCGCTGGAGCTGGTCGTCATCGGCGGGGGGACGGCGCGGTTGCTGGGTCCCGGGCGTCATGTCTTGGACGTTCGTCGGGGCGAACGATTTTCTCTCCTGGCCGCGCCGAGCGCCGTGGTGACGTTGACCGGAGCGCGCTACGCTCTGCGGCGGGAGGCGTTGGTTCGGGGCAGTCGGGGACTGGGAAACCGGGCCGAAGGGCGGACGGTATTGACCGTTCACTCCGGCCGGGCCTGGCTCGTCGGACGATTCTTCACCCGCTGAAGGGTCGAATGAATCCGTTCGTCACCCGTATGATTGCCTAAGGGCGTATGCGTCACAAGACGACAATTCTCGCGGCGGCGTTTCCTCTCTTCCTAGCGGTTTTCGTCATGCCGTCGCGGGCCGACGACGGCCCCGGAACCCAGCGCGAGATCAGCGACCTGATCCCGGAGCACCACGAATCCACGGGCACCGACCGGTCGAAGAACTGGGCGGTGCTGCCAGAGGCGGGCTACTCCCCG
This sequence comes from Elusimicrobiota bacterium, assembly GCA_028871595.1. The sequence continues at coordinate 843 of JAGWMT010000184.1, forward strand.
GACCAGCAGCTCAACGGCGGATTCAAGTTCACGGGCCGCCGGCTCGGCGACCGCGACGTCACCGTGGACACGGAGTTCAACGCCGCGATGGGCCGCCAACTGGGAGCCGACGCGGCGGTGCTGGCGCCGGGCTTCCTTGACCCGCGAGGAATAGGCCTGGGGGAGTACCACTACTATCTCAGTCCCGACAAGCCGTTTTTCGGCCTGGGCAACAACCACGTGCGCTCGCCGCTGTCCGTTCACGCCATCCAGCGCCAGCGAGCCCTGTTCACCTACGGCTGGCACCTGACCGACGACCTGGTCGTCGCCGTCACCGCCGGGACGCGCCAGACCCGGATCGCGCGAAGTTCCGAAAGCGGGGACCCCTCTCCCGCCACGGCCGACGCCTTCCCGCGGCTGACGGGCATCGCGGGCGGACGGACCAACCCCGTGATCGCCTCGTTCGTGTACAACGACCGCACCAGCGTCACCCGGCCGACCCTGGGTTGGAGCGCCATCGGCAGCGTGGAGCACGTCAACGTCAACCTGGCCAACGACTTCGATTTCACACGCTACACCTTGGACGCGAGCTATCTTCACCCTCTGGAGAGCAATAAACGGATTTTCGGCCTTCATTTAGGAGGCGAATACATCGAGGGGGCCGGAGGGCATATCCCGTTCTTCGAACTCGCTTCGCTCGGCGGCTCTAATGACATGCGCGGCTTCTTCCCCGACCGATTCCTGGGAACAAGCCGCGTGACGGTCAACGCCGAGTACCGCGAAAGGCTGGGCGGCTTCAACTTCATGAATCTGTGGGACATCCAGGTGGACGGCGTGGTGTTCGGCGACGCAGGGCAAGTGTATATCAGCGACAGCGACCTGTCCCATGAATTCCACACCCGCTACACCCGATTGCCGGAGATTTTCGAGGGTTTTCGATACAGCTACGGCCCTGGCTTGCGCATCGCGATCGGCGAGGCCATCTTGGCCCGCCTCGACGTGGGCTTCAGCAACGAGCAGACCGGCCTGGTCTACCTCGTCTTCGGCCACACGTTTTGACGCGCGTCTTGACGCGGCGCGCTTCCCGGGGCTAAACTGCCGCCGTGACCCGCCGCCAGGCCGCCCTCCTCGCCGTTCTGCTCTTCGCCGCGGCCGACGCCTTCGCCCGCGCCGGCGGCGGCGGCGGCTACAGCGGCGGCGGTTCCTACGGCGGGGGCGGCTCCTACGGCGGAGGATCGTCGGGCGGGGGCGGGGACTTCATCGGCCTGTATCTGTATTTCGTGCTCCTGCACCCGCTGTTCGGCGTGCCCCTCACCCTCTTCCTGGTCTGGGCGTTGTACACGGTCAACAACACCCGCATCGACCGGCGCGAGACCGCCATCGACTCGACCATCATCGAGGGCATGGACGTGGAGCTGGACAACCGCCGTCGCGAGGCCCTGGCCTTGATCGTTTCGCGGGACCCGAAGTTCGACGAGCCGGCGTTTCTGGGCCGCGCCGCGGCCGCCTTCACGGCCATCCAGGAGGCGTGGAGCACCCAGGACATGTCGAAGGCGCGCGCGTTCATCTCCGACGGCGTGCACGAGCGCTTCAGCCGCCAGATCGCGGATTATAAGGACCGGGGCATCCGCAACCGGATGAGCGACGTGCGGGTCCTGGAGACGGCGGCGCTCGGCTATCTGGCCGGGCCCAGCTACGACGCGGTGTACGTGAGCGTGAAGGCCTCCGTCGTGGATCAGATCGTGACCCTCGTGGACGAAACGGTCCTGTCGGGCGGGCCCGACACCTTCACCGAGGTGTGGACCTTCCTGCGCCGTCCCGGCGCCAAGACCCTGGCGCGGCCGGGGCTTCTGGAAGGGCATTGCCCCAGCTGCGGCGCGCCGCTCGAGATCGCCGACGCGGCGCAGTGCCCCGCCTGCAAGGCCTGGGTCAACTCCGGCGAGCACGACTGGGTCCTGACTTCCATCACTCAGGTCAGCGAGTGGGCCTTCCCCAGCCCCGACCGCGAGGTCACCGGCTGGGAGGACCTGCGCGAGACCGATCCCGGGTTGAGCCTCGAGTCCCTGGAGGACCGGGCCGCCGTGGCGTTCTGGCGCTGGATTGACGCGCGCCGGCGCGGAGACCCCGCCCCGCTGCGCGGCGTGGCCGAGGACGAATTCGTCGCGCGGACGGACCTGAAGGGGGATTTCGAGCGCGACGCGGCGGTGGGCGCCGTGGAGACGATCGCCTTCGAGGCCGGCGCCGATTACGACAAGGTCCACGTCCAGGTGCGCTGGGAGGCGGACCGCATGGTGCGCGGGCCCCACGGCCAGGACTTCCGGGGCCGCGACCGCCGCACCCATTACCTGATCTTCCGCCGCCGCAGCGGCGCGACCAGCGACGTGAAGGCCGGACTGCGCACCGCGCGCTGCCCGTCGTGCGGCGCCGCGCCCGAGGAGGCCGACGCGGCGCGCTGCGCGTACTGCGGCCGCGCCTTCAACGACGGGAGCGTGTCGTGGGTGCTGTTCGACGTGGTCCCTTTCGGCCAATGGCGGCGTCCCGTGGTGGATCCCAGCGCGCCGGTGGCCCAGACGGGCCTGGACTGGGGCGACGAACTGCCGCCGGCGGAGGCCGTGGCGGTGCTGGCCGCGGCCCTGGCGGCCGACGGAACGACGAACGACCAGGAGCGCGCCTACCTGCTGGCCTACGCCGAAAGGCGGGGGGTGGGGGCCGCGCGCGCCGAGGAGATGCTGCGCTCCGCGCTGGACAAAAATTCGTCCATGCCCGTCCCGACCAGCGCGGCGGAGGCCGAGGTGATCCTGCGCGGGCTCATCCGCATGAGCCTGGCCGACGGGCGCATCTCGGACGGGGAGCGGGCCCTGCTGACGGCGTTCGGCGCCCGCTTGGGCCTCAGCGACAAGGACGTCAACCTGATGGTCCGCGAGGAGCGCGTCGCGCTGCACGCCCGGGCCGCGGCCGCCTTGGCGCAGCGCCGCGGCGCCGACTAGTCCGCGGGGTAGAGGATGTCCTCGACCTGCTGGGCGGCGGACGGCATGTAGTCGCGCAGCCAGCGCATCAGCTCCTCGGAGCGGGGCGCGCCGGACAGTTCCCGGGCGCGGTTCAACTGCGCCGGAGTGAGAACCTGGGCGATGACCGTGCCCAGAGCCTTGCGGTGAGAGGGGGGATTCAGGACCATGGCCTCAGGATACCGCGCCACGGCGTCCCCCGGAAATGACGGACGATAACGGCGGTTGTTGGCCATCCTCAATAGGACGTAGGACCCAGGGGATCCGGGCCCAGGCTTGTTCTCCGGGCGATCCCGTGTTGACAAGCTCCCGGAGCGGGGCTATAGTAAGCCTCGTAACCCTTTCCGGAGGACCTCCCATGGCCATCATCGATCGAGTCAAATACGACGGTCCCGCCAACGTCCTGGTCTGGCGCTATCCGCCGGACAACCTCAGCTGGGGCACGCAGGTGATCGTCAACCAGTCCCAGGAGGCGATTTTTTTCCAAGGCGGAGCGGCGCTGGACGTGCTCGGCCCCGGAACGCACACTCTGCGAACCGCCAACATCCCTCTGCTGCGGAAGCTGATCGCGGCGCCTTTCGGCGGCGAGACGCCGTTCGCGGCCGAGGTCTACTACGTGAACAAGGCCGTGAACCTGGACGTGAAGTGGGGCACCAATAACCCCATCCCCATTTTGGACCCGAAGTTCAACGTCTTCCTGCCCGTGCGCGCGTTCGGCCAGTTCGGAATTCAGGTGGCGGACTCGAAGGCCTTCGTCACCCAGCTGTCGGCCACCAGCCCGCAGTTCACCAGCGAGCAGCTGTCCAATTATTTCCGCGGCGTCCTGCTCACGAAGGCCAAGGACTACATCGCCGAGACCATCGTCAAGAAGAAGATCAACCTCCTGGAGATCTCCGCGTACCTGGAGGACATGTCCGAGGCCATCGGCGAGAAGCTCAACGGCGAGTTCGCCAAGTTCGGAGTCAAGCTGGTCAACTTCTACCTGAACTCGGTGGACGTGCCCGAGGACGACGAGACCGTGATCCGGCTCAAGAAGGCGCTGTCCGACCGGGCCGAGGTGGACATCCTGGGCGACAAGTACCAGCAGAAGCGCACCTTCGACGTGATGGACAAGGCCGCCGCCAACGAGGGCGGGAGCGCGGGGCTGGGCATGGGCGCGGGCATGGGCCTGGGGGCGGGACTGGGCATGGGCGGCTTGATGGCGGGCGCGATGGGGCAGATGAATCCCAACAACCCGCCGGCCGCCGCCGGATCCGCGGCGGGCGCGAAGTTCTGCGCGCAGTGCGGCAAGCCGCTCTCCGCGGGCGCGAAGTTCTGCGCGGAGTGCGGCGCGAAGCTGGGATAATGCCGGGCTGTCCCGTCTGCCTCAAGGGCGAGCCGCGGTTCGCGGTGCGCGCCGTTTTATACGCCGGTTGCGAACGGGATATACACGATTGCCCCGCCTGCGGAGCCGCGTTTTATCATCCGGTCCCTTCCGGTGAGGATATTGGGCGCTGTTATCCGCCGGTCTACTTCGAGGGCTTCTTCCGTCAGTACTGGAAGGACGTTTATAAAGGCCGCGCGCTCGCCGAGCGTTTGACGGCGTGGCGTCCCGAAGGCGACTTTCTCGACGTGGGCTGCGCCTTGGGGACCATGGCGGCCGGAGTGCGAGACCATTCGAACTGGCGCGCGCGGGGAATCGAGTTTTCATCCGCCGCGGCCGACCTGGGGTCGCGCTTGAATCATCTCGAGATCAAACCGGTGCCCCTCACCGGCGCGCCGTTCCCTGATGGGTCATTCGATTTCGCGCATATCAACAATGTTTTAGAGCATGAATCCGATCCCCGCGCCGCGCTCAAGGCGGCGGCCCGATTGCTGAAGCCCGGGGGGAGATTGGAGCTCACGGTGCCCAATGGGCCCGTCGATCTTCTGCCGAACCGGACGCTCGCCAAAAAATGGGGCAAACCGGTGCCGACCCGTCACGGCGGCCACTTGTTCTTCTTCGCCCGGCGCACGCTGGAAGCCTTGCTGCCGGAGTGCGGCCTTCGAGTGATTTCCATCAAAAGCTTTCATCTTAAATTGGGCGCGAAAGCTCGCGGCTGGCTGCCGCGGTCGTACAAACAGTTCGCCAAGGAACTGCGCCCCGTCGACCTGAACGCGCCGCCCCCAAGCTTCTCGATCGAACAGGGACGCGCTCAGATCCCGGCGCCGCGGAACTGGACCATGTATCGCCTGTCCGACCGCTGGCGCCGCCTGTGGCGCTTCGCGCACAGCGACTTCGGCTACGACTTCGAGGTCTTGGCCGAGAAAACGTAACGGCGTCCGGGACTTGCTCTGGAGTAAGTTCGGTGTCGTCAACGACGCCAAACTCGCGCCGGCGCGAGTATTAGGGTTGAACCGGCGGGAGAACGAACGGCGAACCGTGCAGGGGATGCACGGTTTCGACCAAGCCAGCCGTCGTCGCTTCGACCGTCATGTAATGCGCGAAGCGCTTCTTGGGATATCCGGGAGGAAGGGGATACAGCGGCGACCCCCCGCCGCCGGAGATCACGTAGCGCACGCCGCGGTAGTCCGCGGCCCAGAACGCGTGGATATGCCCCATGTAGACGGCGGCGACGTTGCCGTGGGTCACCAGGTTCTCGAACTCGTC
>JAGWMT010000185.1 GCA_028871595.1 Elusimicrobiota bacterium
GCGCGGGCAACGTGGGCGGCGCGCTGTGGGCCGGCAACATCCGCCGGCGGCGCCCCGTCGCGCTGGCCTGCGTGGGCTACGCCTTCCTGGGCGCGGGCTTCCTGGCCATGGGCCTGGCGCCGAACCTGTTCTGGCTGGGCGCGGCCTGCGCGCTGGGCGGCTTCGGCGGCCCGGTCAGCGACCTGCCGTTCGTGGACCTGGTCCAAAAACTTTATCCGGTCGAGGACATCCCCAAGCTGTTCCGCCTGCGCATGGCCGCGGAGACCGGCGCGGCCCTGCTCCTGATGACCGCCTCCCCCACCTTGTTCCGCGACTACTCGCCGCGGATCGTGATGACCGCCTGCGGGGCGGCGTTCTCCCTGATCGCGGCCGTTTTCTACGCCGCCCGCGGCGAGACGGCCGCGGCCTGAGCCGCCGCGCGGGTTAGGCGGGATTTGCGCGAATGTGATATACTGTCGCGCTGGGGTCATGGTGTAGCTGGCCTAACACGCCGCCCTGTCAAGGCGGAGATCACGGGTTCGAATCCCGTTGGCCCCGCCAGCTTTAGTCCCGGGAAAGAAGGAATCCTCGACGGGGATCGCGCCAAGGATGGATCGGTGCGGTCCCCGTCTTCTTTTTGGCCCCTGGCACTTATGACAGATTTCTGCCATACCGGGACTGCCCCCGAGGCAGGAGGAACCGCCATGGCGCGCATCTACCAGGTCGAAGGAAAAAAGGGCGCCCGCTGGTGTCTGGACTACCACGCGGAAGGCCGCCGCGTTCGTAAGCGGATCGGCAACTCCAAGCGCCTGGCTGAGCTCGCCCTAGCCGACGTCCAGGTCAAGCTCGAGCGCAAGGAGGCAGGCTTCGCGGTCAAGGATCGCCCCCTCCCGGCCTTCATCGAGGAGTACCTCAACTACGCCCAGGCGAACAAGGCCAAGAAGTCCTACGAGCGCGACGTGCTGACCCTCAAGCACTTCACCGGGATTGTCGAGGCCGACAAGCTCAGCGGCGTGACCGCGACAAAACTCGAAGCCTACAAGGCCCGCCGCCGCGAACACGGCGCCGAGCCGGCCACTCTCAACCGCGAGTTGAACACCATCAAGGCGATGTTCAACAAGGCCGTGGCTTGGGGTGCTATCACCGACAACCCGGCGAGAACAGTCAAGAAGTTCCGGGGGTCGCGCAAGCAAATCCGCTGCTTGAGCAAGGAAGAGGCGCGGACGCTGCTCGCGGCCGCCGACCCGCACATGAAGCCGGTCATCGAGACCTTCCTGCTCACCGGACTGCGCCGCGGCGAGCTGATCCATCTGACGTGGGCCGACATCGACTTCAAGAACAAGAGCCTCTCAGTCCAAGCCAAGGGCGACTGGCAGCCCAAGGACTACGGGACGCGCCATATCCCGATGACGCCCCGGCTCGCGGAGGTCCTGCGGAATCATCCCCGCATCGGCGACTCCTTCGTCTTCGTGAACCGGCAAGGCCAGCCGCTCGATCCGGACGTGCTCTCCCACGACTTCCTCAAGCTCGTCCGCAGACGCGGCATTAAGGGCGCCACGGTCCACACGCTGCGGCACAGCTTCGCTGGCCACCTGGTGATGAGCGGCGCCGACCTCTACACGGTCCAGAAGCTCCTCGGCCACTCCAGCATCAAGACGACGGAGATCTACGCCCACTTGGCGCCCGACTACCTCAAGGCCGCCATGCAGAGGCTGACATTTCGACCGCCCGGCAATTGGGAATGATGATTATCTATTGTTAATAGATAAGACTCCTGCTACACTGTTTCTTAGGAGGAATCCCCCATGACCACCGTCACCATCTCCATCCCCGACCCGTTGAAGAGATTCATACAGAAACAAATCAAGTCCAAGGGCTTTGGAAACGTCAGTGAATATTTCCGGACCCTTATTCGCAAAGCCCAGGAAGAAGAGGCGGACGCCAAGCTTCAGGCGCTCTTGCTGGAAGGTCTCAATTCGGGAGAGGACACGGAACTCACCCGCGAGTTCTGGAAGGACCTTAAAACCGAAGCGACCCAGCTACTGAAGAAGCGCCACAAAGCCGCGACAAGATGAAATCCGTTATCCGGCCCGCCGCCCGCCGAGACATTCTCAATCAATTTCTCTATCTGATTGAGCAGAACGCGCCTCATGTCGCGGGACGATTCATTGATGCGGTCGATGCAACGATCGCGAAGCTCACCAAGAGACCTCGCATCGGCGCGCCAAAACATCTCAAGGATCCCCGGCTGCACGGCCTTCGGTCATGGCCCGTGAGCGGGTTCGAGGCGGTCCGGATCTATTACCTCGACTCGGAAGACGTCCTGCGGGTCGTGCGCGTCCTTCACGGAAAGAGGGATATCGACCGGCTCTTGTGACCGTGACTGGGTTTATTAATAGCACGAACCCCGGAACGGTAATGACCGGAACCTTCGGCAGCCCTTCCCGAACCTCCGTCGCGGTAGCCGCGCAGACTTCCGGGAAACCGACCAAGGTCATCACCTGGTCGGACTCGGGCCAAACGATCTTCCCGTCTTCGGTAATGCCGCCTCCGATCGGGATGAGATCGATCAGGATGCTCTTGGCCTCGTTCACCATCCGATGTTCGACCTTCGGAGCGCGCAGATAGCCCTTCGCTTCCAGCCCCGCTCTCAAGCGGTTGAAAGAATCCCAGTTTCCCGCAATGACGGCGAAATCCGCGTCGTTCGTTTTCTTCGGCTGAGGATAGTCCGGTCGGATTTCAGCTACCCGCGCACGAAAGCGTCGATCATGGCTTTGCCGTCGGTGATGCGCTTCTCATTATCCTTGCCTGGCATGAGCCATCCCGCGGCCATCAACTCCCGAAGCACGATCTGGGCCGTCCCTAATGCGACATTGGCCTCTTTGGCGATCTCACGGAGCGGACGCTTCAACAGCTGCGGCCGCGTCAGCAAGGCATGGCAGATCTTCAAGCCTGCGGGTTCGACGATCCGGCCGGGCTCCGGTCCCGGCCGAATCTCCGGCCGGCGCCCCCGAACGTCGACGACGATCTCCGGCGGATAGTGCAGATAGGCGTTGCCGAGCGTATCCAGATAAAAAACCCCATTCTTCCGGAACTCTTCCCCCACCATTTCGGGAATCCATCGAGCGAATATCATGACCTTCTCGTTCTTGGCCGCATACGCGCGAGCCTGAAGCATGGCGTGGTAGGCTTGAGTCCTCGTCGCGATGTTAGTCTTGCATTCCCCGACCACGTGCAGCGGAGGGTGGGTGTCCAGCGTCATGATGAAATCGGGGCGGCCAAAGTTTCGTTTGGGTTCCAGTTGAGTGCGGACAGGCCGCCCCAGGAGCTTCTTCAGAGCCTCCAGGCATGTCCGGTTGATATCGTCTTCTGTAATTCTGTTGTCCATTGTCAATGAACAGTTTTTCTTCTTCCCGCGCGAGGAAGAACGCATCCACGTCCACGTGTCCTGTCCGGACGGCGAGGCGAAGTTCTGGCTTGAGCCGATCGTCTCGCTGTGCCGGAATCACGGCTTGTCCCCGAGAACGCCGCGCGAGCTGAATGAGATCGTCGAGGAGAGAAAGGGTGAGATCACCCGCGCCTGGAAGAAGCACTTCAAAGGCTGAAGTCCAAGACATCATTCGGCACGGCGTCTGGCTGCTGGCCTGCGGCCGGGAGCACTTCCTCTCCTACGACCGATACCCCTGGTTCAAGGACGCCAAGGTCGCCGAGGTCTACGACGTGCGAAGGCGAACCCGGCGCTCCTTCACGCCCGACTGGAATACACCGGCCCGTTCGTCTTATTTACCGCTCTCCAAAAGCGAGAGAATCTTTGGATCGTGTCCCGCTCGCGCGTAGTCCCGGGCGCTCTTCCCGCCGCCGTCGCGCGCGTCCGCATTCGCGCCGCGGTCGAGCAGGAGCTTGACCGTCTCGGCGTGGCCTTGATCGACCGCGAAAATCAGAGCCGTCGTGCCCTTCCTCGTCCTCGCCTCGATGTCGGCCTTGCGGTTGAGCAGCCGCGCCACGATGTCGGCCTTCCCCGCGAACGCCGCGCTCACCAGCGCGGTCCAACCTTTTCGATTCCTGGTTTCGATGTCGGCGCCCTGTTCCAGGAGGGCGTCGATTTGCGCGGCGTCGCCGCGCCGCGCCGCTTCCAGGAACTTCTCGTTCAATCCCGCCGCGGCCGGGCGCGGTTCCGGAGCCTCTTTCGCGGCGGCGGCTTCGAGCAGCGGCAAAGACGTCCTGAAATTCGCGCCCGGCTCGGAGGCCAACGAAGGCACGCCGTCCCCGGCCCCGGCCACGTCGAGCGCCGTTTCCCCCGCGTCATTCCTGATGAGGACCTTCGCGCCGTGTTCGAGCAGGATCCTCAAGGTGTCGGCGTAGCCCCAATACGCCGCCCGGCTGAGGGCGGTGAAACCGCCCGCGTCCCGCGCGTTGACGTCCGCTCCGCGCTCGAGCAGGACCTTGACCGCCTCCGGATGATTCCGGTAGGCCGCGTCGATCAGCGGCGTCGAATCGTGGCCCGCGGGCCCCTCGATGCGGGCGCCGTGATCGAGGAGGAGGCGGATCAGGTCCGCGCGCCCGTCGTCCGCCGCGTACAGGAGAGGCGTCCGGCCGTCCTCCCAGGCGGAGTCGACGCGCGCGCCCTGCGCCAGCAGCGCGGCGGACGAGGCCGCGTCCCCGTCCTTGACCGCCTGGATGAGGCGGTCGTCCAGGCTGGGCGCGGCCGCGCGCGGCTCCAGAAGGGCGACGACGTCGACGTGCTTCCGGCCGCGCGCAATGTCTAGGGCGGTCTTGCCTTCGTAGTCCCGTGCATTCACGTCGGCGCCGCGCTCGAGCAGCAGCTTGACCGCCTCGGCGCGGCCTTCCCGGGCGGCCGCGATGAGCGGGGTCTGTCTCCGTTCGTCGCGGACCTCGGTCTTGGCCCCACGCGCGAGAAGCAGTTTGACGATGGCCGCGCACCCTCCGGCGGCGGCGACGACCAGCGCGGGCTCCCCTCCGTCCGCCGCGTCGATGCGGGCCTTGTGGTCCAGCAACATCCGCACCACCGCGGCGTTCCCGCTCGCGACGGCCCATTGCAGGGACGTTCTTCCGTCCTCCATCCCCGCCCCGGCGTCGGCCCCGCGGTTGAGCAGGAGCATGACGGTCTTGGCGCGGCCCCAGGCGACCGCGTTGATCAGCGGCGTCATGCCGTGCTCATCCTTCGCCTCGATGCGGGCGCCTTGGTCCAGCAGCGCGGCGGTCTTGCTCAGATCGCCGGATCGGGCCGCGGAGAGGAGCCGCTCGTCGCGGCTCTCGGCGTGCGCGGGCGCCGTCAGCGCCAAGGCGAGGACCGCTAGGGCGGCCCGGGTCGGGAAGGCCATTCCCGGGTAGCTTAACCCCGATGCCGGAAAAAAGAAAGCCCGCCATACAGCCTTTCGCCGGATCGGGCCGTATACTGCAGTCATGAACAGGAACCATTTGACGGCCGCCGTGCTGAGCGGCATGAAGTCGCTGGAGACTCCTCCGGACCAGCCCTGCGCGGACTACCGCGCCCCCGCGCCCGACCCGAAGGCGCCGAAACTGAAGCTCCGGCCGGGGGACGACCTGGACCTGAGCGAGGCGACGATGGTGGACGCCCCCGGCGACTTGGCGGACTGGCCGATCACCACCCGGATCACCGAGCTGGACATGACGCCGGACGGCATCGCCGTCGCGTTCTCGAAGCGCGACGGAGAGGGCGGCGGCCCGGCGTGGGGCCCGATGCGCTGCCGCCAGCCCCGGGTGGGCGAGACCATCGGCATCTTCGTGGCCGCCGGCAGCCTGCGCCACGTCACCGACGGCGGCAGCCGGTCGCCCGTGAAGGAACGCTCGAACGTGATCCTGGTCAAGATGCCCGGGGCGGGCGGGGCGTCCTACTCCTTCCCTTGATCAGTTTAAGCCGGATGAACAAGAAGCGCGCCTCGGTGAAGATTTGGTCGAGCGCCTTAAGGGTCGATCGCGGCGATCTCGTTGCCCCACTTGAGCGGGCCGGTGACGGACATCATCTGTCCGTCCACGGGCATCGATTGATCATACGGCCTCCCGATGGACCGGCGAAGGGGCTTAGCGGACGGCGACGCCGTGCAGCGCGCTGACGCGGCTGTAGACCAGGTAGGAGACGTAGCGGATCACGTTGCCGCGCGAGCGCAGCCAGCTGATGTAATGCCGGGCCGGGCTCTGCTTCTCGATGATGCCGACGATCGTGTAGGCGTACTGCCGGCCGTCGGGCCCCTTGGCCGTGAGCACCCCGATGTCGCCGCACAGATGGCTGGTGCTGCCCGTCTTGCTGTACACCTCCACGTCGTGCGGCAACGGCACGCCGGAGTGCAGGCGGTCTCTCTTGGGCAGCGCCATCAGGCGCTTGATCTCCGCCGAACCGGGGAGTTCGTCGCGCCAGAGCGCCAGCAGGAAGCGGCTGTAGTCCCGGGCC
>JAGWMT010000479.1 GCA_028871595.1 Elusimicrobiota bacterium
AGCGGGAGCGGGTGGAATCCGGGCGCCGGACGGGCGCGCCGATCGGCTTCTACCACACGGGCGCCTTCGGCGCGGTCCTCGCGGTGTATCCCCGCTGGGGTCTCGTCGCGGTACGGCTGCGCGACCGGCGCCCGCGCGCGGCGAAAAACGCCCGAGGAACGGGCAGACTGGACGGATTCTTCGACCGCGTCGAAGCCCTCGGGCGCGGCGCCGCCGCGCGCGGACCGGGCCGCTAGTACTCCGACCTGATAAACGACGGCGCAATTTGTTAGGCTCTCCTTACCGCCGAGAGGGAGGATGGAATGCGAAAGCAGAAGCCATCGTCCCGCTCGGCGTTTGTGCGTCCGAGCGGGCGAAAAGCCGGAAGGCCGCTAAAACGGAAGGTGCAGCTCAAGGCGGCTGAGGAGGCGGTGGAACGCGGAATTGTCGCGGACGTGGGTCGAGAGACCGTCCGCGTCGTAATGAACAACCACGCGCTCAAGCCGTGGCGGGAAAAAAATGTGGTGCGTCCCGGAACTGACGCCGGAGTACGCGCAAAGGATGGAGGACGTTCTTGACGTCTACGAGCGGCCACTAAACCCAGATCAACCCGTCGTGTGCGTGGACGAGCGGCCGGTGCAGTTGCTTGACGAAGCACGCGAGCCGATTCCGGCCGACAGGCCGGGCACGATCCTCAAGCGCGACAGCGAGTATGTGCGCAAAGGGACTGCCAACGTCTTCTGCGCGGTACGGCCGAAGGCCGGCCGACATTTTACGCGGGCGACGAAGAGCCGAAGCGGCGCGGAGTTCGCAAAGATGGTCGCCAGAATCGAACGAGCCTATCCAGAGGCGACGACGATTCATCTGGTGATGGACAACCTCAACACTCACGGCAAGAAGTCACTGACCGACTTCTTCGGTGAGAAGCAGGGGATGGAGCTGTGGAACCGATTCACGCCGCACTACACACCCAAGCACGGCAGTTGGCTCAATCAAGCGGAAATCGAGATCGGCATATTTTCGCGGCAGTGCCTGGGGAAGGATCGCGTCGGAAGCATTCAAGCCCTGCGTGAGCGTGCGTCGGCGTGGAATAAGCGCGCCAATCGCCAGCGGCTCAAGATCGACTGGAAGTTCACCGTCGAAAAGGCCCGGCGGAAATTCAAATACGATTCACC
>JAGWMT010000186.1 GCA_028871595.1 Elusimicrobiota bacterium
CTGGACTACATGAACATCATGCTGCGCGAGGGGCGGTCCCTGGAGGACGCGGTCCTGGCCGCGGCGCTCAAGCGCCTGCGCCCGATCCTGATGACGGCCGCCGTCATGGTCCTGGGGCTTCTGCCGCTGGCCGTCGGCTGGGGCACCGGTTCCGAACTGCAGAAGCCGCTGGCGATCGCGGTCATCGGCGGGATTCTGACTTCGACTCTGCTGACCTTGATCGTGCTCCCCGCCGCGGCCCTGATCGCGCGGCGCAAAACCTAACGGAGGCTCATGAATCCTCTTCGCCGCGTCGCCGCGGGCGTCCTGCTGCTCGGCTGGACCGCGTCGAGCCCGGGCGCTCGCCGCCGCTCCGGCCCGATCAGCCTACCGCCTGAGCCGCGCGCTCCCGATCGGAGCGGGCAACGACGCGACGAGATCCTTCAGGTTTCCCTGAAATCCTGAAGCGCCGAGTCGCCAGTGATGACAGGATTGTCATGCCCTGGAAAGCTTATTGGCGCGCCGCAAGCTTATCCTATCGTCATGAAAACTCCATCGACGAACGCGATGCCGGTCGAGCAATTTCTCAACAAAGTCCCGGAAGTCACGGTCTATTTTTGGATCATCAAAGTATTGTGCACGACGATCGGGGAGACCGCCGCCGACTACCTCAACGAAACGCTCCATTTCGGCTTGACGGGGACTTCGCTCGTCATGGGAGCGCTGCTGGCCGTCGTCCTGCTCTTTCAGTTCCGTAAGAAGAAATATGTACCGTCAATCTACTGGCTCGCCGTGGTCCTTCTGAGCGTGGTCGGAACCCTGATCACCGACAACTTGACGGACCACCTCGGCGTTCCTCTGACGACGACGACTATGGTCTTTTCTGTTTTGCTGCTTCTGACTTTCGCGGCGTGGTATTCGTCCGAGAAGACCCTTTCCGTGCATTCCATTTTGACGACCCGCCGCGAGGTCTTCTATTGGGTGACGATCCTGTTCACGTTCGCCCTGGGCACGGCCGCAGGCGACCTCTCCGCGGAAAAGCTCGGTTTGGGGTACTTGACCTCTCTGATCATCTTCTTCGGCCTCATCGCGGCCGTGACGGCGGCGCATTACGCCATCAGGAAGATCCTGGGCATGGAACACCGACATCAGTCGACAAACGCGGTCGCCTCGTTCTGGCTGGCTTACATCCTGACGCGGCCCCTCGGCGCGTCGATCGGCGACTTCCTGTCTCAGGATCGCTCCGCCGGCGGCCTCGGCCTAGGAACGACGGCGACCAGCGCGCTCTTCCTTGCCGCGATCCTGATTTTGGTCGGATATCTCACGCTGACGAAAAAAGACGTGATCAAGTCCGTCGCCCGGCAGGAACAGTAAACCGCCGGCATGTCAGGAGTGTCATCCCCGCGCAAGGCGCGCTCCGCGCGGGCGGACTATACTGAATTCATGAAACACATACCCCTGACGTTCGCGATGGCGTTGACGTTCGCCGTCTCGCCGGCAATGGCCGAGACGGCTCCGAAAATCGGACAGGACCAGGCCACCAAAACGGTGCTGGCGGCCGTCCCCGGCGCGCGCGTGGAAAGCGCCGAGCATGAACAGGAGGACGGCCACGACATCTGGTCGTTCGACCTGAAGACGAAGGAAGGCCTGCGCGAGGTGTGGGTGGACGCCCAGACGGGCGCGGTCATTCAAAACGTGCTGGAAACCCCGGCCGAACAGGGCAAGGAAAAGATCCTGGACAAGGCCGAGGAAGTCGTCAAGAAGCGCATCTCCGGCGAAGTCATCGACAGCAAACAGTCCAAGCTGGGGAAACGCCGCGTGAGCGAAGTCACGATCAAGGCCAAGGACGGCCGCGTCCTGCTCGTGACGGTGGACGCGGGCAACGATAAGATCCTCAAGATCAGACCGGTCCGCTCCAAGAAAGACGAGGCGAAGGAGCGCGGCGAGAACGGAGAGAAGGGCGAGGCCGGGGAGAAAGGCGAACACGGGGAACAGGGCGAGCATGACTAGCCGATTCCGGGTCGCCGCCGCGGGGGGACTGATCGTCCTTGCGGCGGCGGCCTCTCACGCGGGTCATCTGGAGGACGCAAAGACGGCCTACGAGGCCGAACATTACGAAGAGGCGGCCGAGGATTTGAGGCAGGCGGCCGCAGTGGGCGACGCGAAAGCGGAATACGGCCTGGGCCTTCTCTATGAGCATGGACGCGGCGTGCCGCAAGACGTAAGCCGGGCCTTCGAGTGGTACCTGAAAGCGGCGGCCCAAGGGAACGCGGCGGCCCAGAACAACCTAGGCTATATGTACTCGCTCGGGCGCGGCGTGAAGCAGAGCGACGCGGAGGCCTTCCATTGGTTCTCGCGGGCTTCCGATTCCGCGAGCAGTTGGGACGAAGCCGTAGCCTGGTGCAACCTGGGCAACATGTACTTGCACGGCCGCGGCGTCAAGAAAGACGCGAAGAAGGCATTCGGGCTGTATTTGAAGGCGGCCCGGAAGGACAACCCATACGCCCAGAACAATCTGGCTTATCTCTACGAGCACGGGGTGGGCGTACGCCGCGACTTGGCCCAGGCCGCGCGTTGGTATCGCGAGGCGGCCGAACAGGGGTTTCCGTTCGCCGAGGACAACCTCGCGATCATGTACGAAACCGGGCGCGGCGTGGCGCGCGACGAAATCGAAGCCGTCAAGTGGTACTCTCTAGCCGCTCGGCACGGCAGTGCGATGGCGTTTTACAAACTGGGTCGCGCGAGTGAACTGGGTCGCGGGACGGCCATGGATATGGTCGCCGCCTACCAATGGTACTTCCTGGGAGCGGCGCGGGGGGACGGCCCCTCCCAGGACGGCCGGCGGCGTCTGGACGGGGTGTTGACCGCCGATCAGCGCGCCCGGGCCGAGACGCTCGCCGGCGCCTGGGAGGCCGCCGACCATGACTAGCCGCGCGCGGCTTCTCCTATCCCTGCTTCTGGCGGCCGCGACGTTGTCCTCCTGCGCGCCGGCGGCGGTCGTCGTCGTCAGCTCCGCCTACGACCCCGCGGTGACCCGCCGAGTCGCGCTCGTCTCCTTCGACGACTATCCGGGTACGCCCGGCTCAGGTGAGATCGCGGCGGGCATCTTCGACAAGTACCTCCTGCTCGGCGGCTACCGTCTGATGGAGCGCCGACAGGTGGTCCAGGTGCTCCGTGAGCACGCGTTCGAGCTCTCCGGCTCCTTCGACCGCAATCAAGTCCGCGCGCTGGGCAAGCTCCTGGGCGTCGACGCGCTGGCCTTCGGGTCGCTGACCGACTTTACGGACGCGCGCCAGCAGACATCGCTGGTGGACATGCCGCTGGAAAACACGAATCCGATCTACGGGCAGGTCGTGACCGTCCAGAAGAACCGCGGCACACGGGTCACGACGATCCAGAACGTCGTGACCGGCTACAGCACGACGCGGACGAGCGCGGTGATGCCCCAGACGATGACGTTGCCTGCCCATGTCGGACTGTCCATGCGCCTGGTCGACGCGCGTACGGCCGAGGTCCTTTGGAGCGCTTCGGCCTCCTCCAGCGGCTCCGACCTGCCGTCCGCGGCGGAAGAGGCCGCCGCGTCCGCGATGAGAGCGGTCGCCGCGCAATTGAAGGCCGCTCTGCAACACCATTAGCCGGGTCCGGCGCCCGGGCGAGGCGCTCGGGCCTTATCAGTCCGCTCCGTCCTTGGACACGGCCGCGTTCCGCGCCGCGGCTTTCGTCAGCTTCCTCATCAGGTCGCCGCGCGCCCGATCGAAGACAAGCCCGAGGCGAACTTCTTTTTTCGCACGCTCGGCCGACGGCAGTTTCTTAAGGGCCTTGCGGTCCCGGTCGCCCCAGGCCCAGGCGCGCCAGATCACGCGTCCGTCTCTCGCGCTGACGAGCTCCGCCTTGAGCACCACCGGCGTGAACCAGCGGTCGAGGAGAAAGACGCCGCCCACGTCCACGGCGACCTCCTGCAGAACTTCCTCGCAGGCCACGGCGATCGCGGCGGGGACGCTTCCGGCGGCTTCTGCGACCGCGACGCCCTGAACCGTCCCCTCGACCAGGCCGCCGCCGAGAAGAAGGAATATCCAGGAGCGTTTGATGCGGCCATAGCCCAGGACCGTTACGCGGAGATTCACGTCCGCCGTCGCGGTGCTCGCGGAAAAGTAGTAGCTCTGGTCCAGCGCCGAGGCGAAGGAGTCGCGCATCGAGGCGGAAAGCGCCGCCGTCGCGCTCGAGACCGCGGACGCTTCCGCGTCCGCCGACGGCGCGGGGCCCGCCGGGACCGTCTCGATCTCCTTCAGATGGCGGATCTTGACTTCAAAACGAACAGGGAGGACGGCCACGCGGAGCTTGCGCGGAGCGACGAGCTCGACCCCATGTTTGGCCCAGGTCGCGCAGCCCGACGCCAAGACGGCAATCAAGAGCAGGCCGCTTCCCGCGCGGGGTCGCATTATGGGATTTCCGTGATCGTCAGATGCTTGAAGTCGACCAGAATCTTCCCTCCCCGGCGATGCGCGCTGAGCAGGCGGGCGTATTGCGCGGGCGGGAAGAATTCCTTGAAATCCTGGTTCACGTCCTGCCAGACCGCGTCCGGGAACTTCGACGTGTCCATCCCGATCTCGTAGCGGAAGATGAAGTTTCCGCTCGTCCAGAGCGGCGCGTCCGGCGCGTCGGCCGTAGCCGACGACGGCAAGGCCGCGGGGTCCGCGGCGGGGACGGGCGCGGCCTTCACAGAATCGAGTTCCGCTCGACGCAGCGGCAGCCAATAGCCGAGGGAGCCGAAGCCGACCTCGCGGCTCAGACGATAGGCTTGGTAGCTGACGCTGAACGGATAGTTGCCCGCGCCCCAAGTCTGTTTTTCCACCAGGCAGTTCGCGCCGAGTTCGCCGCCCTTGTCTTTAGCGAGCCGCTGTGCGCCCACGTACCACTGCGTGTAAACAGTGACGTGGATCGCGCCCAGTTCTTCGAGCCGCGCTCCTCTTCGCCGATCGGAAAGAGCCCGGCAGTCGCCAATGACCACGTCGCTGGGCTCAAGGCTCGGGTAGCGTCCCGCGGACGGCAACCGCGCGACTTCGACGCGCGGCGGAACGTACTGCGCCCGGACCGGTACGGCCGTCAGGAGCGCCAAGATTGCGGCCAGGGCCGAGTATCGGGTGAATATATCCATTGGCCCATTATACTCCGCCGGAGTCCGCGTCGCCTTACAGAGGCATTACGACCGTGTCAGGCGGCGGGAAAGCTCAGGAGGAACGCCGATCCTTCCCCGGTCCGGCTCTCGACTGAGGCCCGTCCTCCGTGGGCCTCGACGATCGCCTTGACCAGGCTGAGGCCGAGTCCCAAGCCGCGCTCGGAACGGCTGCGGTCACCGCGGAACAGTCGGTCCCAAATCCGCGGCAGGTCGGTCTCAGGGATGCCGGGACCGTCGTCGCGCACCGAGAGGACGATCCGGTCGTCCGCGAGGGAAGCCATCGCGATGATCGTGCCGCCGCGCGGCGTGAATTTGACCGCATTGTCGACCAGATTGGCGACGGCCCGGCGCAGGCGCGCGCGATCCGCGCGCAGGACGAGTCCGGCGGGCGCCTCGGCCTGAAGGCGGAGGCCTTTTTCCTCGGCCGACGGCCCGTAAAGTTCGACGGCCTCCTCGAGGAGACCCCGGGCGTCCACGTTCTCCAAACGAAGCCGCATCGTGCCGGACTCGGCCTCGGCGACGTCCATCAATCCGTCGAGCATCGCCAGGATCGCATCGGATTCCTCCACGCAGTCGGCGAGCGATTCCTTCAACGCCGCAGCGTCGCCCGAACGAAGCGCCAGTTCCGCTCCGCCCCGCAAACGCGTCAGCGGAGTGCGCAGGTCGTGCGCGGCGTCGTCCAGCGCGCCGCGCATGCCCGCGACCAGCGCCGCGACCTTATCGAGCATGCCGTTAAACAGCAACCCCAGTTCGTCGAGCTCGTCGCCGGTCCCGCGAATCGCCACGCGGGAGTCGAGCGAGCCTCCTTCGATAGCGCGGATCGTCGCGATCAAATCCCGCAGAGGAGACAAGGCTCGCCGGGTGAGGAGGATCCCGCCGACGATCGAAAGCAGGGCCAGCGGCAGAAGGACGGCGGCGACGATTCCGCGGAACCTCTCCAGGAACGCTTCTCGCGCCGCGGTGCCCATCCCGACTTGCAGGAGGGCCCCCCCTTCGAGCCTTTGCGAGGCGACGTCAAGCGCGTCTTCGTCGTCCGGGGACGGCGCGGTCCCCCAGGCCGGGGCTTGCCCTTGCGGCGGAGCGAGACGGCCCAGGTCATAACGCGCTTGGGGGTTGGGATCGGCGAAAGCCATGACCGCCCCGTCGGGTTCGATGAGGCGGATGTAGGCGGCGCCCTCGGGAAGGATCTTCTGGGACGCGGCTTCCTCGCGCAG
>JAGWMT010000187.1 GCA_028871595.1 Elusimicrobiota bacterium
CCCGCGCCGAAGTCCACCGCGCCAGGCGCGCGCGCGGTGGTAATGAGGTTGGAGCTCCAGACAGCGCGACAATTCGGAGAGGGACTCCTCTTTGCGCCCGGCCTTCATCAGGCCCAAGGCCCGCCAGGCGCGCATCCAGCCGGAGCCGGGACGGGCGCGCACCGCGGCGTCGGCCGCGCGCAGGCCTTCGACGTTGCGCGCCGGATCCGGCGGGCAGCGCAGGACGCCGCGCGCCACCAAGGCCGCGGCCCAAGGCGAGCCGGGGCGCCGGGCCCAGACGCTGTTGGCCGCCTCGTACTCCTCGAAGTGATAGGGCGCGAAGTGTATCTCCTGCTGGCGCTGGTACCAGCCGGCCAATTCCGGGTCTCGGAACGCGAATTCGATCAGGCGCCGGGCGTGCGCGTCCCAGTCCGTCCCGGGCTTGAACCACGACAAGGTGATCAGCGCGTAGCACGGGTCCGCGCACAGCGCCCCTTCCAAGGCGGCGTCCCGGCGCTTTGCCGAGGTTTCCAAGCGGGCGGCCAGCAGGAAGCCCACGGAGCAGCACGGCTCCAATTCGGACGCCGCGCCGTAGGCGGATAAGGCCGACGCGCGCCGTCCCAGACGCTCCAGGGCCGCGCCGTGGAGCAGCGCCGCAAACGCGTCCTTCGGGCGGCCGCGGCGCGCGGCGCGGGCGTCGGCCTCGGCGCCTTTGGCGTCGCGGCGCAGAAGGCGGGACGTCGCCCGGTAAACGTACGCCTCCGCTGGAGGCCGAAACGATGAGAGCGCCTGCGTCAGCCCGCGCTCCGCGTCCGGACCGCCGAGGTCCAGCTCCGCCAGCCAGGCCCGCGCGACGGACAGATGGGGAGAGCGGTCCAACGCGGCCGTGAGGTCGGCCGCGCCGCCGGCGGCGTCCCCGCGCAGGCGGCGCAGGCGGCCGCGGGCGGCCAAGGCGAGAGGATCGCGCGCGGCGGCGCGGTCGGCGGCGGAAAACAACTCCCGCAGGCGGCGGGCATGAAGGCGTCCGTGGAAGAATAAGTCGTGCTCCATGGCGAAGGGCCAATTCAGGCGAGAGGAACAGTCCTCCACCCAGCCTTCGTGGTTCTTCCGAAGTTCGGCGAGGAGGGCCTTGCCGGTCACGCGGACCTCGCGCGCGTCCGCGTCAGGCGGTCGCGCAGGGCGCGGAACTCGGGACGGCCGGGCTCCAGCGCCGCGGCGGTCTCCGCGTCGCCGCGCGCCCCCGCGCGGTCCCCGGCGGCTTCCTTCGCCTCGGCGCGCCAGTGGTACGCCCAGGAGTACTCCACCATGGAATCCGCGGCGGCCCGCTCCAGGTCGGCCGCGGCGGCGGCGAATTTTCCGCGCAGGAACAGGACGCGGCCGCGGAAGGCGCGCGCGCGGCCGTCGTGCGGGTCATCCATCACCGCCGCGCTCAGTTCACGCTCCGCCTCGGGCAAACGCCCCAGTCGCAGAAGGGCCTCCCCCCGCCACGAGTGGAGCCACGGACGATTCGGGGCCCACGCGAAGGCTTGGTCCAAGGCGACGATCCCCTCCTTCGGAAAGCCGGCCTGCGTCAGCGCCTCGCCCAGCCAGGCCCAGGCGCGCGCGGAGCGCGGGGCTTTCGCGGCGTGCTTCGTCAGCGCGGCCAAGACCGAACGACGCGCGTCGTCCAGCGGGACGACGGGGGCGGTCCAGTTGAAAAAAACATTATGCCGGTGGTTGATCCGAACCGCCGCGTCCAGGTCCGCCAGCGCGGGACCCACGCGGCCCAAGGTGAAACGCGCCCGGGCCCGCTCGGCGTGCGCCTTCTCGAAGTGCGGCATTCTCTTGAGCCCGTCGCTCAAGACCCGCTCCGCGTCCCGCGGGCGGCCCAATGCGCGCAGGACTTTGCCCTCCCACAAGTAAATACGGTCGTAGCCGGGCTCCAGGCGGCGCGCGGCCGCCAGGTCCGCCGCCGCGCCTCGCAGGTCGCCGCGCTTGCGGCGGCCGTCGGCGCGCCAGGCGCGGATCCAGCCTTCCTTCGGAGACAAGGCGACGGCGAGGTCCATGGACGTCATCGCCTCCGGGCCGGGCGCGCTTTGGAACAGGACGCGCGAGCGGAACGCCCGGATCCAGGCGTCGCGCGGCGCCAGCGCTTGGGCGCGGTCCAGGTCCCGGAGAGAGCGCGCGTATGAAATATCCACTCGCGCCAACTCGGAACGGATCAAGAACGCGGCGATATCGCGCGGGCGGGAAGCGCAGACGGCGTCCAGTTCGCGCCATGCCGAGGGAAGATCGGTGCGACGCAGGCAGGCAAGCGCCAGCCACAGGCGGGCCGGAGGCCAGGACGGAAAGTCTCGAACGACTTGTTCCAGCGCGTTGAGCCCGTCGAGAGAAGCGTACCGATCGATGAGGCCTTCCAGGCGGTTCGGGCGGATGGGGGATCCCGGCGAGGGCCATAAACGCAAGAGCGCGGCGAGGAGGCGCGGCTCAGGGCGGGACGGTTCATGGTTCGCCCATTTTTTCAAACGGATTCGAACGACGTCCCAACGGCGTGAACGAAACGACGATTCAACGTCGTTCGGCGCTTTCGCGCCGTACATTTCGTCAAAATAACGGGGGACCCGCGCGCCGCGGCCGATGTCGCATGTCTCGGACGGCGACGAAATAAAGGCATGCCGATGAACGAGCACCGATTTGACGAATCCGCCGAGAAACTCCCGGGTGCTCATCGTTGCGCCTCGGCGAAGAGACTGGGATCCAATTTCGCGGCGCGCCTCATGTCCTGGAGCTGACCGGGATAGTCCTTGAGGGACTGCTTCACCAAGGCCCGGGTCACGTACACCAGCACCAAACCGGGTTTTCCCTTCAACGCGAGATCGGCGTCCCGGAGTCCGCCCGCGAAGTCGCCCAACAGACGTTTGGTTTCCGCGCGCCACCCCAGCGCTTCGGCATATCCGGGCAAGATCCCGAGAGCCCGGTCCAAATCGGCGAGCGAACCCTTGAGGTCGCCCAGGCCGCGCTTCGCCTCCCCCCGCCCGGCCAGCGCCCAGGCGGCGCGGTGGTCCCAGCGGATGGCGGCGGTGAAATCGGCCCCGGCGCCGCGGAGGTCGCCCAGGCGGCGGCGCGCCTCGGCGCGCCAGCCCCAGGCGGGCGCGTAGGACGGGTCGCGCGCCAGCGCGGCGGACAAGGACGGAACGGCCTCCGCGTCGCGCACCAGCGCGGAGAGGACCTTCCCGCGCCACGCGCGCGGCCAGGCGGCGCCCGGCGACAGGCGCACGGCGCGGGTCAGCGACTCGAGGGCCTCCTCGTTGCGCAGCGCCTGATGCAAGGTCCAGCCGCGCCAGGCCCAGGCCCAGGCGTCGCGCGGGGACTTCTTCAGATAGGCGTCCAGTTCGTCCACGCCGCGCTCGTAGTCTTTCGGCGCGCCCGACGGGCTGTACACCCAGGCGTAGCGCGGGCCGAACCGATGCGCCTTGTTCAGGTCGCGCAGGGCCCGGCGCACGTCGCCTAGACCCCGGTCGGCCAACTGCCGTTGATTGAAGGCCCAGGATTTCTGGTCGTAGGTGTACTCGAAATCGTACGAGTAGATGGGGTCCCAGGCCAAGGAACGGTCCAGGTCGCGCCGCGCGCCGCGCCAGTCGCCCACGGCGACCTTCACGCCCCCGCGCCAGGCCCAGCCGCGCAGGTAGCCGGGCTCGAGCTTGAGCCCGCGGTCCAGGGCCCGGAGCGCATCCTTATATTTCCCCTCGTGGCGCAGCGCCTCCCCCAGCCAGCACCACAGCCAGCCGTAGTCCGGCCCCAAGGCGACCGATTTTTCCATGTCGCGCACTCCGCGGTAGAACTCCTGGCGGTTGGTCAGCTTCACGCGCGAGCGCATGGCCCACAGCGCGGCGGACTTGGGCTCCAGCCGCACCGCCGCGTCCAGGTCGCCGACGGCCTCTTCGTACTTCATCAGGCTGCGCAGGGAGAACGCGCGGAACACCCGCGCCCAGGCGCAGTCGGGCGCGCGGCGCACCGCCTCCTCCGACGCGGCGATCAGCGCCGGGAATTCCTCGGCCGACAAGGTCGTGAGGTCGCGGTACGCGGGCAGGAAGGAATGGTCCAGGCGCGGCAAGGCGCGGAAATCGGCGAGGGCCCCGTCGTAGTCGCGGAGCAGGAGCTTGAGGCCCGCGCGGTACAGATACGCCTGCGCGCAGTTCCCGTCGATGGCGATGGCGCGGTCGAAGCGGCGGATCGCGCCGGGCACGTCGCCCGCGTCCACGCGCTTGCGGCCTTGGGACATGGCGGCCATCGCGGCGACTTTTCCGCGGCGGATCGTCACTGGCGCGCCCCTTCCGGAGCGCCCGCCTGCAGGACGCCCTGCACCAGAAGGTCCCGCGCGAACAGGCGCGCGGGGCCGTCCAGCCACCATGCGGGCGCGCCGGCCGCGGCCGCCGCCGCCCGCACCTGGATCCAATCGCGCCTCCCGTCCACCGCCTCCAGCCAGGAGAGATGCCAGCGCGTGACGAATTTGCGCGGATTGAACGCGCCCGCCACCGCGTCGGACGGGTCCCCGCGCAGGAAGCGCACGCGCTTGACCGCGCGCAGGCGTCCGGCGCCGACCTCGGGAAGGAAGGAGTATTCGATCCGAAACGGGTACGCGAGCCGCAGCGGCGCGCCCTCGTCGAAAACGGACGCCGGAGCGGCCCCGCCCAACCCTTTCATCACCATGGCGTAGAACGGATGCTCGTCGGGCTCCGTGGCCGTCTCGCTCGCGAGCTCCTTCAAGGCGAAGAGGCGGTCGTAATGCTGGGTGAGGCCGGCGGAGACCGTGATGAAGGCGCCCTTGTCGGCCAGGTCCACCGGAAGCAGCGCCTGCTGGAGCTTGCGCGCCTGGATCCACCATTCCTCGGCGTTGGGGTCGTTGCCGTACCAGAACAACGCCAGCGCCAGATACTGGCCCGCGACGTCGCGGCAGTACGCGCCGTAATCGGCCCACAACAGGTCCCGTTCCGCCGCCGTGCCTCGGCGCCAGTGCTCCAGGATGGAATACGCGGCGCGATGGCCGGAGAGATGCGCCAAAGTCACCCCCGAGGAGAGGATCGGGTCCACGAAGACGGCCGCGTCGCCGCAGGCCACCCACCCCGGACCCGAGGACTCGACCGGGAGGTAGGACCAGTCGCTGTGCGTGAAGAAATCCCGGCCCTCGCCGTCGATGTCCATCACGCGCTCCGCCTTCGCCAGCGAAGGGGCGATTTCCCCGCAGGCGGCCAATTCACGGTCGAACAGCGCGCGCAGGTCGCCGCCGTCTTGCTTGAGCCGCTCGACGGTCGTCACGAACCCGACCGACACCAGGTCCTTGTCGAGAGGGATGTACCAGAACCATCCCGCGGGACTGGAACAGATCAAAATCTTGGTCTTATCCGGATGTCCCGTGTACTGGAACATCCAGGGAGCGCCGCGATAATACGCGTAGCCGGCGACGTTCTTCAGACGCGGATCGTACGCGCGGACCGGGCGGTAGCGGGCCAGGAACGCGGCCTGGCCGCTGCAGTCGGCGGTGAACTCCGCGTCCCAACGCGTCCGGGAGCCGTCCTCGAAACGCCCGGTCGCGCCGGCGACGCGGCCGGCGTCCTCGACGATCCCGTCGGCCTGCACGCCGCGCACGACCTCCACGCCGCACTCCGCCGCGTGCGTCAGGAGGATTTCGTCGTACTCCGAGCGCCGGACCTGCCACGCGAATTCGATCTTCTCCGGGATGCCTCCGTAGCGCTCGATGAGTTCCTTCATGTTCACGTCGTTGAAATCGTTCTCCCAGGGAGTCCGGTCGCGCCCCCAGACGTAGGTGGCGCCCAGCTTGCGCGGGAAGCCCGCGCGATCGATCTTGCCGTAAACGCCGAGCTCCTTGAGAACCGGAATCATGCCCGGCAGGAGGGATTCGCCCACGTGGTGGCGCGGCCCCGGAGCGCGCTCCAGGATCACGACGCGGCGTTCCGGCGCGTATTTCTTGATCAGCGCGGCCACGGTCGACCCCGCGGGACCTCCGCCGATCACCAGCACGTCGCAGCGTTCGGTCTTCATCGCGCGGCTCCCGGCGGCAGGCCGCGCGCCGCGTCGCGATCCACTTCCAAGTCGTCCAGGAACTCGCGGTCGGCGCGCGCGCGGTCGGCGCGCCCCGCTCTTTCATGGAAGCCCATGCGGGCCTCCAGAATGGCCGCCTGAAGCCAGCCGCGCTCCACCGCCGCGTCGAATTCGGCGCGCAGGGCGACGAGGCCGCCCGCGGGACGCGTCCGCGCGGGCGCGCTCGCCGCCTTCCACGCCGCGGCGAAGTCGGCCTCCGCCGCCGCGCCCTGGCCGAGAGCTTCGCTCGCCAAGGCGCGCACCGCCAGCGCCCAAGCCCGGCCGCGGCCGGCCGCGGCC
>JAGWMT010000188.1 GCA_028871595.1 Elusimicrobiota bacterium
GCTTGGCCAGGACCGCGGCGATGCGGTCGTGAAGCTTCGCCATTTCAAAGGGTTTCTGCAGGACTTCGGCCGCGCCGCTCATCAGGGCGATGCCCTTTTCCTTGATGGTGTCGCGGCTGGTCATGATCATGATGCGGGGCGCCTTGGAGCCCAGCTTGTTGGTCAACTCGTAGGCCACGTGGTACCCGTCGATGTAGGGCATCATCACGTCGAGGAGGACCAGATCGAACGGCTCGTTCATGGCGATCTGCAGGGCGTCCTTGCCGTTGGCCGCGACCAAGACCTCGTAGCCCTGGAAACCCAGGTCCATCTTCAGCAAATCCAGAAGATCGGGGTCGTCGTCCGCGACGAGAATACGCTTCGAATCCGCCATTCGGTCTCCTCGAAATTAGAGTCGACAAATACTAGCAGATTTTAATTATGGGCAAGGCGGGAACGCACGTCGTTTTGGGCGGCCTCGCCTTGGTCCAAAAAGCCCTTCGCGGCGTCGGTTTTGCCGTCCGAGGCCTTGTCGGCATCCGTGAAGGCGGCCAGGGCCCGGTCGAAGGCGTCGGACAGGGAGGCGAAGTCCTCGTCCCGGTGCCCGGCGCGGTCCGCGTCGGACAATAAACGTCGGGTGATGTCGCGCGGAACCCCCAATTTGGACCCGGCCCGGGTCCGGTTCTCGGCCTGGGGCTCGTGACCCAGCAGATCGACGGCGGCCTTCGCCTCGGCCGTCGGAGGGGGGAGGGAATCGGCGGCGGCGACGGCGTCATCATCCGCAGATTTACGCTCCTCGGCGGGAGATATCGATCTATGTTGGAGGGAGGTCATTTGATCAACGGAAGAGGACATCGCTGAAGCGCCGTTTTCAGAGAGGGTCAAATTCGCGTCGGCGCTTTGAAGATACGTTGCGGCCTGGTCCAACGTGTCCTTCAGCCGCGATTTGTCCTCGTTGGGTTTCCCGGCGGGTTTCTCGTCAGGCAAAGCGTCCACCTTGGCTTTCAAATCGGCTTGGTCCGCCGTTAATTTCTTCCACCGGTTCCGTGCTGTCTGTGAACCATCGGCCAAACTCTTCGCCCTTTCGTCCTTCCCCTTGAGGGCGTTCTTCATTTCCCCGGCGCGCAGCGATCCCTCCGTTTCCAGAGATTTGGCCCCATTTTCGGCCAAGCCGGCCTCGGCCGCGGCTTGATCGAGATTCGCCTTGATCGAGGCCGCCTTCTCCGCCTCCAGCGGCGTGCCCGCCGCCGTGTCCGCGGCGGTGTAGGCGGCGGCGGCATGTCCCTCCAAGGCCGTGCGTGCGTCGGAGGGATCGTAGGTCGCGGCGAGCGCGACGGAAGGCGCGAGGAGGAATAAAATAATCGCTTTCATGGTTCTCGTTCCGTTATCGACTGTCGTCAACGACAGTCGAAATAACTGGAAACGCCATTCTACTCGTTCCAGACAAGGAAGAATTCATGGAAACGCCATGGGATTCGCCCGGGAGTCGTCCGCTTTGGACGCGACCTCCCGATCAATGTTTGTGGCGCTGGTCGAAGTCGGGATCGCCGTCGCCGTAAAAAACGCGGTGGACGATGTCGTCGTATTTCCCGAGCTCGTGGTTCTGGTCTTCCATGGACTTCCGAAACCGTTCCGCGGCGGCGCCGTCGTCATCCCGGCGGCTTTCGCGGGTCGCTTCACGGGCGGCGTCGCGGGCGTGGACGTACTCCCCAACGCTCGTGCCGGGTTTTTTCGGAGCGGGCTCCCGCGACATGCGATACTCGTCGGCCCATTGAGACAATGTCCGGGCGCTCACCGGACCCGGGGCGTCGAGAAGGCGGCTCATCACATTTTCCTGGCAGGGCTTCAGATGGGCTGTCAGCGAGGCCCAACCGACCTCGTGACGGTCGCGCTCCATGCGGAAGAAGAGCGACTCGGAGTCGATGCCGACGCCAATCGCTTCGCCCCCGGCGATCTGGCTTTCGAACGCCGAGGGATTCGAGCAGGCCAGTCCGGCGGACGTCTTGATGTAGGCGTAGGCCGCGCTTTCCTCCGCCTCCTGCTTTTCCATCAAACGCTTGAACCGGGCGTCGTCCTCCGCTTTCGCTTGACGATCGCGGGCGTCCCGGTCGGCGATTCTCTCGGCGGCGTCGGCCTGGGATTGACGGGAAAGCGACGCCATGCCGTTCAATCCCCTCGTGAACTCGGATTCGCCCCGGGCCTTCTGATCCTCCGAGCCGTCTTGGCTGGGATAGGCCGTTCCGAACGATTCGGCGGCGGACAGCCATTCCGGGTGCCGGACCTTGATCTGCTCGAACGTAAGATGTTCCCTTTCGCTGGTCTCGGCTTGCTCGAGATATTTGACGGTCTTGGCCCGGTCGACGGTTTCTTCCGTGGTCAGTCCCAGGCGCCCGGCGAAGTCGGCCTGCTGGGAATACGCGCGCGCCTCGGCGCGATAGGCCGTCTGCGGATCGTACGAAAAACGACGGCCGCCGACGGCACTTTTGTCCACCCAATGCGACGTCTCGTGTAGGATTATGAGCGCGATTGAGTCGGGGCTGGCGTTCTTTTCCGCGGCGGTGAGTGTAGTTCTCGGAGTCGGCATGTACTTTCCGGGACAAGCCAGCGGGGTGTCGTTCGGCGGAGCGCAGTTCTGAGCGGCGGCGGAAGTCGTGCCCGCGAACAGCGCCACGATGAGGAGGCTTCTCATCGTCCGATCTCGAGTACGACCTCGCGGGATTCCGCAGCGACGCGAATGGAGTGGGCTTTGACGTCCGGCACGAGATCCACGCCGATCGACGAGCCGAAAAATCGAAGATACTTGCGGACGATCGCCGGGAGACGGTCGGCGTAGGGATAAATCGATACGGCTTCGATTTGCCCGTTGAAGACAGCGCGAATTTTATATTTGCCGGGACGGAACAGGCTTGCTCCTTCGGCGAACGACGTGAATCCAGAAACGGCCGGCGGGGGAGGGGGAAGACGTTTCTTGTCCAGAATTCCGGCGTAGAACCGGGTCGCGTCCCGCTTCAGCTTGGCGGACAGCGCGCGACCTTCCGGTGTGCTCTCGTCCTCGGGGTGGTCCCAGCCCGGAAGCCGATCGGGGAAATGGGGTTCGAGGGCGCTCGGCGTGGTGGCCACGCTTTCCCCGGGCCGCAACATCAGATGGTTGTCCTCCTGGTTGATCCGGGCGAACGGGGATCCGTCGGCCAGCTCCGCCTTCCGTCGATCCGCGATTTTGCGCAAAATGTCGAGATTCGCCCGGGGATCGGTCTCATAGGGGAGTAAAGGCGCGAATTGGTTCGCAAGTGCGGATTCGTTTCCCGTAGAAATTTCGCGGCCGTCCGGTCCCAGAACCCTCAGAAAAAGGTCTTCGTAATGGCGCTCGACGGAAAACGGGAGACCCGTCAGCAGTTGGCGGGAATCGACCCGGAGCGCCTCGCAGCTATTGTTCCGGAGTTCGACGCGGTACCACCACGTGTCCCGCAGACCCTTCCGTCGTTCGGCGCGGACGAATTCCAGATTGATCTTGAGGGGAGCGCAGGAAGGCCCCGCGTCCGCGCACGGCGACGCGCAGCGATCCTGATGGTGGAACACCGCGCGTAGTCCGAACAGAAGGAGGAGCGCGCCGGCGAAGACGCCGAAAAACTTTGCGAGGAAGGAGCCTCTCACGTTCACGGGCGCCCCGCGTTTGAGGCGCCCATGACTTTCGCCTCGAGGACCGCCGTCTGCGCTTCGTCTGTCAGGTCGGCCAAGCGTTCCGGGAATCCCGGGGGAAATTTGTCGGCGTCGATCGTCCGGGGCTGGTTCCAGCTCTCGGGCATCGCCGCAGAATGGGTGAGGGGGCGCAGGGCCTCGATGGCGGCGCGCAGTTGCGCAACGGCGGCCTCGGCGCGGTCCACCGCGTCCAGCCGGCGAGTGATGGCGGAGGGAAGCTTCGTCGTCTGGTCGCGGCAGAGCCTCATCTTCAAATGATCGTAGTCGGCCATCGAGCCGGAATAGATCGTCGGCAGCCGGTGGTCCATCTCGCGGCCGTCGTTGGGGCCCAAGGCGTCGCGGCAGTCGTCATACAGATATTCTTCGGCGAGCAGCAGCGCCAATTGTGCCTTGAAGCGCGGGATCGAGAGGGTCAGAAGATTCGGGAAGCCGTAGGTGGGAATGATCCTCGGAAGGCAGGGGCCGTCGGTGTCGTCGAAGGGCCCGGCACGGTCCATTCTATCGATGCAAAGACCGCCCTTGCTGACGTAGGTTCGGCTCCCGGTTCTTGTCCATCCACCGGTTGTACTCCTCCTGGGCGTCCTGAAGGAACGCGTAGCCGGTGAGGCCGTTCCAGACCCAGTGGTGGAACTTGCCGTCCATGTCGTAGTAGCAGCGCTTGTCGGGCGAAAATGTCGCCTCGCTTCCGCACGGCATCACCCGGTAGGTCTTCCCGTTGAATTGTACGGGCGGCTCTTCCGGCCGGGGGAGAGGCTGTAAGGCCCCGTCCACTTCTTTCTTCACCTCGTCCTGCGCGGATCGACCCGTATTGGCTTCGTGCATGCGGGCAAAGGCGGATTCGAGGTCGGTGTTGTCCTGTGCGGCGAGGGGACCGGCGGTCAAAACGAGAAGGGCCGAGAAGACGTGGAGTCCGAGCAAGGGTCGTCCAGCCTAAGACGGGCTTAGGCCCTTTGCCGGGCGACCGTTCATTCGGCCGCGGGCGCGCGGCGCTCGAAGCGTCTCGGCGCGATCACGGCGGGCGCGTTGCCCGCGTCGATGCGCCAGCAATTGGGCCCCAGCACGGTCTCCAGCGCCTCGAACAAAGGCTGGTTGAGCACCACGCGCTGATCGACTTCTAATATGGCCACGCCTTCGGGCGTATCCTGTTCAAGCACGACGGCGCACGGACCGCGGTGAAGCTCCAACGCGTCGCGCAGGGCCTCCAGCTTTTCGGTGCCCACCGTCGCGTCGCACTTCAGCCGCAGGCGCTTGGCGAAGCGCGACACGGCCATGTCCAGCGGCACCATCTCGTCCACGATGAGTTCGCCGGTGGCGCCCTCGGTCTCTTCGCCGCGGAATGAGAGACGGCCGGTGGCCGCCACGAAGGCGCCGATCTTGGCCAAATGGGACAGACCCGACGAGTACACCTTCGGGAAGCACAGGAGCGTCAATTCGCCCGTCAGATCTTCCAAGGTCACGATCACCCACGGTTCGCCCGTCTTCTTCGACACCATTTTGCGCATCTTGGAGATCATGCCCGCCACGCGCACCGGTATCGTGATGGACGGATTGAACTGGGAGATCTCGTGCGTGGCCGAGGCCTTGAGCTGGGCCTTCACGGCCATCAGCGGGTGGCCCGAAAAATAAAAACCGAGGACTTCGCGTTCGAAGGTCAAGGTGTCATGCTCGGACAACGGCTTGAACGCCGCGTCGGCGGCCGGGGCGGGAGCGGGGACGGAAGCGCCGCCGCCGAATAAGAGCCCCTGGCCCTTGTCCAAATCCGCCTTGATCTTTTGCTGGCGGCCGACGACATCGTCGATGGCGGCAAGCAACCGGGCGCGCGCGGCGGGAGAGGGTTCGTTCGGGCGCAGGCAGTCCAGAGCGCCGGCCTTCACGAGGGACTCAACGGCCTTCTTATTGATCGCGTGGAGGTCGACGCGTGAACAAAAGTCATCTAAGGAAACGAACGGCTTCTCGCGCGCGGCCTTCACGATGGATTCGGCCGCACCGGAGCCCACGTTTTTGATCGCAAGTAAACCGAAACGGATTTGGTCGTCCTGAATGTCGAATTTCGATTCAGATTTATTCACGTCGGGGGGCAGCACCTTCATCCCCATGCGCCGGGCTTCTTCGAGGTAAGTAACGAGTTTGTTCTCTTTATCTTCCGCGCCGATCGACGAGTGCCCAATTTCCGACGTGAGCACGGCGGTCATGAACTCAATCGGGAAATTCGTCTTCAAGTACGCCGTTTGATAAGCGACCAGTCCGTACGCGACGGAATGTGATTTGTTGAAGCCGTACCCGCCGAACTTCACCATCTGGTCGTAAATCTTGTTGGCGATCTTATCCTTGATCTTGTTGACGCCGCAGCCGGCCACGAACTTGCTGCGCATCTTTTCCAGATCCTCGTGGATCTTCTTGCCCATGGCCTTGCGCAGGCCGTCGGCCTCGCCGGGGGTGAAGCCCGCCAGCTTTTTGGAGATTTCCATGACCTGTTCCTGGAAGACCATGCAGCCGTAGGTATCCTTCAGGATGGTTTCCATGAGAGGTGTATCGTAAACCACTTCCTCGCGGCCATGTTTGCGGTCCACGAACATATCCAACATGCCGGACTGCATGGGGCCCGGACGGAAGAGGGCGATCAGGGAGACGATATCGTCGAACACGGTGGGCTTGATCCGGAACAAAAGGTCTCGGA
>JAGWMT010000005.1 GCA_028871595.1 Elusimicrobiota bacterium
CGAGATCATGGGCAACGCCATCAACGAGGTGGCGGACTACGCCTTGCAGCTGCCCGTCTCCGTTCCGCCGGCGCAGGCCCAGCGCGCCGTCTTGGCCGACGTCGTCCCGGCGCTGCGCGCCTTGCCCGGCGTGCAGCGCGTCGACGCCTACGGAGTCGGCGACGAGGCGCTTTGGGTGCAGCCGGATCTTGCCGCGATGCACCGCTACAAGATATCGGTGAACGCGCTCGTGGAGGCGCTTAAGGCGCAGGTCCTCCTGACCCCGGGAGGCTATCTGAGCCAGGGCCATCAGGACGTCTTCATCGAAGCCCGCAACCTTCCCGTGACGGCGGCGCAGATCGAGGCGATCCCGGTCCCCGGGCCCGAGGGCCCGATCCCGCTGCGCGCGTTGGCGCGCGTCGTGCGCTCGGCCGTGCCCACGCTCAACGCCGTCCTTCTCGACGGCCGCCCGGCCCTGGCGCTGAGCGTCTTCAAGCAGCCCGGCGCCTCGACGGTGCC
The DNA here is from genome assembly GCA_028871595.1 of Elusimicrobiota bacterium. Next base: position 499 of record JAGWMT010000005.1, read on the forward strand.
GGTCACCCGCGCGGTGGCGGCCGCGCTCGAGGGCACGCTCCCCGCGCTTCCCGCGGGAGTCCGCTGGGTGCGCACCTACAACCAGGGCCGCCTCGTCGGCGTGGTCGGCAAGGACTTGGGGACCAACCTGATCGTGGGCGGCATCCTCGCGATCCTGGTCCTGATCTGGGCCCTGGGCGGAAGCCGGGACACCTTGATCCTGGGGCTGAGCATACCGCTGTCTCTGCTCATGGGCGTCGCGGCGCTCTACGCCGCCGGCCAAAGCCTCGATCTCATGACGCTCGGCGCGCTGACGGTGGCCGTGGGGCTCCTCGCCGACGACGCGATCATCGTGCTGGAGAGCATCTATCACCGCTGGGAGCAGGGCGACGAGCACTGGGCCGGAATCGCGCAAGGCGTCAAGGACATCGCCGGCCCCGACATCACCGGGACGCTCACGACCGTCTCGGTGTTCGTGCCCCTTCTCTTCGTCGGAGGACTCGCCGGGCTTTTCTTCATCCCCTTCGCCCTGGCGATGATGCTGTCTCTTCTGGCCTCGCTCCTGGTCTCCTTGACCTTCATCCCGCTGAGCCTCGGCTTCATCAAAGCGCGGCATAGCGCCAAGCCCGCCGCCGGCGCTCGAGCGCTGGAACGCCTGCGGGTCATGAACGTGCGGGTCTTCGAGCTGGTCCTGCGCCGGCCGGGGAAGGCTTTGGCCGCCTGCGTCGGCCTGTTTCTCGCCAGCCTCGCGGCCCTGGCGATCGTCCCGGTCAACTTCCTCCCCTTGCCCAACGAGGGCGTGCTGCTGGAAAGCTTCACGCTGCCGCCGGGAAGCTCCCTGACCGACACGCAAGCCGCCGTCGCCGCGGTCACCGAACGCCTGCGCGCCGACCCCGCCGTCGCGCATACCCTGGCGCGCGTGGGCTCGCCTTCGAGCTCGGCCTACACCGAGCCGGCCTACGCCGGCGAGATCACGATCCCGCTCAAGCCGGGAGTCAATTTCAACAGCCTCGACCGGATCGGGGCGCGCCTGCTCGCGGCCAGTCAGACGACGGGGATCCAGGTCGCCGTCGGCACGCCGACTCTCGAGCGCGTGGGCGAGAGTCTTTCAGGGCTGCCGCAGCCCTTCGTGCTCGACATCTTCGGCAGCCGGATCTCCGTCTTGCGCGGACTGTCGGAGCAATTTTCCGCGGCCCTGAGGAAAGTTCCCTCGCTGACGTCCATCTTCAACAACAACGCCTATCCCGTGAGCCAGATCCGCCTGGAGCCAGACGCCGGCGCCTTGGCCGCCTACAGCCTGACGCCGGGCGACCTACAGCGCCAAGTCGAGCCGCTGGTCAACGGCGTCGTCGCGGCGCGGGTGCCCGACGGCAACGTTCCGCTCGACCTCTACGTCCGCCTGGCCGACGCGCCCGAAAAATCCCTCGCCCAACTCGGGCAATTGCCCATCCGCACCTCGGGCTGGACGCCGCTCGGGCAGTTGGCGCGCTTGAGCCTGGCGGTCACGCCCAACCAGCTCCTTCACATCGGCGGAGCGCGCGCTCTCGAGATTCTCGCCATCCCGACCGGGCCTCTGGGCAGCGCCATCTCGGCGGCCCGCGCCGAACTCTCAAAGATAGCCTTGCCGCCGGGCTACCGCTTCGCCTTCGGAGGTCTCTACCCGGAGCTTGAGCACGCGGCCCTGGGCCTGGGCGCGGCCGCGGTGGCGGCGTTTGTCCTGATGATCGGGATCATGATCCTGCAGTTCGACGGCCTGCTGGCTCCGGGACTCCTGCTCCTGCTGACGCCGCTTGCCTTCACGGGAGGAGCCATCGCCCTCGCCGTCAGCACCGTGGGGCTCAACGCCACGGGCCTGGTGGCGTTCCTGACGCTCATCGGCATCGGCCTCAATCACGGCATCGTCCTGCTCTATCGCGTCCACCGGAACGAGCTCTCGGGCATGGCGCCCGAGGCGGCCGTGCGCGAGGCCATCCACGTCCGCTTCCGGCCGATCGTACTGACGACGCTGACGGCCGTGCTGGGAATGCTTCCGACGGCTCTCGGCTTCGGTCAGGGTGCCGCCCCCGAGCAGGGGCTCGCCGTCGTCACGTTGGGCGGGATCATCTGGAGCGCTCTGCTCAGCACCAATCTCATCCCCGCTCTCTACCTGCGCCGGCGGCTCAGAGAAGCCGCGCGAGGAGCCTCGTCATGACGCGCCGCCTTTCCTCGCTCTGGCCGGCCGCGGCCACGGCGCTGTTATCGGGCTGCGCCGGCTACACGCCGATGGCCCTGCCGACCGCGCCGGATATGGCCCAGGCGCCGAGCCTCGCCGCGCCGGCCGCCGGCCTTCAAATCCCGGGCCTGCTCGTCTCGACGGCGGCCGCGCAGGGCCTCGACGAGCGCGACGCCATGGCCCTTGCCGTCATCAACGCCCCGGACCTCAAGGCCGCGCGCTTGCAAGCCGGCGTGGCCGAGGCTCAACTGCTCGAAGCGGGTCTCTGGCCCGATCCTCATCTGAGCGGAGGGGTGGGGCGCGGGCCGGAATTCACCGGCTACAGCGTGGGCATCAGCGAGAATCTCGAGGCCTTCGTCCCCCTTGGCGCGGCCAAAGCCGAGGCGCGGGCGCACCGCAAACAAGTCGACTTGGCTGTCCTTTGGCGGGAGTGGCAGACGGCTGTGACGGCCGGCCAGGTCTTCATCCGCGCGCGAGAGGATGAGGATCTCGAAGAAGTCCTTGAGCGCAGCCGAAAGCTCCTCGCCCAGCAATACGACGTCGATCAAGCCGATTTCCATCAAAGCGCTTCCGCGATCCAGAAGGTCTCGGCTGATCTCACCGTCCTCTCCGACGCAGACGCCCGCCTGCGGGAGATTGAGTTGGACTCCGACGCGGCAAGACACCGGCTCAACTACCTGCTCGGCTTCGCGCCGCAAGCGCGCCCGGCTCTTGCCGAGTTCGAGCAGCCGGGCCGAGCCGAGGGCCGGGGATTATCCCAGGATCAATTCCAGGCCGCTCTCGCCTCAATGGCCGGCCGCCGGGTTGATCTCCTCGCGCTTCAAGCGGGCTATGAGAGCCAGGAGCAGCGTTTGCGGCAGGCCGTGCTCGCGCAATTCCCGGCCTTGAACGTCGGCCTCAGCGAGGGCCGCAGCGCCGAGGAAGGCATCCACTCGATCGATCTCGGCATCGGCGTCGGCCTTCCCGTATTCAACGGAAACAGGGGCAAGATCGCCATCGAGCGCGCGAGCCGCGAGGCGTTGCGCGCCGACTATCAAGCGCGGCTGGACCAGGCCCAAAACGAGGCCGACCGGCTCTGGGAGGCCACGATCATCATGGCCAAGCAACTTGAGCGCCTGGAGGCGCAGACCGCGGCCCTGAAGGCGATCGCGGCCACGGCCGAGCAGCAGTTTCGCAGCGGCGCGATGGACGCCGGAGCTTACGTAGGCCTTGAGACGGCGCTCCTGCAGGATGAGGAGGAGTCGATCAGATTGCGCGCGACCCTTGATTCCGACCGCCTGGCGCTGGGCGCGCTGCTCGGCCTGCCTTTCGGCGCCGCGCGGTAATGCGCAGGGAAGGCCCGCTTCGACTTCCGGCGCGCCTCCTCGATGCCGCCTTCAAGATCGGGATCGCCCTCAAGGGCATCGACGGCGTCCTTGAACTTGCAGGCGGGTTCATCCTGGCCGTGAGCCCGGCCCATCTTAATCTATGGGTCCGCCTTTTGACCGCTCACGAGTTGAGCGAAGACCCGACCGACATAGTCGCCACCCATCTGCGCGCCTTGGTTGCGAGAGTCACGACCCACCCCAGCGGATTCGCAAGCGTCTATCTGCTCGTCCACGGCCTGCTCAAGGTCGCCCTCGCGGCGGCCGTCCTTCGCGGACGGCTATGGGCCTATCCATGGGCTATGGGTTTCATCGGGCTGTTTGCCGCTTACTCCGCGTACCGGGCCATTCACTCCTCTTCATTCGGGCTTGGAACTCTGGCCATGGCGGATGTTGTGATCGTGGCGCTGCTGTGGTGGGAGCGCTGGCGAATATAGCCGGCCAGCCGGCGGCGAAAGTCCGAGAATTCCTGAGACGCGCATACGACGGGAGCTGGGACCCGTCGTATGCCGCCAAGAAACTCCACGTCAGGATCAACGACATCGATCTCCTTCTGAACATCGTGCCCAAGGAGAAAGACGGAGAGAAGCAGCGTCTCCTGGAACAGCGCCGCACCGAGGAGGCGCTGCGTCAGGGCATATCCCCGACAACCTTCGTCGATCAAATCTCCTGGCCTTGGCTTGAGGTTCTCAGATATCTCGAAGCGCGCTCCAGGAGCATCAGTCTGCACACCGATGATCGAATCTTGAAGTACGGGAAGTCGAAAGTCATCTATACGGGTCGCTCCTGACACGGAAGCAAGTCGCCGCGTCGCCTCTTCCGACGCGGGACGAGCTCTGGATCGGCGGCATCGCCGTCTTCTTCATCGTCGTCCGGCCCTCCGCCTTGCCGGTTGCGGAGAGCCTCGGCTCGCCGGCGCAGTTCGGCGGCCACCGTCGCGCGGCCGAGTTCCTCCAAAACCTCGATCTCGCGGTCCAAGAGGATCACGTGATCCTCCCTGTCGCCGGCGAAGGGCTGGGCTTGACGGAAAACCTCCAGCGCGCGGTCGCGGGCGCCCATGCCCGGCTCAGGGCCTCGGCCTGTTCGACTCGTCCCGCACGGGCCAAGCCCCATGGCAGGCTCGTGATCCAATCGGCCACGTCCCAATACTGTTTCTCTTTCCAGTCCTTGAACCAGCCGGCCGGATCGGCGGGCCTCTTTTCCGCCGCCATGGCGGCCAAGCGCATCGCCGCGTCGAACCTCTTGCCCAGCGCCGCGGTCTCCAAAGGCGGCTTGCGCTCGCTTTCCTCCTTGATCAGGTCTCCGATCTCGCTGAAGAGAAGCTCGGGGCACGGCACGTCGCCAAGCAGCCGCTTCCAGAGCCCGGGCGCGTCGGCCCCTTTCCCCCAGAGGTCCGTCAAGGCTTCCCATCCGCCGGCCGCTATCGCTTGCTCGCGAAACGCTTCCGGTCCCGTGTTGACCTTGAGTTCCTTGAGCTTGGCGAAGATGGCCTCGGTTTGCCATTCTCCCAGCCCTTCATATCGCCGCGCCCTGGCGCATCCTGGAGTCGCCCATGCGTCAGCTCCGCCGGACCGTGGGCATCAGCCGGGATAGACGCCGCCCGTTTCAAGAAGCTTCCAGAAACCGCTCATCTTGCCGACGGCGGCGCTGAGCCTGTCGCCTGCCCGAAACAGCTTGGCGGCTTGAGGCGGCACCTGGACCGGGCCGATTTCCGTATCGTCATCCGCGTCCTCGGCGTTGAGCCATAGCGCCGATGGGCCGACCCGAGCCACGGTGAAGTGGCCGTCGAGTGTTTCCCGCGGTTTCTCGATAGGTCGGCAAGTCCCGATGGGCGAAGTCGCATAAAAGCTCGGCCAAGCGCCTTCACGGTCGAGCTTTTGTTTCTTGCCCCGGACCGGCTCCTCCAGGAATCCTTTGATGAAGTCGGTGATCGTCGCCGCGTCCTTGCGGCTTGCCCCGCGAACCATGTCAGTCATCATTCCCGGGCGGCCGGACCTCGGCTACAGCCAGGCCCCCGGTTCGCAATTGACCGTCAAGCGTCCGGGTCAGGTATCTGCCTTCCTCGATCGCCGACACCAGGAGGTGTCATCAACCAAGCGGAGGGATTTTGGGGCGTTCCGCGGAACTTCCACGTCTCCAGGGCCGATCACGTCACGAATCCGGCGGCGCGCAGCGCGGCTGTGTCGTGGATTTGACGGAGTAGCCTCCGATGACGTCCTTCGTCTCCGCGTAGGGCCCGTCGGTCACCGTCTTCTTCTTCCCGCCCACGACCTTGCCCGCCCTCTCGAGAGGCTGGCCGAAGCTCTTGAGGTGACCATTATCCTCCATGTCCTTCATCCAAGCCCTCCACTTCTTCATCGACTGCTGCGCCCGCTCGGGCGAGCCCATGGCCTCCCTATGGGCCTCATTCAGGATCACGATATCCTTCATCCCATGAACGTTTGAGGGGCGCCGAGACGGACATGCATTCTACAACGAGTTCATGCCGGCAGTCCCATTCAGGACTGGGCCGAAAGGCACCGACTCCGAAGGACCTTCGGCCCTAATGGCGGTCGGCTCCCTCGGCTACACTAGAGACATGAACCGATACCTTCTGCTCTCTCTCTGCATCGCCTGGACCGCGCCCGCCGTGGCGGGCGGCTTCGCCGAAACCGCGTTCAACGCCGAGGCGTTCGCCCCGCTGGTCGCCCAGATGAAAGGGAAGGCCGCCTCCGACCGGACCGGGACAGCTCCCGCCGGCGCCTCCGCGGCGGACACCTTCGAGGCGCTCCAGTCCTCGTTCGCCGGGGCGCGCAAGCCCTCGACGACGGAACTCCAGCTCAAGAAGACCTGGCGCTGCTACAGCATTCTCAACGACCGCGGACGAACGAAGGTCATCGACGAGGTTTCCTTCGACGAGTTCGGCGAGGCCGGCGGCAAGCTCATGAGCACGGGCACCTACCCGAAGGCGGCGCTCGAGTATTCCGCCAACGGCGGGTCGGTGTACTCGTCCTTCGCCGCCGGCAAGAAGGGCGACATGTGGATGGTCCCGGCCTACCGCGCTGCGGGCGGCAAGCTCGTGCGCGAGGTCTCGATCCTCTGGTACGACTTCCCGCTCATGAACCCGGCCTACATCCTGCAGACCGCGCCCACGGCGCTTAGCGACGGCGAGTTCGGCGGCATCACCCATTCGCACACGCTGGCCACCGTCTACAGCTACGGGACCTGCGTGCCCCAATGACAGCCCCCGACCCTGGGGCGCCTAGTCTTACTGTGTCATGAATGCGTCGCCGGACGCTCATGCACCAGCCTTTGATCGAGTCTTTGCAGGCGTCCAGCACATTGTCCATGGGCCAAGCGCAACCCCGATGCCCGGTGATTTCCAGGCCGTCACATCGTGCGGCCTAAGTTGTCGTTCATTGGAACGGAGTTCGTCATGGATTTCAAAAGTCGAAGAGCTTGTAGATCTTGCTCTCGACGAGAAACAGGCCGGAGCGCTCGGTCTTTTCGAATACAGCGTACGCGTTGACGCCGCGCATGGCCTCGCGCAGGTGCGGGCTATAGCCCTGAATAGCGAGCGCGTCGGCGCGAACCCCGCAGCGGCGCAAAGCCTCCAGTCCTTTGCGAATCCTCATCTCGCTGAGTCCGAGAATCCGCGCGAGCCCCGCGCTGGTCTGCCCCTTGCGCTCGTTCGCGAGCACCCGGAAGCAAAGGTCCGACTTTGAGAGTCTCGCCGGCTCTCTTAAGATCGACCCGAAGGCCATGACGAACAGCTTCGAGAAAATGGAGAATGCCCAAGAGCAGCTCAGGCAGTTGACGATCTACTCGGAGCTGAACCCGTCAATGCGGCAGAAGTTCGAAGACGTGATGGCCGAGCGCTTCAAGAGGATGTTCGCTAAATGAAAAGGTGGATCAACCGGGCCGCAATCGTTGTTCGCCCGGCGCGGCCTCATATCGAGTGGGCCTCGCGCCTGGACGACGAAGCGCCCAAGCACGCCAAGGACCTGGAGAAACGCGTTTCGATCTATCTTGTCAGCAAGGACTCCGACGAAAAAGAAGAGACTGCGCCGCTTAAACACTTTCGCGGCCTTGCTCGAGGCCACAATGCATGATGGTGCCGGCAATCTCCTTGACGTAATCCGAAGGCTCATTACTCGCAAACAGAGTCGAGCTCACTTCAAAGCGGACGACGCCGTAGCCATCCTCGGGATGTTCTTGATTAGCCTCTGGAAGAGCTGCCCGTTTTCTCATGCATTCTCCTACTGCATCGAACCTTCCGGTGCGGGCCAATTCAATGAATAACTAGTACTTCTTCCTCCTGAAGAATCCTGAGTCAAGATGCCTTGCTCAATAAGACTAGCAATGTCTCTGTGCGCCGTATCTTGGGAGCAGCCCGCGAGCTTCCCCCATTTCGATGAGGCAAGCTTGCCTTTGAACTCTCCGTCCAGCAGTTTATTAAGCATAAGGCGTTGGCGTTCATTCAGGGATCGATTTGCATACGTCTTCCAGAAGCGATCCCTCTCGAAGACGGCATTCAGCGATTCCTCTGTTCCGGCGATCGCTCGATCGAGACAGCTAAGGAACCACAGCATCCACTCAGTCACGTCGAGCGTGCCTTTTTGCGTACGCTCTAGCACGTCATAGTAATCTTTACGTTCCCGCCGAATCTGCGCTGACATGCTGTAATAACGCCGAGAGCTATTCTCAGATCGAGCCAAAGCCCAATCGGCAATTGCCCGCGCAATACGTCCATTTCCGTCATCGAATGGATGAATGGTCACGAACCACAAATGAGCTTTAGCCGCCCGGAGGACAGGATCAATCCCGTCACTCTGGTTCGCCCAATCGATGAAAGCAGTCATTTCGGCATCGAGGAGCTTAGCCGGAGGTGCTTGATAATGCACTCGCTCATGGCCGATTCCACCTGACACTACCTGCATCGGCCCTTGGGAATCGTCACGCCACCCGCCAACTTTAATGTTTCTGGGGGCATTCGGAAACAAGGAGATATGCCAGCTCCAGAGACGTTCTTTTGTTAGGGGCCGTAAAAAATTTTGAGTCGCTTCGAGGGTCATTTGAACAACCCCCTCCACTCGGTGATCGGCTGGGGGCAACCCTGCAGCATCCATGCCAAGACGCTTGGCTATGGATGAGCGGACCTGATCCGCATTTAGAATCTCACCTTCGATCTCACTCGATTTGACAACATCCTGAGTGAGGGCCTTTAGAACAGCTTCGTCTCTTTGAAAAAAACCCAGACTAGACATACGGCCCAACAAGTGCCCTTGGTGCAAATGAAGATCGGCGAGAGGTTTAGTGATATCCCCCTGCTTCCAAGTAAACTTCGGCCAGTCTTCGCGTTCGTGAATGTAATCAGTCATTATCCGCACCTTATGCGGAGATTATAACCCCCATTTTCCGCATTGTCAACACTATCTCCGCATATAATGCGGAGATTATGAGATTTATTCTCCGCAAATCCAAATCCGCGGCTCCAATAAAAATTGACAGGCGGGCCAGTGAAAAACCTTGATATAATGCAGATGCGCTGGGAGTTCCACTAATGTATGTTGCGGGCCCCCGCAACCGATTTCGAAGTTTGTTTTCGAACCTGAGACGAGAAATGTCGGGACCTCCACCCGCCGAAAGGCGGGTTTTGTGTTTTATGGGCGACCGGAGCGCGCTCAGTCCCCCACCGCTTCGGCGCTGAGCGCGAAGACTTGCCGCAGCTCGGCGTTCGTGAGCTCCGTGAGCCAGGCCTCGCCGGCGCCGACGATCCGATCGGCGACAGCCTTCTTGCGCTCGAGCATCGCGTCGATCTTCTCCTCGAGCGTTCCGGCGCAGACGAACTTGTGGACCTGGACGCGCGCGGACTGGCCGATGCGGTGGGCGCGGTCCGTGGCCTGATCCTCCACCGCCGGGTTCCACCAGCGGTCGTAATGGAAGACATGGGCGGCGTTCGTCAGGTTGAGGCCGGTTCCGCCGGCTTTGAGCGAGAGGACGAACAGGGAGGGGCCGTCGCCCGAAGCTTGGAAGCGCGCGACCATCTCGTCGCGTTTGAGACGCGGCACTCCGCCGTGCAGGAACAGAACCTCCCGGCGGAAGGTCTTCGCGAAGTGGGCCTGGAGCAAGGCGCCCATCTCCGCGTACTGCGTGAAGACGAGGGCGCGCTCGCCCGAGTCGAGGACCTCCTCGAGCATCTCGCACAGGCGCGCGAGCTTGCCGGAGCGGCCCTCGAGGCGTGAGCCGTCGCCCAGGAACAGAGCCGGGTGGTTGCAGATCTGCTTGAGCTTCGTGAGCGCGGCCAGTATGAGCCCGCGGCGTCTGATGCCGTCGGCGCCCCCGATGAAGTCTTCCGCCTCGCGCCCGACGGCGGCGTAGAGGGCGGCCTGCTCCTTGGTCAGGCTGCAGAACACCTTCATCTCGAGCTTATCGGGCAAGTCGCGGATGATGGACTTGTCGGACTTAAGCCGCCGCAGCACGAAGGGCCGCGTGAGGCGAGAGAGCCGCTCGGCCGCTTCCTTGTCGCCGGACGCGATGGGCGTCAGGAAGAGCCGCTTAAAGTCCGCCTGGCTTCCCAGCAGGCCCGGGTTCAAGAACTCCATGACGGACCAAAGATCGCCCACGTGGTTCTCGACGGGAGTGCCGGTCAAGGCGATCCGGTAGTCGGCCTTGAGCGCGCGAGCCGCGCGCGACTGCAGAGTCAGCGGGTTCTTCACGTTCTGCGCCTCGTCGAGGATGACGCCGCCCCACTGGATCTCGCGCAAGGTCTCGAAGTCGCGCGCGAGCAACGAATAGCTCGTGATCACGACGGCGCGCTTGGCGACGCTGCGCTTGAAGGCGGACTTGATCTTCCGGTCGTTCCCGTGATGGACTGATATGGCCAGGTCCGGCGTGAAGCGCTCCGCCTCCTTCTTCCAGTTCCAGACCACCGACAGCGGGCAGGCGATCAGGACGGGCTTGCGGACGCCCGCCTCGCGGTCGCTCAAAATCAAGGCGAGCGCCTGGATGGTCTTGCCCAGGCCCATGTCGTCGGCGAGGCAGGCGCCGAGGCCGTACTGGCGCAGGAACGAGAGCCAGGAGAAGCCGCGGACCTGATAGGGCCGGAGCTTGCCGGCCAAGCTCTTGGGCGGCGGCAGCGGTTCGTAGCTCGCCTTGCCTTGGATGCGGTCGAGGAACCGCCCGAGTTCGCCCTCCGCCGCGACTTCCTCAATCTCGAGCCCCGAGGACGACTCGTCGGCGCCCAGGCTCATGCGGACGACGTCGCGGAGCGTCCCGCGCTCCGTGCTCTTCCAGAACGCCATCGCGGTCTTGATGGCCTCGGCGTCGGCCTCGATCCAGCGCCCGCGCAGCCGCATGAGAGGCGCCTTCTGCTGCGCCAAGGCGTCGAGCTCGTCCTCGGTCAAAGTGTCCGCGCCGAGGGCGACCTCCCAATCGAGGCGGATCGCGTCGTCGAGGGAGAACCCGAGGTCGCCCTTCATCCCGGGCCGCGTGGCCTTGCCCCGCGCCGTCAGCCGCGGCCTGCCGCCCTTGCGCGTCCACCACGCGGGCAACAGCACGCCGAAGCCGGCCGCCTCGAGCGGGCCCGCGAAGTGCGTCAGGAACTCGTGGGCCTCGTGCGCGTCAAGGTCGAAGCCGTCCAGACCGGGCGACTCGAAGCCGCGCCGGACGACGGGACATATCCGCGCCGCGTGGTCCAAGGCCCCGATCAGCTTCTCGCGGAACTCGCAGTGCTCGCGCCGGAGGATCTTCGGGGCGCCGGCCCCGGCGCCCAGGGAGAGGCTCGGGGGCAGGAGGAGGCTCGGGTCGCTCGTCGACTGGAGGAGACAGTTCACGCGCCACCCGTCTTTCAGCTCCTCGGGCTCCTCGAGACGGAAGCACAGCTTGAACGGGCCGCCGGCGGGTGCCGGGGCGGCCGGGGCAGGACGGCTCGCGGTCTTGGGCCCGCGGCGCATGAGGTGGCCGGCGAACTCGCGCAGGAACTCCGGGAACGCGTCGCCCGGAAGGCGCGCGGACAGGTCCTTGAAGGACTGCTCGTCCGTCCCGGTGCAGATCGGCGTCCAGTAGGCCTGGAACCGGCCGTCCTCCAAGGCGTATCCCTGGACGACGCGCTCGCGGACCACGAGCGAGGCGCAGAACTCGAGCGCCGCGATCCAAGACGCCAGGTCGGGACCGACGACCGCGTGATGGGACGCCGCGCTCCTGCTCGCGCCGGACGCCAGGAAGTCAACGGCCTCTGCCGTCTCGAGCGTGACGGCGGGCGCGGACCCCGCCGGGAGAGCGTCCAAGTGGAGCGGCCGGGCAAGTCCCGCCGCCCGCAGCGCTTCCGCCAGCGTCTCGGGCTCGGCGCCCTTGGCGTCGGCGGTCTCCCCCCAGACGAAGAGGCGCCCGCGCAGGAACTCGGCGTGGAAGGTGATCACAGCGAGTCATTATATAACGGGAGACCCACGGCGCCCTAGGTCCTAACTCAGCGTACGGCACCTTCCCCAAGCCGACCGCTAATCCAACGTGGGCAGCACGTATGGAGAAACAACGCTTCTTTCAGTCGGCCGCCGAGCGCGGCCGGTCAATGACGCGGGGAGTCAGGCGATCGTCAGCGCCAGGTCGATCTTCGCGTTGAGGAGGCGGGAGATCGGGCGCCGTCACCGTGCAGTCGAGAGCGCGAAACGAAGCCGTAGTTCGCGTCCTTCAGCAGCCTGCTTTCCGCGGAAATGCGCCCCTTGCCGTCCTTGAGCCCGCCCAGCCAGACCGCCGTCGCTTTTCTTTGCATTCGATTTCCTCCCCTTCCGGCCGTTCACATGCTATAATAACCCGACGTTGGATTTTACGTCTTCGAACCCGTAACAAGAAATGTCGGGACCGACCCTTGGGCGAGCAAAGCCCAGGGGTTTTGTGTTTTAGGAGCGGCGTCAGTTCGTGTTGAAGGAATAGGACTTGACCGTGCCGTCGGCGTTGAAGCGCACGTACAGGTCGCTGGTCTTCTGGTCCCCGAAAAGCCGGAGACGATAGTCCGCGTAGGTCCACGCGGGATTGCCGTCGTCGATCCCGGTCCGGAACGGCTGACCATAGACCGCGAGGATCTCCGTCTGCGTCGTCTTGCCGATGACGATGGACGACACGCGGTCCGCCGGAAAAGGCTTGCCGATCGAGACGCAGCCCGCCAAGGCCGCCGCCGCGGCCAATCCCAACGCCTGGATTTCAACTCGTTTCATTCTCGCACCTCCGTGACGGGCCCAGTCTAGCATTCTCCTTCCGCGCCGCGCATTGACAACCCTCGAAGGCCCGCCTATACTCGCCCGTGAGAGGCCTATGACCGAACTGCTGGCGCTCCTGCCGCCCGAGGGAGTGAAGATTCTCCTGACGCTGTTCCTGAGCTTCCTCATCGGCCTGGATCGCGAGGAACACAAGAGCGAGGCGGCCTACTCCTTCGGCGGCGTGCGCACCTTCCCCATGTTCGGGCTGATGGGCTATGCGCTTTCGCTCCTGTCGGGTCCGCACACCATCCCGCTGGCGGTCGGCTTGGCCGTCGTCGGCGGCTTCATGCTGCTCTCCTACCGTCACAAGCTGCAGACCCAGGCCAACTCCGGCGTCACCACCGAGGTGTCCGCGCTGATCACCTACCTTGTCGGCGCGCTGGTCCAGCGCGGCTATGACTGGGTCGCCGTGACGCTCGTGGTGCTCAGCATGCTGCTGCTCCAATTGAAAACGGCCCTCGAGGGCCTGTCCCGCCGCTTCGCGGGCGAGGAGATACTGGCCTTCACGAAATTCCTGCTGCTGGCGGTCGTCATCCTCCCCGCCGTCCCGAACCGCGACTTCACGTCCTTCCAGATCAACCCCTACAAGACCTGGCTGGTGGTGGTCGCGGTCAGTTCCGTTTCCTACGGCAGCTACATCCTGCAGAAGCTTTTGAAAGGCCGCGGCGGGATCGCGGCGTCGGCCCTGCTGGGCGGCGCCTACTCCTCGACCGTGACGACGGTGGCGCTCGCCAAGAAGGCGCGCGAGGCGCGACGCCCGCGCTTGTTCTCCGGGAGCATCCTGATGGCCTCCGGCGTCATGTATCTCCGTCTGATCGTCCTGCTCGGGATCTTCAACCGCGAGCTCATGGCCCTGCTCGCCCCGTCCTTCGGCGCCTTGGGCGCGGCGGCTCTTCTGGCCGGCGCCGTCTGGTCACAAAGGGCGGACGAGGGCGGCGCGTCCGCGGCCGAAGGCTCCGCGCCGAAAAACCCGTTGGACCTGGACGCGGCGTTCCTATTCGCCTTTCTGTTCATCGCGATCATGATCGTCACGCACCTGGCGATGGCCTCCTTGGGGCGCGCGGGCGTCTACGGCCTGGCGGGCCTCATGGGACTGACGGACGTGGATCCGTTCATCATCGGGATGACGCAGACCGCGGGAACCTCCGCCCCCTTGGCGCTGGCCGCGGGAGCCATTGCCGTCGCCGCGGCCAGCAACAACGCCCTCAAAGGCGTCTACGCCCTCGTCTTCGCCGACCGCCGCACCGGCCGGATGAGCCTGCTGCTGCTCCTGTCCCTCTCGGCGCTCGGACTCCTGCCGCTCCTATTCCTTTGACGCCGGCGCGCGCGCCGGAATCCACGCGCGAAACTCGCAGCCGCGCCCGGGAAGATTGACCGCGGTCACGCCCCCGCCGTGTCCCTCGAAGACCTCGCGCACGATGGCCAGACCCAAGCCCAGGCCGCCCGTCCGCCGCGTCATGAAGTCGGCGACCTGATAAAACGGGTCGAAGATCCGCTCCATTTCACCGGCCGGCAGGCCGCCCCCTTCGTCTTCCACGCGGATCTCGCGGATCTCGGCGTCGCCTCCGCACCGGACCCGCACCAGTCCGCCGGGCCGGTTGAAGCGGACGGCGTTGGCCATCAGGTGGCCGACGGCGCGTCCCAAAAGAAGCCCATCGCCCGGAGCCGGCCCATTTCCGTCTTCCCGGGTCAATTCGATCCGGATACCCCGCACGGCCGCCTCCGCGGCCAGGTCCGCGGCGGTTTCCTCGGCCAGAACCGACAGGCGGACCGGCCCCATGCGCCCGATCCTTTCTCCCCCGGCCAGGCGCGCGTGCAGGAGGAGGTCGGAGACGGCCTTCTCCAGGCGGGCGATTCCGTCCCCCAACAACCGGCGCGTCGTCGTCCCGGTCGGCGAGCACTCCTCCGCGGCGATCTCCTCCGCCGCCGCGCGGATCACGCACAACGGCGTGCGCAGTTCATGGTTCAGGACCGCCAGCATGCCCTCGCGGGTGCGCTCGATCTTCTTCAGTTCCGAGTACGCGGCGCCCAGCTCCTCGCGCAGCCGCCCGCTCCCCGACTCCGCTCCGGAACGCGCCGCCAGAGCCCGCCTCACGCTCCGGCGCAAATCGTCCAACGCGTACGGCTTGGCCAAATAGTCGAAGGCATGAAACCGCAAGGCCGGCAAGGCCGTCTCCATCTGCGGCTCCCCGGTGATCAAGACGACCCGCAGGCCGGGACGAAGAATGCCGGCCTCCTGAGCCAGGAGAACGCCGGCGTCGGGCGTCTCCATGCCCACGTCGCTGACCATCGCCCCGAAGTCCTCCCGCCTCAGGGCCTCGCGCGCCTCCGCCCGACCGGGCGCCGTCCGGACCTCCAGCCCCATCCCCTCGACCACCCGCTGGAGAACGGCAAGCGAAGCCCGGTCGTCGTCCACGAGCAAAACTTTATTCAATCCGCCGTTCATCGCGATTTCTCCCGTTCCGAGAGGGAACTGGCCGCCTGGCGCCGCACGCGCCAGGAGGCGTCCGACGCGCGCGCCGCCGCCAGGTCGCCTTCCGACGCCGCCGACGCGTAGCGGCCGAGCGCTTCCGCCGCCGCGTAGCGCGCCGGCCAATAAGGATCGTCCCGCAACATCTTGCGCAGAGGTCCCTCGCCCCAGCGCGCCCCGATCCTCCCCAGCGCCAAGGCTCCCGCGAAGCGGACCATCGGCTCCCGATCGCGCAAGGCGTCGCCGATGGCAAGCTCTTCCGAGCCCGACTCGGCCAGGGCCAGGACGGCCGCCGCCCGCTGAGGCACGGACGCATCCCTCGAAGCGGCAAACGCCGCGATGCGTCCGGCGTCGCGTGTTTCCGCGAAGACGTGCGCCGCGTCCACCAAGGCCGCCACCGGGGGAAACGCGTCCGCCTCCTTTCCCGCAGCCGCTTCGGGCAACGAGGCCTCGCCTCCGGCGACCACGGCCCCGGAATCCGCCGAGACCAGACGCACGAACGCGGTCCAGCCGCCGGCCGTCCGCCGCACCCGTCCGACGACCACCGCCTCGCCCCGCGTGAGACGAGGGAGCTCCTCCGCCGCGCCGACGTCCACCACTTGGGCGAGGCGGCGCTCGGATAGGACGGAAGGAAGATCGCGTTCATCGATCACGCTGACGCGTCCCGACTCCAGCATTCCACGAAGGACGCCGCCGGCCGCCTCGCGCCCCGGCCGTTCTCCGGCCGCGGCGCCCGCGGCGAACGGCTGCATCGCGACGCGCGCGATACCCGCGCGGACAGCAGCCGTCGCCAGGGCGCGTCCCACGTCCTCGGGACCCGCCGCCGCCGCGGCGACCGCGGCCGCCATCAGGAGCGCGGACATCATGACGCCCTCCGGTCCACGGCGAAGCGGCTCAGCGTCCCCCCCTTCGTCTTCAGCATGTTCTTCAGCTCCGAGGCGATGGCGGCCGCCTGCGCGTAGCAGGTCAAGGGCCGCGCGGCCGTCGTGGCCACGCCGATGCGGATCGTGACGAAGGGACTGCGCCCCAAGCGTTTCTGCCGGTCCAGCGTTTCGACATAGCCGCGCGTGCGGTCCGCCGAGTTATAAAAGGACGGGACCTCGGCGTCGAAGCCGCAGGCCAGACGGTGAGCCAGCTCCGCGGCGCGGTCCGAAGGGCACAACGCGGCGAAGTCGTCGCCGCCGATATGCGCCGCCAACCCCCTCAAACCGGCGAATTCGGCCGTGGTCTCGGCCAGGAGGGCCGCGAAGCGCTTCAGGAGCCGGTCCCCTTTTTCGAATCCGTAGGCGTCGTTGAACGACTTGAAGCGGTCGATATCCATGTAAAGCAGGGCGAAGTCCTCCGCGTTCGCGACGCGGGCGCGGACCGCGTCCTCCAAGGTCGGACTCCCCGGCAGGCGGGTCAGCGGGCTGGCGGAAAGGTCCTCCGCGGCGCGTTTCAGCAGGCGTTCCACCCGCGCCAGCAGTTCCGCCATGGAGAAGGGTTTGGTCACGTAGTCGTCCGCGCCGAAGCCCAGACTGCTGACCTCGTTATCCTCGCCGCCCATTCCCGTCACCATGATCACCGGAACCAAGTGGGTTTGGGCGTTCTCGCGCAGGCGGCGGAGGACCTCCACCCCGTCCATGCCCGGCATGCTCACGTCCAGCATGATCAAGTCGTAGTCCTCGACGCAGGCCATATCGAAGGCCAGGTCGCCCCGGTCGGCGTGCTCGACGGTGAAATGGCGCGCCTCCAGAGCGTGCGCCATCATCTTCCGGATTCCGGATTCGTCGTCGGCGACCAGTATCTTGGCATTCATGACGTTCTCCTCAAATCCCGCAGCGGCTCGCGATCTCCGCCGCCCGCCCGTCCTCGCGCCGAAGCCGTTCGATCTCGGCGGGAGACAGTTCCGGCACGAACGGCTTCTTGTACCAGGACTTCATGGCCCCGTAGAAGCGTTCTTTCAGCGCGGGGTCGGATATTTCGGAACCGGGATTCTTGGTGATCGCGTACGGCGAGAACCCTTTGCGCAGTTCCGAGGCCCAGAAGCGGGCCTTCAAATCCAGTATTCCTTCGGCGATACGGTCCACGCGTCCGGCGGCGTTCGCGCAGGAGTCCTCGTTGGGCGCGTCGCGCAGCTCCAGCGAGTCGTCGTCGAGCGGCGGAACCGAGGCCAGGAACTCCGGCGCCGGCACGGTGATGGTCCAGGAGCCGTTCGGCCCGGAGGCGTCCGCGGGCTCGTCCCAAGCGACGGTCTCCTCCGCCGCCGCGAGGATCTCCCCGGTCCGTGCGCTGACCAGGCGGACGCTGGCCCGCATCCCGGCGCCGGCTCGCTCGCAGCTTCCCGTCACCAGCGCCTCGGCGGTCTCCAGGCGCGGCGCGCCGTCGCCCGTCGCGTCCTGGGAGGCGAGCTCACCCAGCCGGCGCTCGGCCATCACGTCCGCCAGGCGCGAGCGCTCCACCACCCGCAGGCGGCCGTCGGCCACCAGGCGCTCCGTCAGGCGGTCCGCCAGAATCTCCCCGTCCCGCTTCGCGGCGCCGCCGTGCGCCTCCAGGGGAAGGACCGCAATCCGAGTCAGGCGCGCGCGGCGCGCCCCCGCGATCACCGACTCCGCCAGATCCGACAGCGGCTCGCCGCCCCGGGAGATTCCCGGAAGGAGAAGAAGCGCGACGGCGAGGAGCGCTCGTTTCATGGCCGGTCACCTCGACTCCCCGCGGGCGGTCAGCCACAGCCGCGAGGGCAGGTCCTCGGCGGCGGCGCGGGCGGCGGCGAGCGCGGCCGCGTCCAAGGCCTTGGCGCGGGCCTGCTCCTCGTCCAAGCCCAGCGCCGCGTTCTCCCGCGAGGCCGACCAGATGACCATGCCTCCGGACGTGCGGGCGGCCAGGGTCACGCGGGCGCGGACGGCCGAATAGGGCTTCAACCGGGGTTCGTCCACCACGGTTTCCCGCGCGGCGACGCCGATGACCACGTCCTCTCCGCCGGCGTCTGCGCTGCACGTTCCGCCGAAGGACGTCCAAGCCCGGCGCATGGCCGCCTTCGCCTCGGCGCCCAGCGTCCCTTCGGGCGCGAACCGAACGTTCGGGCCTGTCCCGGGAATCCAGCCGACGCGGCGCGCCGCTCCCGGCACCGGAAGCTCGACCACGGCCTTCACGCGCACGGACAGACCCCCGTCCGAGACGCTTTCCCCGAGCACGCGCGACGTCCGCAGCGACCCGCGCCCGGCCGTGCTGACGCGCTCCCGGACGATGCCCGCATCGTCCACGGTGGCGACGGAGGCCACCTCGACTCCGGCCACCTCCTCCACCGCCCGGCGCCGGGCGTCCGCCACCGCCAGGCGGCGCGCCTCCGTCCGCGGCAGGCTTCCCAGGGGAGCCCAGCCCTCGACGACGACGGTCCGCGTCCCGGCCCGGGGGCCGGCCGCGCAACCCGCCGCCGCCAGGACGGCCGCCAAGGCGGCCGCCGCGGACGGCTTCACAGACTCTCCCTGCGCGCCTCGTCCAACAGGCGCGACTTCGGCAGCCGCAAGGTCACGACGCAGCCGCCGTCCGAGGTGAACTCGGTCTTGCGGATCTCGGCGCCGCGCAGCATGTCGTGCACCCGCGCCGTCAGCGAGGAGTCCTTCTCCATCGCCTGGGACACGGTGACGCCGCCGTCCAGCGTCACGCCCTTGATCAGGGACAGCAGCTCGTACTGCGCCTTGACGACGGCCGCGTCGCGCGCCAGCGCCTTGCGCTGGGTGGCCGTCGGCGTCGCCGGATCCGAAGCTCCGATGCCGATGGCCTCGAAGTAGCCGCTCCGCTCCGGGGTCTGATCGATGACCTCGCCGATCTGCCCTTGATGCACGCGGCTGACGACGCCCGAGCAGCCGGCCGCCGACAACGCCAGCGCCGCCGCCCCCGCCGTCCACGCTCTCCTGTTCATATATCCTCCGGTTGCGTCTTAACCGGAGAATAGCCCATGCGGCAGAAGCGGGGGTTTTGCGGCGCTTAATTCCCGCCCGCGTCCCGCTTCAGCGGGGATTCAGCTTTTATTCGACTCGGCGTCGAACTTGTAGCCGCGGCCGTGGACGTTGACCAGGCGCTTGGCCAGCGCGGGGCCCAGCTTCTTGCGCAGGTGGGAGATATGAACTTCGACGGTGCCGGGATCGTTGTAATCGGCGGGATCGTAGCCCCACACGCTCTCCAGGAGGAACGGGACCGACAGCACGCGCCCGGATTTCCCCGCCAGCGACGCCAGCAGGTCGAACTCCTTGCGGGTCATGGGAATCTCGCGCCCTTTCACCTTGACGGTGCGGCCGGCGGGGTCCAGCTCCAGCCCGTGCTTCTTGAGCGTCGCCGCCGAGTCCGCGGAAGCGGAGTAGCGGCGCAGGACCGCCCGCACGCGCGCCAGCAGCACGGCCAGACCGAACGGCTTGATCACGTAATCGTCGGCCCCGACGTCCAGCCCCTTGACCATGTCCTTGTCGTCGATGAGCTGGCCGGTCATCAGGATCACCGGCATGGACGCCGCGAATGCTTCCTTCTTAAGGATCCGGCAGAAGGTCATGCCGTCCATGGCCGGCATCACGCCGTCCACCAGGATCAGGTTGGGGCGGGACTCGCGCGCCATCAGCAGGCCCTCCGAGCCGTTGTCCGTGTGGAGGACTCCCATTCCGTTGTCGGTGAGATAACGGTGGATCAGCTTGCGCAGTTGGTCGTCGTCGTCTATCACCAGTATCTTGGGAGCGATCATCTCGGCCATAGTGTGAATAATGGAACATCGGGAACGTTCTGTCCAGCCCAACGCGCCAGACGCGCGGAATTCGAATATTGTTTCCTTGCGGCCGGCGGTCTCCGGGGCTACGCTGAAGCCATGATTCTTCTCGTCGTCGTCTTCGCCGTGCTGGCGGCCGCCTTCGCGGCCGAAGCCGCGCGGCTGACCCGCATCCTCGCCATCGCCAGCCGTCAGCTGGCCGAGTCCCAGCGCCGGCTGGCCCCGCCGCCTCCGCCGCCGCCGCCGCCCCCCCCGATCCTGTTCGAATGCCGCCGCGAGGAAAACGGCCTGCTCTGGTTTCCGGTGCTCACGGCGAAGGCCGACGAGAAACAGGTCGTCGGCGTCTCCTCCGGACTCCCCCACTGCACGCGGTGCGTGCGCCCGCTCAAGGTCCTCTTCGGCCGGACGGAGGAGTGGGTTTGCTCCGCCTGCGAGGCGCGGCATCCCGCGGCGGCGGCCGACTTGCGGGCCACGGACCTGGTGCTGACCGAATGCCTGCGCGAGTTCTTCGCGCGCCACCCCGACTTCGCGCCCGCGCCGGGACTGTCGGCGCCGAAGGTCGAGACGCCCGTCGCCGCCTAAAACCTAGGCGTGCGGCTTATGCGGACGGGGATTGTGCTTGCCGTGCGTCTTCGTGTACGTCTTGTGGGCGTGATGCGCCGGACGCGGGGCGTGAGGCTGGACGAACGGCTTCTCCTTCTCGCGCTCCGCGAAGATCTCCGGCGCGGTCATGGCCAGGAAGCGGCCGACGATCTCCTCCGGGCTCATCTGGGCCGTCACGGCCTTCCAATCCTCTCCCAGCAGTTCCATCGCGCGGACGTAATGGGCCTGCTCTTGGAAACGGGTCAGGATCCGGGAGACCTTCTTGGTTCCCACGTCGCGCCGGCTGGGGACCTTTCCCTCCCGCATCTTGGTCTTGGTCCAGTGCTCCAGGCGGCTGATCAGGTGCCGGTGCGTGGGGATCATCAGGCTGACGGCGATGCCGGGCTTGCCGCTGCGCGCCGTCCGGCCGATGCGGTGGACGTAGATGTCCAGTTCCCGCGGCACCGAGTAGTTGATCACATGGGTCAGGTCCTTCACGTCCAGGCCGCGCGAGGCCACGTCGGTGCAGATCAGCAAGGTCACCTTGCGCTCGCGGAAGGCGCGCATGGTGCGCTCGCGCTCGTTCTGGGACTTCTCGCCGTGGAGCGAGTCCACCTTGAAGCCCTTGCCGGTCAGGTATTCGGTCAGGTCCATGCACAGCGCCTTGGTCTGGCAGAACACCAGGCCGTAGAAGTCGTCGGCGGCCTCGATGAGCTTGCAGAGGATCTCGGGCTTGTCCGACTCCCGGACCGTGTAGTAGACCTGCTCGACGGTGTTGGACAGCATCTCCGCACGGTTGACCACCACCTGGCGCGGCTTGCGCAGGTACGTGTCGGCGACGCGGCGCACGTCCTTGCTCATGGTCGCGGAAAACAGCCAGATGTGGCTGCTCTCGCGCGGGATGGCGCGCAGGATCTTCTCCAAATCTTCCTTGAAGCCCATGGAGATCATCTCGTCGGCCTCGTCCAGCACGATGGTCTTGACGTCGTTGAGGACCAAGGCGCCGCGTTCGATGTGATCGATGATCCGGCCCGGGGTGCCCACGACGATGGCGACGCCCTGCTTGAAGCCCTCGTGCTGCTCCGCGTAGCCCGCGCCGCCGTACACCGGAAGCGCCTTGATCCCCTTGTACTTGCCCATCAGGTTGATCTGACCGGAGACCTGGAGCGCCAGCTCGCGCGTGGGGCACAGGATAAGGGCCTGGACCCGGCGCAGGGCCGGGTCGATGAGCTCCAGCAGCGGAAGGCCGAAGGCGGCGGTCTTGCCGGTTCCCGTGCCGGCCTGCCCGATGAAATCCCCCGGGTTCGCGAGCAGAAGCGGCAGGGCCTGGGCCTGGATGGGGGTGGGGACGGTGTAGCCCATCTCCCGGACGGCGCGCGCGACCGGCTCGCTGAGCTTCAATTCGTCGAATGATGTCACGCGGCATTTTACCACTTTGCCGCGGGACTCCCCCGCGCTTTCGCGAAATGGTTAAATATTTCAATCATGATCCCGACCGCCCAATCGCCGTCCAACGACGACCGTCAGTGGTTCATCTCCGGCCGCTGGCAGGAGTACGACGGCGAATCCCGCGCCAACCTCCTGCGCGTGTGCGGCATCGCGTCCTTCTACTTCGTCGAACTGCTCAACCGCGCGAACGTGACTCCGGTCTTTCACACGGCCGTGACCGCGTTGGCCGCCGCCTGGCTGATGACTTCCTGGGCGGTGTACGTCTCCCTGAAACGGCGCGTCTTCCCGTCCGCCATGAAATTCCTCTCCACCGGAGTGGACCTGCTCCTGCTCACCTGCCTCCTGCTCCTGGCGGACGGCCCGCGCAGCCCCCTGGTCGTCGGTTATTTCTTCGTGCTCTCCCTGGCGGTCCTGCGCTTCAGCGTTCCGCTGCTGCGCTTCGCGACCGCCGGAGCGGTGCTGAGCTACCTGGCCGTCGCCGGACAGGCCGCGTGGAAGCGCCCCGCTCTGGCGGTCTCCTGGAACTTCGGCTTGATCGTCTGCCTGGCCCTGGCCCTGTGCGGAACCACCTTGGGCCAGGCGCTGCGCCGCGTCCGCGGCTTCGCCGAGGACTACGCCCGGCGGCGCGCGGAGGGACTGTGACCCCGCCCGAATTGAACCGTTGCCCCAGCTGCCAGGCCCCGCACGCGCCCGACGAGGCCTTCTGCTGGATGTGCCACCGGAAATTCTGGACCGCCCCGGCGGAACGCCCCGCGGCGCCCGCCGCGTCAAAGACTTCCGAACCGGCGCCCTCCTCCGTCGCGTGGACGCCCAACGTGAACGTGCCCTGGATGCAGCCCATCCTCATCGGGGCGTTCCTCCTTCTCCTGACCGGGGTGGCCGTCGGCGGCGGACGGGGCACGGTCGTGCTGTGGATGGGCCTGCTTCCCGCGTTCTTCGTCACGGCTCTGTCCGGCTTCCGTCAGCCGAAGAAGATGCCCGATTCTTTCGCCGGAAAGGTGGAATGGCTGCTCACCAAGGTGGCCAGCACCGTCGCGGTGATGATCCTGGCCGGACTGGCCGTGGCCTTCGCGCTGTTCGCCGTGTGCATGGCCATCATGGCCGCCGCGGGAGCCTTCCACTGATGCGCCACCCGCTTCCCTGGAGCTACCCCCTGATCATGGCCGCCTCCTTGGCCGTCGGGGCCGTCCTGGGACGGCGGGAGCAGCGGAACCTGGGCCTCACGCGCTTTCAAAAGGCCGCGCTCAGCTTCGGCGCCTTTTGCGGGGCGATGATCGGCGCGAAACTGGTCTTTCTGCTGGTGGATCCGCGCGCTTCGCGCGACTTCCTGGCGCTGTTCGGCGGCGGCAAGACCATCCTCGGCGGGATATTGGGCGGCTACTTCGGCGTGGAACTGGCGAAGTGGACCTTGGAGCTCAAGCTCAAGACCGGAGACAGCTACGTGGTCCCGGTCGCGGCCTCGGTGGCGGTCGGACGGCTGGGCTGTTTCGTCGGCGGCTGCTGCTTCGGGGTTCCCACGACCTTGCCGTGGGGCGTGAATTTCGGCGACGGCGTGCCCCGCCACCCCACCCAACTCTACGAGGCCGCCTTCCACGCCGGCATGGCCCTCCTCCTCTCGAAGTTCCGCGCGGAGGGCCGCTACCCCCGTCAGTTGATGAAGATCTACATTCTGTCCTACCTGGTCTACCGCTTCCTGACCGAGTTCATCCGCCCGGAGCCGCGCATGCTCGACGGCCTGACGGGCTACCAGCTCCTGGCCCTGGCCATGATCCCGTTGTTCGTCTACCTGT
Organism: Elusimicrobiota bacterium; assembly: GCA_028871595.1. Next base: position 24,310 of record JAGWMT010000005.1, read on the forward strand.
GGAAGCGGGACGTCCCGGAGCCGGCGTATGGCTGAGCGCGTCCGCCCCTATCTTTTCTACGACGTGGCGGTGTCCATCTGCGGCACGTGCCTGCGCAAGGTCGAGGGCAAGATCGTCTTCCAGGACGGGAAGGTCCTCCTGCTCAAGCGCTGTCCGGAACACGGCGCGCAGACGGTCCTGCTCGCCGACGACGTGGAGTACTACCGGCGCTGCCGCGAGGTCTTCCTCAAGCACCCGGAGATGCCCGTCCGCTACAACACCCCCGTCAAATGGGGCTGCCCCTATGATTGCGGCTTGTGCACGGACCACGAACAGCATTCCTGTTTGACCGTTTTGGAGATCGCCGACAACTGCAACCTGAGCTGTCCGATCTGCTACGCCGGCAGCGGCCCGACGCGCCCGGAATTCCGAACGCTGTCGCAGGTGGAATTCATGCTGGACGCCGTGGTGCGAAACGAAGGGACGCCGGACATCGTCCAGCTGTCGGGCGGAGAGCCGACCTTGCATCCCGACTTCTTCGCCATCCTGGACGCCGCGAAGCGCCGCCCCATCAAGCATCTGATGCTCAACACAAACGGTTTGAAATTGGCCCAGGACGAGGCGTTCGTGAAGCGCCTGGCGGCCTACCAGCCCGGCTTCGAGGTCTATCTGCAGTTCGACTCCTTCCGCCCGGAAGCACTCAAGGCCCTGCGCGGGGCCGACCTCAGAAAGACCCGCGAAAAGGCGCTCGAGCACCTGAACAAGCACGACGTTTCGACCACCTTGGTGGTCACTCTCAAGAAGGGGCTCAACGACGACGAGATCGGACCGATCATCGACTTCGCGCTGAAGCAGCCCTGCGTGCGCGGCGTGACCTTCCAGCCCGTCCAGGAGGCGGGCCGGCTGGAGAACTACGACCCGGCCCGCGACCGCCTCACCTTGACCGAGGTGCGGCGCGGCATCCTGGAGCAGACGGACGTGTTCCAGCCGGCCGATGTGATACCGGTGCCCTGCCATCCCGACGCCTTGGCGATGGCCTACGCCCTCAAGCTGGGCGGCAAGGTGACGCCGCTGACCGGCCTGGTGGATCCCAAGATCCTGATCGAGGGCGGACGCAACACCATCGTCTACGAGAAGGACGAGCACGTCCGCTCCCAATTGTTCAAGCTCCTGGCCACGAACCATTCGCCCCAGTCGGCCGCGCTGTCCCTCAAGGACCTGCTGTGCTGCCTGCCCGCCGCCGCCGTGCCGTCCGGGATCGGCTACCGCAACCTGTTCCGCGTCATCATCATGCAGTTCATCGACGCCCAGTCCTTCGACGTGCGCTCCGTGAAGAAGACCTGCGTGCACATCGTCCACCCGGACGGGCGCCTGATCCCGTTCGACACCTACAACCTGTTCTACCGCGACAATTTGGAACGCGACGTCCTGGCCCCCCTGAGGGCGCGCGTCTAAGGCGCCCGGCGTCCTTTCGCTTTGGTACAATCTCGGGGCGAGATGGCAAACGAAACGGCCAAGAAGAAGAACGTACTCCTCCCCATTTTCCTGATCGTCGCCGTGGACATCCTGGGCATGACGATCATCCTGCCTTTGCTGCCGTTCTACGCCGAACATTACGGCGCCACGCCGCAGACCGTCGGCTTCCTGATCACGACCTACGCGCTGTGCCAGCTTCTGGCCGGCCCCATCCTGGGCAAGCTCTCCGACCGCTACGGCCGCCGCCCCCTTTTGATCGTCAGCCAGATCGGCACGTTCGTCGGCTTCCTGGTCCTGGGTTGGGCCAAGACCTTGGTCTGGATCTTCTTCTCCCGCTTCCTGGACGGCATCACCGCCGGCAACCTCTCCTTGGCCCAAGCCTATATCTCGGACGTGACCGAGCCGGAAAATCGGGCCAAGTCCTTCGGCGTGATCGGCATCGCCTTCGGCCTGGGCTTCCTGTTCGGGCCGGCGTTATCCGGCTTCCTGTCGCAGTACGATTATTCGTATCCGGCTTGGGCCGCCGCCGGCCTGTCCTTCACCAGCATCCTGTGCACGTACTTCCTCCTGCCGCGGGCGGAACCGCACGCGGACGCGGAGGCGGGACCCGGAGGCAAGCGCCTGGGCCTGCTGGACTGGGGCGCGTACGCCCAGTATTTCCAGCGGCCCGAACTGGCCGCGATCCTGTTCCAGTTCCTTCTGTTCTGCCTGATGTTCTCCATGTTCATCAACGGCTTCGCGCTGTTCGCCGAGAGGCGTTTCTTCGTGGGCGGACATCCGTTCGGTCCCAAGGAGGTCGGCTACCTGTACGCCTACTCGGGATTTCTGGGATTGATCATCCAGGGCGGCCTGCTGGGCCGCCTGGTCAAGCGCTTCGGCGAGCGTCCTCTGGCGCGGGCGGGCTTCCTCTCCGCCGCCGCGGGCCTGGCGGTCCTGGCCTTCACTCGACCCATCTACCTGCTGATCGCGGTGTTCACCGCGACCGCCTTCGGCACCGGCGTCCTGCGTCCCGCTCTGACCAGTCTGGTCACGCGCCACGTGGGCCGCCGGGAGCAGGGCGTCGTCCTGGGACTGACCCAGTCGCTGAACTCGCTGTCCTCCATTTTCGCCCCCCTCCTGGCGGGCTTTCTCATCGGACGCGGCAGCCTGAAGACCTGGGCCCTGACCGCGGCGGCTTTCTCGCTGTTCGGCTTCGTGCTCAGCGTGAAAACGGCTCATCACGCCGCCCCCGCGGAACCCGCCCGCGTCTGATGGACGACGCCGCCCGCCCCGGGCCGGCCGAGCGCGCCAAGGCCTTTTACCGCGACCATGAGGCCGCGTGCACCGTCGCCTTCTTCGTCGCGGGCTTCCTGTTCGACACCTTGGCGGTGGGGCGCATCGACAGGCTCCACAACATCATCCATCAGGCCACCTACCTGTTCCTCTGCGCGGTCTTCACCGGCTACGAACTGCGCGAGCGCTACGGGGATTTCGCGCCGCCCGACCGCTTCAAGACCGTTTGGCGCTACCACGCGGCCGCCACCCACTTCATGCTGGGCACCTTGCTCAACATCTACACCCTCTTCTACTTCAAGAGCGCGTCCTTCGGAACGTCTCTGCTCTTCCTCGCGCTGTTGGCGGTCCTTCTCGCCGTCAACGAATTGAAGCCGTTCGAGAACTCCGGCACCACCCTGCGCATGACCTTGTTCAGCCTGTGCCTGATCTCCTACTTCACTTATTTAATCCCGACGTTGGTCGGAGAGATCGGGACCTGGCCGTTCCTGGGCACGCTGGCCGCTTCCACGGCCTGCGTCGCCGTTTTGGCCGCCTGGCTGAAACGACGGCTCCACGATCCCCGCGTCCTTATTCCCCATCTGTTGGCGCCCTTCGCCGTCGTGGCCGCCGTCTTCTCCGCCCTGTATTTCGGGAGGATCATACCGCCCGTGCCGCTCTCGCTCTCCGAGATCGGCATCTATCACGACGTCGTCCGGGACGGGGACCGCTTCGTCCTGACCGAGACGCGGCCGCGCTGGCGCTTCTGGGAGCGCGGAGACCAGACCTTCGCCGCGCGTCCCGACGACAAGATATTCTGCTACTTCCAAGTGTTCTCCCCCTCGCGGTTCAAGGAGACGCTCGATCTGCGCTGGCTTCGCCGCGACGAGACCATCGGCTGGGAGGAGGAGGACGGCATCCCTCTGGTCACCGCCGGCGGCCGGGAGGGCGGCTGGCGCGGCTTCGTCGTGAAAAGCCGCTGGAAGCCGGGCCGCTGGCGCGTGGAAGTCGAGACCTCCGACCGGCGGGAGTTGGGACGCATCGACTTGACCGTCGTCCCCGACGACTCGGCCGGCCCGCGGACCGAGCGGACTCTTATCCGCTAAGTGGGCCGAAGGGCCCATAAAATAACCGGGCCTTTAGGCCTAAAAACGCTTGCATCCCGAAATGCGTTTTGCCAGGATGCCCTTACCTGGAGGTGTCCATGTTGAAAAAAGTCGCCTTACCCCTCGCCGCCGCCGCGCTGCTGTCCTTGCTGGCCGCCGCACCCCGTCCCGCCCCGCGCGATTCGTTCCTCCCCCCGAACAACCTGAAGCACAAGATGGGAGCCGCCGAAGCGGGCGGCATCACCGAGGCGCAGTTCAACGCGGTGATGGACCGCATGCAGGCCCTGTACGGCCCGGTCATCGCCGAGCACGGCGCGACTTTGGTGATCAACCGCCTGTGGACGGACGACACCGTGAACGCGTCGGCCGAACAGAACGGAAGCACGTGGGTGCTCAACATGTACGGCGGCCTGGCGCGCGACAAGGCCATCACCCAGGACGGCATGGCGTTGGTCGCCTGCCACGAAATGGGCCACCACCTTGGCGGCGCCCCGCGGTACGGCGGCACCGACTGGGCGGCCAACGAGGGCGAGGCGGACTACTTCGCGAACTCGAAGTGCCTGCACCGCTTCTTCGGCGACGCCGCCACGGCGAACTTCACCCACCCGAAGGTTCTCTCCGACGACGCGGCGCTGGCGAAGAAGGCCTGCGCCCAGTCGTACTCGGGCGCGAAGGATCGCGCCATCTGCGAGCGCTCGGCGGCGGCCGGCCAGTCCGTGACCGCCCTGTTCACCGAGCTGAGCGGCGACGCTCCGGCGCACTTCGACACGCCCGACGCGTCGGTGGTGGCGCAGACGAACGACGAGCATCCCGCGTCCCAGTGCCGCCTGGACACCTACTTCCAGGCGTCCCTGTGCAACAAGGATTACCACATCCCGATGAGCAACACCGATCCGGCGGCCGGGGCCTGCGTCCTGTCCCAGGGCTACAAGGTCGGCATGCGCCCGTTCTGCTGGTACAAGCCCGCCGCCGGCGAGCTGATCGGCCGGGACGCGGCCGTCGCCGCCGCGATGGAAAAGAAGGCCGGCGCCGTCTCCTCGCAGACGCTGGCGGCGCTCAAGGGCTCGGACGTCTTCGCGGGCCTGTAAACGTTCCTAGGTCGCAAATAGGCCCCCCGCCGGCTTGCCGGCGGGGGGCCGCCTTTTCAGAGGAAAGGGCCTATTCGTCGTCGCCCAGGACGGCGACCTTGAGCTCCAAGGAGACGCTCGCGACGCGCCGGTCGCCTCCCAAGGTGTTCGAATCGTAGACGAGACCCAAGGTCGTCTTCGGGCTCAAGCTGAAATCCACGCCCACCCCCCAGGTCGGAGCCCAATAGTAGTCCTGAGTGCGCTCGCCGTCCGCCGTCCCCCGGGAGTCCACGTATTGGACGCCGCCGGAAACGAAGGGGACGAAGCGCAGGCGTTCCTTCAGATCCCAGCCGCGAACGCCCAGCAAGGACAGCTTCGCGTACTTGAGCTCGTGAGTGCGGACCCGGCTCTGCTGCTGGGTGTCGGCGGAGCTCAGCTTCGAGTAGGCGTCGTCGTAGCTGTACTCCATCTCGTACTTAAAGCGGTCACGGTCGCCCTTGTCGCTGGTCAGGATGCCGACGCTGAGAGTCGGCCCCCAGTCGAAACTGCGCTCGCCGGCGTCCTGGCCCGAGGCCCCCTTGAGACCGACCGCGACGGAGTCGAACGAACTCGACGCCCGGGCCCCCGCCGGAACGGCCAAGAGGAGGCCGAAGGCCAGCGACCGCGCTCGCACGCCGGGCTTAGCGACGCGGCGCGGCGGCGCCGGAAACCCGGAGGCCGCCCGAGGACTTCGACAGCTCCACGGCGAACGCCACGGCCAGCTTGGCGAAGCTGACCGAATGCGTCGCGCTGCCGCCGGAATTGGCCAAGGTGTCCTGGTCGGTGTGGATCTTGTGGTTCATGCCGTCGAACGAGGCCTCGAAGGCCATCGCGGCGGGATAGCCCTGCGCGTTCCAAGACGCGTGGTCGGAGCAGGCGTAGCCGCACTCCGTGGTCGAGCGCTTCACGCCCACGTAGACGTCGATGAGGCGCCCCACGAAGGCGCTGAGGACGTCGTCGACGTTGTCGGTCAGCAGGTAGATCTCGTCGCTGGAGCCCTTGAAGTTCGACATGTCGTACTGGATCACGCCGACCACCTTCTTGCCGGCCGCCGCGTACTGCTCGGCGATGTCCTGGGAGCCGCGCAGGCCCACTTCCTCGGCGGCGTAGCCCATGAATTGGATGGTGCGCTTGGGCCGGTAGCCGCCGTCGGCCAGGATGCGGGCCGCCTCGGTCAGCACGGCGATGCCGGAGGCGTTGTCGTCGGCCCCGGGCGCGCGAGCCGTGTCCCCGCCCCAGCCGTTGATGGAATCCAGATGACCGCCCAAGACGACGATCTGGTCCGGCGTCTCGGAGCCCGGAATGGTCAGGACCACGGAGGGCTGGGGCCAGCCCTCGTGCGTCACCAACGACGTGGCGGCGCCGGGAATGCGGTCGGCGATCTTCTGCCAGCGGGCCTGAAGCCAATGCGCGGCCTCCACGCCGGTGTCGGCCGTGTAGTAACGGTTGTTGTAGACGGCCAAAGAGGTGATCGTGTCGCGCATATTCGCCTCGGACACGCGCGCCACCAGAGGCGCCGCCACGGCCTGCTGGTCAAGGGTGTAGGGCCCGCTCGCCGCCTTGGCCTTCGCCGTCGTCATGGACGCCTCGGCCGCCTTCCGGGTGCGCGACGCGAAGAAGCCGGCGCAGCGCCCGAAATGGTCGTGCATGAACTGCGAGAGGACGGGAAGCATGTCGGGGCCGACCTTGAACACCGACGTCCGGGAATCGGCCATGATCGGCGACGACAGCGGGAAGGAGGCGGCCTGCGGACGCGCCAGGTCCCGGCGGTCGAACGAGACCCATACGTCGTCCGCGGACGCGTTCGTCCCGGGAGCCGGCACCGGCGTCTGAGCCGCCGCGGCGATGGCGGCGCGCGCGGAACCCGCGCGGTTCAGATCGGAGTCGCCCGCGGCTTTGGCCGCCGCGACCGTCAGCACGACCGCCGTTCCCGTCAGGATCAATCGGATCATCTTTCCCCCGCCGGGACCCGAGGTCCCGGATCACGCCTGGGCCCAATGGTCCCAAAACGGCGCGGGAGAGTCAAGAGTCCAGAAGCGCGGCGGCCTCGGAGCGAAGCTCCTTCACGCCCAGATTCTCGTCGGCGCTGACCCAGCGGAGGTCGTCCGGAAGAAGGCCCAGGAGGCGCGCGGCGTCGCGGCGGCGGACGGGAGACTGGGCCCGCTTCACCTGATCGGCCTTCGTGGCCACCGCGATCCAAGGGAGCCTCGACGCCTGCAGCCAGACCACCATCTGACGGTCCAGCGCCGTCGGACCGACCTTCGCGTCGATCAGGACGAACACCATCCGCAATCCGGGCCGCTGGCGCAGATACCCCTCGATCATGTCCCCCCAGCCGGCGCGCTCGGCCGCCGGGCCGGTGGCGAACCCGTAGCCGGGAAGATCCACTACGGCCGCGGCCGGCGACGCGGAGTATATATTGATGGTCCGGGTGCGTCCCGGCGTGCTGGACGTCCGCGCCAGGTCCTTGCGGAACAGCGCGTTGATCAGGGTGCTCTTGCCCACGTTGGAGCGCCCGACGATGGCGATCTCCGCGTTGTAATGAGGGAGCTTCGCCGGATCGGTCTCGCTGATCACGAACTTCGCGTTCGCGAAAGGTTCCGCCCTCATTCGTCCCCCCGGACGCGCCCGCGGCCGCCCTTGATCCCGGAACGGTGCTTCTTGTCCCGAAGCATGCGCATCTTCGCCTTGTGCGGCCGGCCGCGCTTCTGCCGTTTCAGCCGTTCCGCGTCGTGCCGCGCGCGGGCCGCGCGGTCGCGCGCCAAGGTCTCCAGCTTATCCGCCAACCGCAGACGCGCCAGGCGGCGGTTCGCTCCCTGAGAGCGCTCGTCCGTGCAGCGCACGACGATCCCGCTGGGCCGGTGGATCAACGTCACCGCCGTCTCCACTTTATTGACGTTCTGGCCGCCCGCGCCGCCGGACCGGGAAAAGACTTCCTCCAGGTCGCCGGGGCGGACGCCCAGACGAGTCAGCCGGGCCTCGACGTCGTTCGAATCGGAAGGATTCATGATGTTGTCCTAACGGTAACTTTAGCATTGCTATAATGACCTATGACAAACCTCCAGGAATTGGCCGCGTCGCTCCACGCCGAAATCCGCGGTCCCGGCGACTACCCGATCTCCGGCGTGCGCGACGTCGAACGCCTGAAACCCGACGATCTCCTGGAGGAGAACAAGCTGTATTTCATCGAGAATCTCTCCGTATTCAAGCGCCATCCCAAGGCTCCGGAGCGAGGCGCCGTGCTGACCATCCCCGCCTTGGCCGAGCGCTTCCCCCGCGCCTTGGTGGTGCCGGAAGCCGGCGCGCGCGTGGCCTTCTTCGCCCTCCTGAAGCGTTTCGACCGCATCCCGGTCTTCGCGCCCGGCGTCTCCCCCGACGCCCGCGTCCATCCCACGGCCCGGGTCGCCCCGGACGCCGCCGTGCTCACGGGAGCGACGATCATGGAAGGCGCGACCGTGGGCCCCCGCTGCGTCCTTTACCCCGGCGTGGTGATCGAGCCGCACGCCGTGGTCGGCGAGGGCAGCGTCCTCTATCCGAACGTCGTCATCGGCCATCATTGCGTGGTGGGCAAGGATTGCCTCATCCACGGAGGCACCGTGATCGGGTCCGACGGCTTCGGCTTCTTCGACCAGGCCGGCAAGCGGCACAAGGTCCCGCAGATCGGCAACGTGGTCCTCGGCGACGACGTGGAGCTGGGCTCCGGCTGCACCGTGGATCGCGCCACCATCGAGACCACCTCGATCGGCGATCACACCAAGCTCGACAACCAGGTCCATATCGGCCACAACTGCCGGGTGGGCCGCTTCTGCTACATCGCGGGCAACACCGGCTTGGCCGGCTCCGTGGTGGTCGAGGACGGGGTCATGATCTCCGGCATGGTCAGCATCAAGGACCACCTCACCTTGGCCAAAGGCTCCGTGATCATGGGCATGTCGGGCGTGGCCCAGGACACCGAACCCAAGACCGCCTATTTCGGCACCCCCGCCCTTCCGGCGCGGCAGATGCATAAGATGCATTCCGCCTTGGAGCGCCTGCCGGAGCTTTTGGCCCGCGTCCGGGAGCTGGAATCGCGCGCCGGAATCGCCTAAACATGGTATAATGTTGCCAGGGAAACGACGCTGTTTCCTGCCACATAAGACGTACGTGAGCAAGACGTAAGAAAGAGGACTTAAAACGACATGGCTACCGGAAAAGTGAAGTGGTTCAACGATCAGAAGGGCTTCGGATTCATCACGCCGGACGACGGGTCCAAGGACCTTTTCGTTCACCACTCGTCCATCCTGGGCGACGGCTTCAAGACTTTGGCCGAGAATCAGGCCGTTGAGTTCGACGTGCAGCAGTCCGACAAGGGACCGCGCGCCGCGAACGTCAAGAAGCTCTAAAGAGCTCCTCAACAACGCCTGAAAAGACCCCCTCGCCGCTTTGCGGCGGGGGGGAGCATTTTCTCATCCATGAATGAGCCTGAAAGTCGTTGACGGTTTGGCGTTGCTCTTGGATCCGTTCTCCTTGGTTTCTTTGTGTTGTTGCCGTGGCCGTTGAGGCTGAGAAGGATGAATGTCGTTGCGGTTGGAGGACGTGGCCGTT
>JAGWMT010000189.1 GCA_028871595.1 Elusimicrobiota bacterium
GGGCGCGCCGGGGCCCCGCACACCGGACAGGGCTTGCCGTCGGTCATGCGGCGGGAAACGCCTTCGTCCACTCGTCTTCCTTGAAGCCCAGTAGGCCGCGGTCTTTGAGCAGGACGAAGGGCCGCTTGACCAGCTTGCCGTGCTTGGCCAGGAGCGCCAGGGCGGACGCCTCGCTCATGGTCTTAAGCTTCTCCCCCACGCCCAGCTCCCGGTACAGCAGCCCGGAGGTGTTGAACAGGCGGCGCAGGTCGCCGGCGAAGGCCAGCATGGCCTTCAGCTCGGGGACGGTCGGGGGGGTCTCCACGATAGGGACGCTCCGGTACTCCACGCCGCGCGCCTCCAGGAACTTCAACGCCTTGCGGCAGGTGGAACAGCCCGCGTACTCGTAGACTTTCACGCTCATCCGGCGATTATAGCCCTCCCATCCCTCTCTAAGGAAGGGGTAGTCTTTTCCAATGCAAGATGAGCCTGGAGAAACCCGTGTTTCTAACGCAAGATGAGCCTGGAGAGCTGCCTGTTTCTCACGCAAGGTGAGCCTGAAGAAGGCTACGTAAGGCGTCGGCGCGGCGTGGTAGCCTGGGTCCATGATGATGACCATGGACGACACGAAGATCACGACGCTGGAGAAAATCCGGCGAGTCCTGGCCGGCGGTCGGGATATCACGTTCAAGGCGGCACGTCGAGAACAGCGCCACGCCTGGATTGCGTCGGTCCTCAAGCGCTTCCGATATTTCGATCTCAAGCGCAGCGAGAAAGGCACGGTGAAAGCCTACTTGGAGCGCCTCAGCGGCCTCTCGCGCGCTCAGATCACGCGTCTGTTGGCAGTCTACCTCCTGACGGGCTCGATACGACCGGCCAAGCCGCGCCGCAACCGCTTTCCCTCGACGTACACGGCCGCCGACAAGGAGCTTCTGGCGCTGACGGACAACGCTCATGGGCGCCTGTCCGGTCCCGCGACGAAGAAGATTCTCGAGCGGCAGCACGATGTCTACGGCGACAAACGCTTCGTGCGGCTGCGAATAATTTCCGTCGCGCACATCTACAACCTGCGTCAGAGCCGCGTCTACCAGACGCACGCGCTGACGTTCTCCAAGACGCAGAGCGTTCGCGTGGCTATCGGTGTCAGGCGCAAGCCCAATCCCCGAGGGCGGCCCGGCTACCTCCGAGTGGATACGGTGCACCAGGGCGATCTCAACGGGGTCAAGGGCGTCTATCACATCAATCTTGTCGACGAGGTCACTCAGTGGGAGATCGTCGTCTGCGTCGAGGCGATTTCGGAGGCACATCTGGAGCCTGCGCTGGACGCGGCGTTGGCGATGTTCCCGTTCGAAATCCTGAACGTCCACTCGGACAACGGCGGGGAGTACATCAACGGTACGGTCTCCAAGTTGCTCAACAAGCTACTCGTCGAGCAGACGAAGTCTCGCTCGGGACGCACCAACGACAACGCGCTGGTCGAGAGCAAGAACGGCAGCGTGATTCGCAAGCACATGGGCTATTGGCACATCGAGCGCAAGCACGCGCCGGTCATCGACCAGTTTTACCGCGACCACTTCGACGTGTATTTGAACTTCCACCGGCCCTGCGCCTTCGCGACGGTGACCGTCGACGAGAAGGGGCGACGGCGCAAGAAGTACGAGACGTACCAGACGCCTTACGAGCGGCTCAAGTCGATCAAGGGCATTGCCAAGCACCTGCGCGAGGGCGTCACCTTGCAAGTGCTGGGAAAGATCGCCGCCAAGCAATCCGACAACGACGCCGCCGCGGCGATGCAGATAGCCCGCGACCGTCTTTTCAAGAAGCTGGGCGAGTTCGGCGGCTCCACGGCAGCAGCGATTGCGGCCGCTACGCGACGGCCGTGAATGTGAGTGGCCGCGCGTCCAAAATCCGCGGACGAGACGGCAACGGCCACGGCCTACGTCTACGTCAACGTCAACGGCATATCTCTGGATCAAGCCCAACGGCCACGACAACGACGCAACAAAAGGAGAACGGACCCAAAAGCTACGCCAAACCGGCAACGGCTCCAGGCTCATTTACGGATTAGAAAATGCTGGGGTAGGACCTACGGCCCAGGCCCGCTTAGACCATAATACGGGCGCGGTTGGGACCTATGCTTCCTGAGGAAAAGCCGGGCGGCCGCTACAATAACCTTATGAAACGGAACACGCGCCGGTCCCTCGGTCTCCTGTTGTGCGCCGCCCTCGTCGGCGGTTTGGTCCCCCCGGAGGCCGTCCGCGCCGCCGCGCCCGCGCTGATCAACCTGGGCGCCGAAGCTGGAACGCCCGGGGCCTCGGCCGCCGCCGCCGGCGCGGGAGCCGCGCTGACCATCGGCGCGCCGTCCGTCGCGCCCCTGCTGACGCCGAGCGCCGCCCTGAATTTCGGCGCGTTCTCCGCCGCGCCGTCCGCCGCCGTTTCGCCCGTCGCCGTATCCCCCGCCGCCGCCGTCCTGGCGCCCGCCGCTTTGACGTCCGCCGCCCCGGCCGCCGCCGCGGGTCCGTCGAACGACGCGCCGAAGACGCCGAAGGCCGCCGCCCCCGCGGGCGCGCGCTCGTGGCTGTCGCGCGCCGCCGGCCTGTTCACGCGCCGCGCCTCCCCCGATTCCGCCGCCAAGGCGCAAAGCCCCGCCGAGGAGAAGGCCCAGGCCGACGCCGTGTTCGACGGCGCCGCCGCCAAGCCCGCCTCCGACGGCCCGGCCGTCGCCGCGCCCGCCGCGGGCAAGACCTCGCTTTCCTTCCGCCTGGGCCGCTGGGGCGCGTCGAAAGTCGAAGCCTACAAGGCGAAGCGCGCCGTGGAGCACGACGCGTTCGGCGGTCCCAAGTCCGAGCCGATGACCTTCCTGGGCCGGGTGGGCTACGGCGTGAAATGGGGCCTGAACCTGGTGGGCATCAGCGCGCTGATGGACTTCACGATCTCCCCGCTGCTGAGCCACATCGCCTGGCCTTTGTTCCTGTCTCCCGCCGCGCTGGGGCAGTTCGGCCGGGTGGAGATGCTGATCAAGTACGGTCCCACGCAGATCGTGGCCGCGCTGACGCACGCGCCGCTGCCGTTCCTGGGCATGGCGCTTCCGCTCTCGACGGGGATGGAAGAGTTCACCTACCGCTTCCTGGGCTTCGGGGTGGTGTTCGCCGCGCTGGCTTTGGTCAAGCCGCTGGCGGGGCTGATCTCCAAGGGGCTGGACCAGATTCCGGACGCGTCCGGCCTGCGCTCCAAGGTGCAGGCGCTGCTGGTCAACGGCGGCGGGCTGATCTCCTACTTCGCCTTCCCCATCGCGGCGCTGCGCTCGTCCTACCACTTCGCGATCGCGCACTTCGCCACGTGGGGCGTGGATCCGTCCATCTTCGCGCTGAACATGGTGGCCGGCTACTTCCTGGCCCGGGCGGCGTACAAGACGCGCGGTCTGACGGCGCCGTTCGTGGCGCACCTGGTCTTCAACGCGGCCATGCTGGGCTCGGCGATCCTGGGAGTGACGTTCGGCTGGCCGACGGCGGCGTTGGTGTACACGGCGCTTTCCTCCGTCATCGGGATCGGGGCGCTGTGGTACAACTGGCGCTCGGCGCGCAAGGAGCGCGCGTTCAATCTGAAAAGCCTGGCCGGCGGGGCGAAGGCCCTGATGGTGGCGGGGCTGATCTCGGTCTCCATGCTGGGCGGGCTGTCCTCGGTCCATCACGACGGGATGTCTCCGGCCAGCTCGGTCACGATGGCGCAAACCGCGACGGCTCCGACTAAGACCGCCGACACGACGGCCGTTCCGGCTCCGGCCGCGGCGGCCGACACGGCGCCGCAGATCGAGTCGCAGCAGGACATGATCGCGCGGGTGAAGCCGTCGGTGGTGAAGATCGTGGTCCAAATGGAAGGGGGCTACGCGATCGGCTCCGGGACGATCGTGACGCCGGACGGGCGCATCGTGACCAACGCGCACGTGGTGGGCGTGAAGCAGGCGGGCGATATCGTGGAAGTGGAGCTGATCGACGGGCACAAGGTCCCGGCGAAGATCCTGGCGGTGAACCACGACCGCGACCAGGCGTATCTGCAGCTGCCGCGGATGGTCAACAAGGACACCGGCGCGCCGATGGCGTGGCCGTTCTCCAAGTTCGCCACGACGGCGCCGCGCGAAGGCGACGAGGTCTTCGCGATGGGCCATCCTCTGGGCCTGCCGTTCACGGTCACGAAGGGCATCGTCAGCGGTTTGGGCTCCCGGGCGAACATGTACGTGCAGTATCTGCAGACGGACGCGTCCATCACGCACGGCAACTCGGGCGGTCCGCTCTTCAACGCGCGCGGGGAGATCGTGGGGATGAACACGATGGGACCGGAGAACGCGGGGAGCATCGGCTTCAGCATCACGGCGCCCAGCATCGTGCGGGGCCTGATCCAGTACGACCAGGTGGGCAACATCAACACGGCGGCGCTGGGGATCATCACGGACCTGTCCAACCCGCAGCAGCCGGAGCAGGGGGTGGCGGTGGAGTTCGTCCGCCCCGGCTCCGCGGCGGCGAAGGCCGGCATCGTCCCGGGAGACGTGATCGTGGGCGCGGGCGGGGAGATGATCCAGGCGCAGGGCGGGCGGCAGTCCGTCCACGACCTGTCGGCGCTCCTGGCGCAGGCCAAGCCGGGCGACACGGTCGAGGTGGCGGTGCTGCACGGCGACGCGGTGAAGGTGGTGAAGGTCAAGCTGGACGGCAAGAAGACGTCCGAGGAGACCTCCGCGGCGCACGGGTTCGACGGGGAAGACGGGCCTCCGTAAGACGCGAGATTCGGCGACGGCGCGATCAATTCGGGGCCATTGCCTGTCGTTCCTGAAGCACAAGGACCGATGGGTTCGAGGCGCCGCAGCCATTTCACTGGTCCATCTGGCGCGAATTCAAGGCTCAAGACGCGCTTGACGATATCCGGACTCACGTCGGCAACCGGTAGACGCCCGAAACAGCGAATGAACGACGAATTCAAATGGGCGTGCTGCTTCTGCGGCAAAGAGATTTTGAAGACCAAGTTCGATCCGGGCTCATTGTCATACACCCCCGCCTATGAAGCGCGCGGCGAAAAGACGCAGCAAGGCCTCTATTGCCACGCCAAATGCCTTGAAGCCCGGCTCCATCCTTCCGTGAAGCTCTACGCCCTCGACTTGATGAAGGATTCGGACAGCTGAATTTGCGCGCCGGCATCCTTTCGCGGCCTCCGGGCGAAGGGAACTTTTTCGGGCCCACAATCGTATGCATAGAGCCCCTTGACGGGGGCATTCAATCATGTATACTCATTGTAGATACGTTTTTGAGGGTGCCGATATGAACGCCACCGTCCAGAAATGGGGCAACAGCCTGGCCCTGCGCATTCCCAGCTCCGTCGCGAAAGACGTGGACTTGCGCCCCGGGTCCGCGGTCGACCTCACCGTTGAGAGCGGCCACATCGTCGTGAGGCCTGCCAAGAAACGCCGCGTCTCCCTTTCCCAGCTGCTGAAGGGCGTCACGCGCGCCAATCTTCACGCCGAAACCGACTGGGGCGCGCCCGTGGGGAAGGAGATCTGGTGACACCTCCGTACTGCCCGAAGCGCGGGGACGTGGTGTGGCTGTCCTTCTCCCCCCAAAAGGGGCATGAACAGGCCGGACATCGCCCGGCGCTGACCTTGTCCCCGGAAGCCTACAACCGCAAGGTGGGGCTGGCCATTTTCTGCCCCATTACTTCCCGCGCCAAGGGCTATCCGTTCGAGGTTTCGCTGCCGGCGGGGCTGGAGACGTCCGGCGTCGTTCTTTCGGACCAAGTAAAAAGCCTCGACTGGCAAGCCCGGCAAGCGAAGTTCTCCTGCCGGCTGCCTTCGTCCGTTGTCGATGACGTCTTGGGCCGACTCGACGCTCTCCTCGCGCCCTAGCCGGACGCGGCTTCCGTGCTAGGCTGACATAGCCTGCGGTGTTTTAGTCCATTCCAACCCGCGTCTCACCTGGCGGAATCTCGATATTGGACCTGCGGAACGAAATTGCACAAATTGGCCTTTTTACCTGCGTGGCTGGCATATCCACTACTCCCGCTTTTCGCGGTAGTTGTGGTGGGCCTGCCCTTCGCCAAACGAAGAAAACTCGCATGGCTCATGGGCTGCGCCATTTTCGGCTTCGTGATTTATAACATCGATTTCAAACTGCTTCTTGGCTCTCGCCGGATTCACCTCCATGGTGATAAGAGATTTTTTCGCTATTGGCGGTCTTTTCGCGAAGGGCCCCAATGATTGGCAGCGGGGATTTGATGAAGCGAAGCGACTCGCGCGACGACAGGCGAAGACAACGAATGAATCAAACGGGCCGGAATAGGA
>JAGWMT010000190.1 GCA_028871595.1 Elusimicrobiota bacterium
CGGCGACCGACGACGTGGTCCTGCGCGCCGCCGCTCCCGCGCGCTAAAGCCCCAGGATCGGGCGCAGGGCTTTCGCGTCGCCGACGACGATCGAGATGAAGCGCGCCGGATCCAGGCGCGCGCGCGACGCCGCCAGGACCGACTCGGGCGTGACCGCGGCCAGCCGGGCCTGGTAGGAGCCCATGACCGTCGCCGGATCGCGGCCGCTCTCCACGACGGCGGCCAGATAGCTGGCCACGCGATCCAGGGAGGCCAGCCGCATCAGGAACAGACCGGCCAGGTGGCGCTTGGACGACGCCAGAACGTCCGCGGGAACGGGCTCCGAGCGCATCCGCTCGGTTTCGGCGCGGATCTCCTCGAGGGCCGCGCGCGCGGCGTCGGGGCGCACGTCGGCGCCCGCCGACCAGACCACGCCGCGTCCGTACACCTCCATGGAGGAGTAGGCCCCGTAGGTAAAGCCGCGGCGCGTCCGCAGGTTCTCGAACAGGCGCGAGTTCGCCGTCCCGCCCAGGACGTGATTGGCGGCGATGAAGTCCAGATAGTCGTCGTCGTTCGGCGTCATGACCGACGTGTGCGCGACGATCAGACTGGCCTGCGCGGAGCCGGGACGGTCGATCAGCGCCACGCGCGCGATCCCGTGGTCGGGCAGCGGCGGCGGCTCGGACGGCGCCCCGGCCGCGGTCCACGCAGCGAACGCTTTCTCCAGCGTCTCGCGGGCCTTCGCGGGTTCCAGGTCGCCGACCAGGATCAGATAGCCGCCGGCGGGCCGCAGGCGGGCGGCGTGATAGGCGCGCAGGCGCGCGGGCGTCACGGCGCCGATGGCGTCCTCGTCGGGAGTGCCGCGGCCGTACGGATGGCCCGGGAACAGCTCGGCGCGCAGGCGTTCCTCGGCCAGGAACGAGGGCTGCGCGCGGCGCATGGCCAGCTCCTCGACGGCGTTCTCGCGCCACAAGGCCACCTCGTCGTCCGGGTAGGAGGCGGTGGTCAGCACGCGCGCCAGCTCGACGGCGAAGGCGTCGAACGTGCGCGCCAGGCCCGACGCGGAGACCTTCATCCATTCCGCCTCGCTGCCCGCGCCCACGGACCAGCCCAGGCCGGTGAACGCCCGCGCCACGGCGGCCGCGTCCTGGCCCGCGCAGCCCTTGAGCAGGAGTTCCTCGCAGGCCGGCGACAGGGCTTCCTCCCCCGCGATCTCGTGGGCGCGCCCCGCGCGCAGGCCCAGGCGCGCCTCGATCAATGGCAGGCGCGCGTCGCGCACCACCAGCACATCGAGACCGTTCTTGAGCGAGAACCGCGCGGGAGTGGGCAGGACGGGCGCGCGCGTCGGCCCCGGGGGCGGCGGCGGCGCGGCGGGGCCGCGCGGCTCCTCGGCCGGCGGTTCGGCGGCGGGAAGCGGCGGCGGAGCGGCGACGGGCTCGCCCGGGACCACTTCCAGCACCGCCCGGCCGCGCGCTCCGGTCCAGCGGCGCGCGGCCAAGGTCACGTCGCGGCGCCCGATCTTCAGCAGGCGAGCGAAATCCCGCCAAAAACCGGCGGGGTCGCCGATCAGCGCGACGTACGAGCTGAGGGTCTGCGCGCGGTCGATCAGCGACTGTTGGCCGTCCAGCCACGCGCGCTCCAGCTGGATCTTCGCGCGCGCGAGCTCCTCCTCGGTGGGACCGGCGCGGCGGAAACGCTCCAGGACGCGGTCGGCGGCGGCCAAGGTGTCGCCCAGGTCCGCGTCCGCGCGCGGCGAAACGAACACGGCGAAAAGGTCGGCGCCGCGCCCGTTCGAATGGCTGGACCAATAGGGCATGTGCGCGCTGGCCGACAAGGCCAGGCGGGTCTTCTTGACCAATTCCTCGTGCAGCGGGCTGTCCTCACCGCTCCCCAGGATGGCGGTGAGCACGGTCAGCGCCCAGTAGTCGGCGCTCCCCCGCTTGGGCGAGTGCCAGCCGGCCACCAGCAAGGGGCTTTTCGCCAGCGGGTCGGAGACGCGCCGGCGCCGCGTGCCGACGAGGCGCGGCTCCACGATGGTCGGGCGCTTCGGGCACGCGCGGCGCTTGACCGGGCTGAAATGCTTGCACGTCAACCGGCGCGCGTCGGCAACGGATAAATCGCCGACCAAGGCCAGCACGGCGTTGTTCGGGCCGTAATGTTTTTCGTAGAACCGGCGCACGTCCTCCAAGTCGGCGGCGCGCAGGTCCGCGTCGTCGCCGATGGTGGGGTGGGAATTTTCCCAGCGCGAGAAGGCCAGCTCGCCCATCACGGCGTCGGTGGCGCGGCGGTAGGGCTGGTTCCCGTAGGATTGCCCCATTTCCTCCAGGACGACCCTTTTCTCGATCTCCAGCTCGCGCGGCGAGATCAGCAGGCCGTGCATGCGGTCGGCCTCGGCCCAGAGCACGGCCTCCAGCGCCCAGGACGGCACGACCTCGTGGTAGGTCGTGTTCGTCTTCATGGTGTAGGCGTTGTCCACGCCGCCGTTCGTCTCCACCAGGCGCGAGACCTCGTTCGGGGGCAGGTTCTTCGTGCCCTGGAACATCAGGTGCTCGAACAAGTGCGCGAAGCCGGCGCGGCCCTTTTCCTCGTCCAACGAGCCGACGCGGTAGGTCAGCGACACCGCGACCAGCGGGGCCGAACGGTCGGTCTGAACGACGACCTTCAATCCGTTGGACAGCTTGAAGACGTGAGTGGGGAGGCCTTTCAAGGCTCGCATTATACCGTTATACTGCGGCAATGCGGCCCCGGGTTTTCTTCGCCGTCGCGGCGCTCGCTTCCGCCGCCTGCGGGCGCGGCCCGGGATATTCGGGAGTCGCGTGCCCCCATGATTTGACGCGGGAGCGCCTGCCGCCGGTGGAGGTCGTGGTCTCCTCGGTGACCGCCGTGGTCCGCCGGGACCTGGACCTGACCCGGCTGGCCCGCCTCCCCGGCACCGAGGCGCTGGGGCCCGGAGGCGAGATCCAGGGCTTGACCCTGGCCGAGCACCGCCTGGCGTACAAAACCGCCATCGCGGTCGAGCCGCACCTTTTCGGCGGGCCGGAATGCGCGTGGATCGACCACTTGACCGTCAACATGACGCCGACCAGCATCACCATTTACGTGCCGAAGGATTACCCCGAGGACAGCTGCGAGTCGGAGCAGGTCCTGGCTCACGAACGCCAACACGAGGAGATACACCGCGACACGCTGGACGAGTACGCCGGGGAGATGCGCCGCGCGCTGGCCCGCGCCGACTGGCTGCCGGCGCGTGGAACGCCTTTGGCGGTCGCCGACCGCGCCGAGGCGGAACGCCGAATCGAGGAGATGGTGGACAAGGCCGCCAAGCCGGTGTACGCCCGCTTCAAGGAGACGCTGGCCGAGCGCCAAGCCGTCATCGACGTCCCCGAGAACTACCGCTGGGTCTCCCGGCGCTGCGCGAATTGGAAGTAAACTTGACGCCCGCAGCCGGGAAGTGATTGACTCGCCTCATGAAAACTCTCGCGGCGATCCTCGGCGGCGTCGTCCTCCTCGCTCTTCTGGTCGGCGTTTGGGCCGCCGGGGCCTACAACGGCCTGGTCGCGCACAACGAGAACGTCAGCAAGGCCTGGGCGCAGGTCGAGAGCCAGTACCAGCGCCGCTTCGATCTGATCCCGAACCTGGTCGAGACGGTGAAAGGCTCGGCGAAGTTCGAGAAGGAAACCTTGACGGCCGTCGTCGAGGCCCGCTCGCGCGTCGGCTCCATGCTGGTGGACAAGGGCGTCCTCAACGATCAAGCGGCGTTCAAGAACTTCGAGAACGCCCAGGCGGGCCTGTCGTCCGCCCTGTCGCACCTGATGGTGGTCGTGGAGAAATACCCCGACATCAAGTCCACCCAAGGGTTCCGCGACCTTCAAGTCCAGCTCGAGGGGACGGAGAACCGCATCGCCGTCGCGCGCAAGGACTTCAACGACGCGGCGCAGGAGTACAACACCGCGATCAAGGTGTTTCCCGGCTCGCTGCTGGCCGGCTTCGGCGGCTTCAAGGAGCGGCCGTATTTCGCGGCCGCGCCCGCCGCCGCCGCGGCTCCCGCCGTCAAGTTCTGACGCGGGTTGATCCCGGTCAACTTCGCAAATTGACGAAAGTCCTAATTGGCCCCTAGGCCTTTTGGGTACTCTGAGGGCATGAACAAGCTCCTCCTGACGGTCGTCGCCCTCGCCGCTCTCGCCGCCACCGCGCGCGCGCAGTCCGAGTCCCTCGCGTTCGGCGCCCGCGGCTTCGAAGCCGCCGCCGCCGAGACCATCTCTCCCTTCATCCTCGAGGACGCGTTCGCCGGAGTCGGCGCGTGCGGCGTCCTGGACATCAAGTCCTTCCGCGCCTGGACGCTGCAGGAAGCGGCCGACATGGCCTCCCCCTGCCTCAAGGCCGTCGGCGAGAAGTATCAATCGTCTTTGGTTCTGCAGGGCGGTTTCCTGCGCGCCACCGCCGCCGGCTACCCGGCCACCCCGGGCCTCCTGTTGAAGACCGACCTCACCGCGGACTCCAAGCCTTACCGCGACCTGGTCAGCTCCCTGGCGCGCCGCCACAACGAGATCCTCGGGCACCCCGTGCGCCTTCTGGCTCGCGGTGAGGTCGCTCCGGAATCGGTCAGCGCCGTCCAGGAGGCGCTCAAGCAGTGCATCCTGGTCACCGTGGTCCGGGACATCCAGAACGGCTCCGACTTCGTGAAGATCTACGGCCGATGCCTGGTGAAGAACCCGGACCTCCGCATCGACGCGATCCTGCCCGCGCCGGGCATGGCCGTCACCCTGAAGACCGAGCGCACCGACGTGGGCGCCCAGGCCCTCAACGGCTTCGTGACCGTGAACGCCGGCAAGGGTCCGGTCGAGATCATGGTCGTGGCCCAGACGGCTCGCCCCTAGACGCCTTTCTCTCCAGGTAAAATCGAAGCCCCGCCGTGAAACAACGGCGGGGCTTCTTCTTTGGTATAAGGCTCTCCATGCGCGCGCCGCTCCTGCTTGTCGCGTTCTCGCTCGCCTTCGCCGACGCGGCGCCGTCGCCCATCCCCGTGACGTTGACGATCTACGCGACGCCGCGCGAGCGCGACTTCGGCTCCGCGCCCGCCGAGCGGATTCGCTGGAAATCACCCCTCGACGGGCGCTTCCACTGGAGCCTGTTCGTCGCCGGCTTCGCGGACCGGGATTCGTCGGACCCGCGCCTGCCCGACATCGCCGGCGCGGCCATGGAAGGCAGCGGCGAAATCGAACCCGCGTACCACCGGAGCGACCGCGCGCTCTCCGCCGCCTTGGCCGCCGGCTATCGCTTCCTCATCCTCGACCAGTGGAAGGCGCGCCGACGCCTCGCCGTCTTCAGCCTGGCCAAAACCCCGCTCGCCTCTGACGAACGTCCACTTCGAGCGGGCCTGAGCGCCGCGGTCCGCGACGGCAACTCCCTTTTTCCTCTCGGCCGGACGGTCCGGCTGACCTGCCGGAATCACTCCCTCGGCGTACGGCTGATCCACGACGAATGCTCCAGCTGCGCGGGCGACCATCACATCGATCTCTACGTCGCGGCCTCGACGGGGCCCACGGTATCCCTGGAGGACTGCACGGCCGTCCTCCTCCCGAAATAAAGAAGCCCCGCCGGGATTCCCCGGCGGGGCTTCGTTCCGGCGGCGGCGGGAATTTACCGCGCGAAGGCGATGGACGCGGGCGCGTAGGAGATCTTCGCGGTCTCCAGAGCCTTCGTGTCATGATCGTTCGACACGGAGCCCACGCGCTTGATCGAATACTTCACGTAGTACTGCTTGCCCGCCTCGGGCTTCGAGGAGAACGAGCCGGCGAACTGGTTCAAGTCCACCGCGTACGACGCGGCGACGGGAAGCGTCACTTCCTTGTCGAGGAGCGTGGCGTCGGGCCAGAACTTGACCACCTTCTTGAGCTCCACCTTCAGGACGATCTTCTCGCCGGCGTAGTACGACGCCCACTTGTCGGTGAAGTTCAGCTTCAACTGGGCGCCCAGGTCGGCCAGCACGCCGACGGGATCCGGAGACTCCGGCGTCCGGCGGCCGGCGGCCAGCACGATGTCGCCGCCGTCGCGCCCCGACGAGACGTTTTTGTAGTCGTACGCCGCCTCGATGGTGTCGGTGTAAACCCAAGGACCCTGAAGGCAGACGCGGAAGCTGTCGCGCTCCCAAGGGAGCAGCGCCGGCCGGTTCTGAAGCGTGACCTGCACGCCCTGGCTCCAGCTCATGCCGGGGCGGTCCCAGCAGGTCTGGCCGCCGCCGTGGCGGGGATCGCCGACGGGCTGGCACTCGGTCACCCACTCCTGGCTGCGCAGCCAGACGCGGTCGGACAC
>JAGWMT010000191.1 GCA_028871595.1 Elusimicrobiota bacterium
CTCGAAGATCCGTTTGAATTCGGCACCGTCCTTCAGCCTCGCGCCGGCCCCGAAGCCGGACGCCGGGGTCAAGCCTGCTTGTGGGTCAGGCTGTGGCGGCCCTTGAAGCGGCGCGCCTTGAGGACTTTACGTCCTCCGGCGGTCTTCATGCGGGCGCGGAATCCGATGGTCTTGGCACGCTTGCGTTTGTGGGGTCTATAAGTGGGGAGCATGGTGGGGATTATAGGAAACTAGCGGGATAAAAGCGACCGGGCATTTGAAAGGAGCGGGCCGATGGTTCCACTTTCAGGTCCACACCGATATGTTTCTGAAATTTGCGGTCGCAGGCAGGACCTTTTCGTCAATTCGTCCGGCGAGCTTTTCGGAGCGAGGAGCCCACAGGTTGGCGTGTAGGCGCATTGGAAGATGTGGATGTGGAGTAGGGTCCCAGCCCACCCGCTCATGAACGATCCTGCCGTCCACTGACCACACGATGCGGCTCGGTCGCCAGTCGATCGCGTAAAGGTGGAAGTCTAAGGTGGCGTCAAAACCTAGATCTATGCGGCAGGGTGAGCCGCGATATCCGAAACTCATTGCTGCCCCGTCGTCGCCAGGGTTGAAATATACATTGACCAGCATGCGTCTCGGCTTACTCCCATTTCGTTTTGCGCGAATGGGCGATGGCTGGGATTTCCTCAATCGAGGATGCGTCCATGGGCAACGGGTTTCGATCCCTCCATTAATTCGAAGGCCTTCCCCGCTTGCAAGTGCTTTGCTGGGCCGTTAGTTAGGTAGCTAACATGGACTTGATGATCGAATGATTCGTTCGGGCGGTCGATGAATTCAACGACAAGACTCCAGGCCTCTTTTTCCCAGGTTGCGTCTTGCCCGGGGAATCTTGCTGCGGTCACATACTTAGGGCCCGCGGGCAGATGCTGGCGCCCGCCCTCGCTCGGTTTCAGCCAATGCAATGTCGCTCTGATTTGTTTTGTCATTTGACCGTCGTGATCGTTGGGTTTGCGTGATTAAGCAGGTCGAGATCGGCATAACGCGCTGGACCGATGCCGTCCAGCCTTCCCCAGTGCATCATGGAATCGGCGAGATTCTTGGGGACGAGAATTCGAACGACGCGAAAATGATCGTTGCCGTTTAACTTCTCGCCCCATTCGGTCGCGTGTTCAGCGGATTCGGCGAAGAACTTCCCCTCAAGAGAATTTATACTGTTTTTGAACATTCGGGTTTGCATCAATTCGTCGTACTCCGCCGGGCTCATTGCGCGGTAAAGAGAAGTCATGCTGCCGTTCGCTTGCGTTGTGGGATTGATCGAACCTGCTTCGGATTGGGCCAGACGCATTACTTGTTCGCTTCCCGGTCCGGCGGCGTATTGAAGAATGGCCGGAACAACATAAGCTCCGGCAAAATAGAGTCCTGCTCCTGCCATCCCTGCCAGCAGAGCGCCGGCTACGAAACGTTGCCCTTCGCCCGGCTGTGGACGGGCGTCCTCGTTGTCCCCGTCCTCGGACTCCACCGTTCTGCGACTCTTGATGACCGAATAAGCCGTTCCTCCTAAAATAAAGGCAGGAAATAGAGGCCACAGCGGAGATCCGTTGCCCTTCGGACCATGTGAATGAGCGTCCTCTGATGGAGTCGCGGCAACGCGCTTTACGGCAAGATCGGCGCTGTCGTGCCGGACTTTTTCTAAGACGGCCAAAGTCTCCTCGTCCGGAGTTCGGTCGTAGGCTTTTTGCGCCCAGGCGACCGCCTCGCCGCCGCGTCCCGCTTTCATCGCGGAGGCGGCATTAAGAACGTAGGATTTCGTTTCCGCCTGCCTTGTCTGGTCCGCGCGCATCGTCTCGTAGACTTCTTGGACGCTATGCGAGGTCGGATCGGCGTTCATCGCGGCTTGAATGTCGCGCTGAGCTGCCGCCATGTCGCCGGCTCGTCGCTCCGCGATTCCTTTGCGTATGAAAGACATCGCGTCAGGGGAAATGTCGGTTTTGGCCGGGACCGTCCAATCGGCATGCGCGAATCAAGGACTGGTGCTCGGCCCGGTGTCCGCGTCGGAGGCGGGCGACATCCGGCCTTGGCTGAAGTGCTTGAACATCAGCGCTTCCCTATTCTGCGGGTCGATCTCAAGAGCCGCGTTCGCTTGGGCCAGCGCGGCTGGGTAGTCCTTCCGGTCGAATTCGATCTGGCTGGCGGCCACGCGCAAGTCGATGTTGCCCGGAGCGCTTTTGATGGCCGCGCCGAGTTCCGACATGGCTTGCCGCGGATCATCGAGGTGAGAAAGGATGCGGGCATGGAGCGCCGTATTCGCGGGAGAAGGCTTGATTCGTCCCATCGCTTCGGCGAGGCCGCCGCGAAATTTGGCCGCGAACTTCTGATAATCCTTTTCGTTCAATCGGCCGTTGGACTTGGCGTCGCGTGCCTTTGTCAGCGAATGATCGAGGCGTACAAGCAACGCATCGGGTTTGGCCGTGGTCTGAGTGCTTGCCGTGGGCGCATTTTCGCTCACCACAATGCTGAGGGGCGCATCGGCTTGGGCGAATGCCGCCGGTGCGATCAAGAGAGCCGCCGCCGTGAGCAGGAGTCGGATCATCGCTCGATTCCTTTCGCAGTGTAGCCCCGCTTCCGGGAAGAATCAATGTCTCGGCACGGATTCCGCCGGGGCCGGAAAATGTTATTCTGGCCTCCATGGAGAATCCGCCGATCGAAAAAGACATCCGCGTCCTTCTCAAGGAGCACCGCTCCTTCCCCCCCCCCACCGCCTTCGTCGAGAAGGCCCTGATCTCCGGCCCCTCCGCCCGCGCGAAACTGCAGAAGTACGCCACCGCGAACCCCGAGAAGTTCTGGTCCGCCGCCGCCAACCAGCTTGAATGGTTCAAGCCCTGGAAGAAAGTCCTCCAGTGGAAACTCCCCCACGCCAAATGGTTCGTCGGCGGAAAACTCAACCTCGCCCACAACTGCCTGGACCGCCACCTGGACGGCCCCCGCCGGAACAAAGCCGCCCTGATCTGGGAAGGCGAAACCGGCGAGACGCGCACTTTGACCTATCTCCAGTTGCACCGGGACGTCAGCCAATTCGCCAACGCCTTGAAAACCCTAGGCGTCACCAAGGGCGACCGCGTCGCCATCTACATGCCTTTGGTCCCCGAGGCCGCGGTGGCCATGCTGGCCTGCGCCCGCATCGGCGCCGTGCATAACGTCGTGTTCGGCGGATTTTCGGCTGAAGCCCTTCGCGACAGAATTAATGATGCCGGCGTGAAAGTGGTTGTCACGGCGGACGGCGGCTGGAGAAAAGGAACCGTCGTTCGTCTGAAGGACGCCGTGGATGAGGCCCTCAAGTTGGGGACCCCCACCGTGAGCGCCGTCGTTGTATTAAAGCGAACGAATACGGATGTATCCATCACCGAAGGCCGCGACCACTGGTGGCACCGCTTGATGGCCAAGGCCGGCACCGAGTGCCGCGCCGAGTCCTTGGATTCCGAGCACCCCCTGTTCATCCTTTATACGTCCGGCAGTACTGGGAAACCGAAAGGAGTCCTTCATACCACGGGCGGGTATTTGGTCCAAACGGCGTGGACCACGAAACATGTCTTCGACCTGAACGACACCGACGTGTACTGGTGTTCCGCCGATATCGGCTGGGTCACCGGCCATTCGTACGTCGTGTACGGCCCCCTGGCCAACGGCGCCACCGTGTTTATGTACGAAGGCGCCCCCATGCACCCCCGCCCCGACCGCTTCTGGGAGATCATCGCCCGGCATCGAGTGAGTATTTTCTATACGGCGCCCACGGCGATACGCGCGTTCATGCGTCTGGGAGAAGAGCACCCGAAGAAGCACGACTTGTCTTCGCTCCGTTTATTGGGCACCGTCGGTGAGCCCATTAACCCAGAGGCTTGGCGCTGGTATAAAGATGTGATCGGCGGCAAGAAATGCCCTATCGTTGATACCTGGTGGCAGACCGAGACCGGCGCCATCATGATCTCCCCTCTTCCCGGCGCCACCGCCACCAAGCCCGGCTCGGCCACTATTCCCCTTCCCGGCATCGAGGCCGACGTCGTGGACATGAAAGGCAACTCCGTTCCCCTTGGTTCCGGCGGCTATCTGGTGGTCCGCCGCCCTTGGCCCGCCATGCTCCGCACCATTTGGGGCGACGATGAACGCTTCAAGAAACAGTACTGGTCCCAGATCCCCGGATTTTATTTCACCGGCGACGGCGCCCGGCGCGACAAGGACGGCTATTTTTGGATCCTGGGCCGCATCGACGACGTGTTGAACGTCGCCGGCCACCGGTTGTCGACCATGGAAATTGAGTCCGCCTTGGTGGGGCACCCGTCCGTGGCCGAGGCCGCCGTCGTGGGACGTCCCGACGAACTGCTCGGCCAGGCCGTGGCCGCGTTCGTGACCTTGAAGGGCGGAAAGCTTCCGTCGCCGGAGCTCAAGGACGAATTGAGAGAACATGTCGCCAAGGCCATCGGCGCCATCGCCCGTCCCGCCGAACTGCGCTTCACCGATTCGCTGCCCAAGACCCGCTCCGGCAAAATCATGCGCCGCCTGCTGAGGGAAATCGCCGCCGGCGGCGCCGTGCGCGGCGACGTCACCACCCTTGAGGACTTCACCGTCCTGGGCAAGCTGCAGCAAGACGAGGAGTAACTTTGCTCGAGCGTTCGATCCTGTCGGCCGTCCTCGCGGGGACGTTGTACTTCCTGCTGAGTCCCCCCGAGGAACACGGGCGGTTCCGTTCCGTCGTGACCGCTTTCCTGTTGGCCGCCCTGAGCTGGACCATGCTCAGCTGGACCGCGAACGTCCGCCTCTTCCCGGACGCCTTTCCCGACCAGTTGTCTCCCCTGGCCGCCGTCGGCCTGCAGCTGGCCGGCACCATCCTGGGAGCCGCGGCTTTCGCCGTCGCGGGCCGGCGCGCGCGCCTGGGCGCCGCCTTCGGCCTGACCGTGAGCGCCTTGGGCTGGTGCGCGTCGCGCTGGCCGGTGCTGTCGCGGGCCATCGAGATGAACGGCGGCGTGTTCGCCGGGCCGTTTTTGGCCGCTTTGCTGGGGGCCGCGTTCGCTTTGACCGCGGCCGGCGTGGCCGCCGCCATTCTTTTGGAGGAGGTCCGGCCCCACGCGGGGAAGCTGATCCTGCTGGCTGCCGTGCTGTGGGCCGTGCCCACCGCGGGGACCGAGTACGCGCTCACGCGCTGGTGGGGCCTGGGGCCCAAGTCCCTGGCCGAGGCCGCCGGCATCCCCACGAACGCCGACGCCGAGTCGGCCGCGGAGGTGCGCCTTGTTCCCAGCCGCGGCCACGCGGTGGCGCGCGAGACCGCGCGCATGGCCGATCAGGGCGTGTCCTTGACCCCGGAGACTTTGACCAAGCTGGAGTCTTTTTTGAAGAAGGCCGGCTACCGCGACGTGTTCGCCGCCGAGGCCCTGTCCGACCTGCGCCGCGGCTGGCTGATGTGGTGGGAGACCGACCGCGCCCTGGACGCCATGATGCTGGCCGCGCCCGGCCGCGCTCATCCCGACTACCGCGGCGCTTTGGACCTGATCAAGGTGGGCCCGCTGACCGCGGAGCGCTACGACAAATTGGAGGAACTGGCCGCCATGGCCGTGCCGGGGTCCGGCGGGTTCGAGCAGGTCACGGCCAGTCAATATATCTTCGAGGACTTCGCCGCCGCCTACGCGCGTTACGACGACGAGCCCAAGGCGCGGTTCTGGCTGGCCCGCCTCGACAGCCTGATGATGGTCAGCGAGAAGAAGCTGGAGGTCGCCCCGCTGGAGACGTTCCGCACGGGGCGCGTGAGCGGCTCGGTCCAGCTGGACGGACGGCCGGCCGGCTCCGTGCTGGTCGGGCTTTTCGCCATTTGGCGGACCACCGCGGACGCGCCGGGCGAGCGCCTGCTGTCCTCGTCGGCGTTCCCGGACGAGAACGGCGAATTCCAATTCACCGACCTGGGTCCCGGCGAGTACGAGCTGGGCCTGCTGGGCCGGACCGACCAGCTGCGCGGCCAGATCCTGGGAAGCCCCGGCCGCTTCGAGGTGGACGAGGACACCCCCGCGGTGACGCTGCCGCCCATCCGCATCGAGCGCGACGTCCTCCCCGTGCCCGAGGCCTTCGGCCCCAGCCGCGTCCCCGAGGCGCCCACGCCGGAAGTGCCCGAGCCGCCGCTGTTGTGGCGGAAAAGGTAGCGCGGCCGTCGGGGTGCATCATATAATGACGCCCATGTCTCCGCGCGCCCTGATCGCCGCTTTGCGCTCCGGTGTTTCCCG
>JAGWMT010000192.1 GCA_028871595.1 Elusimicrobiota bacterium
CGTTCCGCTTCAATCGCCGGAAGTCCCCGGATCGCGGCATGGTGTTCTACCGGCTGGTTCAACAAGCCATGGCCGTCGACCACATGCCCGTGGGTGATATCCAAAAAGGCGCCTGATTCAATAGCTGGCGTCATGTGCATACCCAGGTGGCGCCAACAGTCGCCGACGCGCCCCGGCCTAGCCTCCAGCCCGCCCAAGCGAACAGGATGGAGGCGACGAGCCAGCGGAGTTGGACGGGGTCGCCAAGGCGGAAGAGGTCGTCCAGTGCGGAAAGCACCGGGATGAGGTTGATTCCAACCATAGTGGGGACGGGGCCCAGCTGCAATAAACGCGCGCCGGTGATGCCCAGAAGCAGGGGGCAGGCGATCACTGAGACGAGCACCGCCAGGGCGTAAGACTGCGGGATCGGCGTCCGGCCGACGATCAGCGCCGCAAGGAACGACAAAAGGATGAGCGTGACGATCTTTCCCGCGATCTTCAGCCGAGCCATATCAAAAGGTTAGCAGATCAAAACTCGCGCCGGCGCGTTTTCCGGCGGGGGAGCCGCGGCGGGAATTTCATATGATGGTTGAATCATGGCCCGAACCTTCGCGAAGGACCTCCGCCGCATCCGCGTCGGGATCGACAAGGCGGACGACGGAGTCGTGGAACTGCTGGCGCGACGGCGCAAGCTGGTCATCGAGCTGGCCAAGATCAAGAAGGTGCTGAAGGTTCCCATCTACGACCGCAAGCGCGAGCAGGCCTTGGTGGACCGGGTGAAGAAGCGCGGCGCCAAGAAGAAGCTCAACGAGGAATTCGTCGAAGTGCTGTTCCGCCTGATCATGATGAATTCCAAGGAAGTGCAGTACCATGAGGTTTTCTAGCCGGGCCCTGTCGCTCGCCGAATCGGAGACGCTGCGGCTGTCGAATGCGGTCGCGCGCCTGCGGGGCGAGGGGCGGGACATCATCGGCCTTCTCGAGGGCGAGCCCGACCTGCCCGTTCCGGAGGCGGTGGTCCGCGCCGTCGAGGCCGCCCTGCGTGCCGGAAGGACCAAGTACTCCAGTTCCTCGGGCCTGGCGGAGCTCAAGGCCGTCATCGTGCGGAAATTGGACGGTGACAACGGCGTGCGGACCGCGCCGGAGAATATCCTGGTGACCAACGGCGCCAAGCAGGCGATCTACGAGGTCCTGCAGGCGCTGTGTGATCCCGGCGACGAGGTGCTGATTCCCGCGCCGTGCTGGGTGACGTTTCCCGAGGCCGTGAAGCTCTCCGGGGCGCGGCCGGTGCTGGTGCCGACGGGCGACGACCATCAGCCTGTGATCGACGCGCTGGCGGCCGCCGTCACCTCGCGGACCCGCGCGATCATCCTGAATACGCCGAACAATCCCACGGGCGCGGTGTATCCGGAAACGGCGCTGCGCGCCATCGCGGGACTCGCCGAAAAGCATGATTTGACGATCATCGCCGATGAGGCGTACGAGGGCTTGGTGTACGAAGGGCGGCACGTGAGCCTGGCCTCGTTGGGCGAAGCGGCGGCGAAGAGGACCGTCACGGTTCAGACCTGCTCCAAGAGCTTCG
The DNA here is from genome assembly GCA_028871595.1 of Elusimicrobiota bacterium. Next base: position 1,559 of record JAGWMT010000192.1, read on the forward strand.
CCATGACGGGGTTCCGCGTGGGGTATGCCGCGGGCCCGGCCGAGCTGATCAAGAACGCCGCTCGGATACACGGACACGTGACGGGGAACGTCTGCACCTTCGCGCAGTACGGGGCGATCGCCGCGCTGGGCCTGACGGAGCACCGCGGGCCGTGGCGGGCCGCTCACGAAAAACGAAGGGATGTCGCCTGGGAACTCGCCGCGAAGCTGTTCAGTGGCGTAAAGCCCCAGGGCGGATTATTCGTTTTTGCCGACGCGAGGATGCACCTCGGCTCCCGTTTCCAGGACAGCGCGGCTTTAGCGTCTCATCTTTTGGAAAAAGGCAACGTGGCCGTGGTTCCCGGCTCGGCCTTCGGCCGCGAGGGATATCTGCGGCTGAGCTTCTCCGCGCCGGAGGACGTCCTGCGCGAGGGATTCTCGCGGATGACGAACGTCCTATGACGGCGGGATTGATCGGGTTCGGTCGGTTGGGGCGCCTGTTGGTGCGGCACTTCGCCGAGGACGTCAAAATATTTGTTTATGACGTGAAGCTCGATGGAAGAAAGGCGCGCGCGTCAGGGGCCGTTCCGGCGAGCTTGGCTCAGGCCTGCGCCCAGGACATAGTGGTTTTATGCGTGCCGATGGCGGCGTTTGAAAGCGTGGTGGAACGGATCGGGACCCTGGTGCGGCCCGACGCTTTGGTGGTGGACGCGTGCTCCGTGAAGGAGCATCCGGTGCGAGTCATGAAAAAATATCTGCCCAAGACCGTCGGTCTGCTCGCCACGCATCCCAATTTCGGTCCCGACAGCGCCGCCGATTCCCTGGAAGGACGGAAGATCGTTCTGTGCCGGGTGCGCATGAAGAGCGGGGATTATGCGCGCGCCAAGGGCGTGCTTCGGCGCAAGGGATTGAATGTCATAGAAATGAGCCCGCGGGAGCACGACCGCCGGATGGCGTCCTCGCTCGTATTGACCCACTTCATCGGGCGCGGCCTCATCGCGTCCGGCGCGAAGACGACCGGAGTGGACACCGAAGGCTACAAACGGCTCCTGCGCATCCTGGAAACGGTTCAAAACGACAGTTGGGAGCTGTTTGAAGACATGAATCGCTTCAATGCGTTCGCGGCCCCCATGCGCCGCCGTTTCCTGGCCGCCATGGCCGCGACCGACCGGAAGGTGCGCAAATGAAGGTCGCCTACCAGGGCGTGCCCGGCGCCTACAGCGAGGCGGCGTTGCGCAAGCACTACGGCGCGGACGCCGAGCCCATCAGTTGCGCCTTCAGCGAACAAGTCTTCGACATGGTGGAGGACGGCCGCGCGGACGCCGGCTTCGTGCCGGTCGAGAACAGCATCGCGGGCGCGGTGGGCGTCAACGCCGACCTCCTCCTGGAGCGCAAGGTGTTCGCCGTAGCCGAGGCCTATCTTCCCATCGACCATTGCCTGCTCGCGCGGCCTGGCGAGCGCATCGAGACGCTCACCGCGGTTTATTCCCACCCCATCGCCCTGGCCCAATGCCGCGATTTCCTGAATCAGCGCAAGCTCAAGGCCGTGCCCGAGTACGACACCGCCGGCGCGGCGGAGCTGGTCGCCCAGCGCCGACTGCCGGGCGAGGCGGCGATCGCCTCCAAGCGCTGCGCGGAGGTGTACGGTCTTGCGGTCCTGGCCGAGAACGTCCAGACCGTGCAGGGGAACTACACGCGCTTCCTGGCCTTCCGTCGCGAGGACAAGGTCCCGCCCGCGCAGATGATGGAGAAGACCAGCGTGGCTTTCTCCGTCCACCATCGGCCCGGAGCGCTGCTCGAGTGCCTGCAGCTGTTCGCCGCCCACAAAATCAACTTGACCAAGCTCGAGTCGCGTCCCATTCCGTCGAATCCATTCGAGTATTCGTTCTTCGTGGACCTGTTGGGCGGGATGAAGGACAAGGCCGTGGCGGCCGCGCTCGTCGAGCTGCGCGGCGCCGCGCGGGACGTGAAGGTTTTGGGCTCGTATCCTCTCGCCGAGCGCCCCAAGCCGGTCTCGCGATGACGCGCGGCGGCCCCTGGGTTCCGGCGCTGTACGCGCTGATCTGCCTGATCTGGGGCTCCACCTGGCTGGTCATCAAGGTCGGCTTGGTCGGCGTGCCGCCGTTTTTGGGCGCGGGCCTGCGGTTCGCTTTGGCCGCGACGGTCCTGTTCGGCCTCCTCGCCGCGCGCGGGACGAAGATCCGGTTGGATTCCAACGGGAAATACGCGGTGTGGTCGTGCGGTCTGTTGGGCTTCACCGTTTCCTACTCCTGCGTGTACTGGTCGGAGCAGTACATTTCCAGCGGCTTAGCGGCGATTCTCTATTGCACCATGCCGCTGGCGACCGCGCTGCTGAGCCGCTTTTGGATGAAATCGGAAGCGCTGTCGGCGCGTAAGATCGCGGGGATCGTCGTCGCCATGTCGGGGACGGCCGTCCTGTTCTGGCCGTCGGAATCCGTCGCGCGGGAGCAGGTCGTCGGCATGGCGGTCGCGTTCGTTTCCGTGCTTGCGTCGGCGGCGAATTTGGTCAGCGTGAAGAAATACGGGAAGGATCTGGACGTGTTCGTCATGAACGCTCTGGGCATGACGATCGGCGCCGCCCTGCTGCTGTGCCTGAGCGCCGTCTTCGAGCGCGGCGCCGTCGTGGCGTGGTCGGCGGCGAACGTCGCGGCGATCGTCTATCTGGGAGTGATCGGCTCCGTGGCCGCTTTCCTGTCCTACTACTCTTTGGTCAAGGTGATGGATGCCACGCGCCTGAGCCTGATCACTTTGATCTTCCCGCTGGTCGCCGTGCTGCTGGGCTGGGCCGTGCTGCACGAGGCGTTCCCTCCCGGCGCGCGCGCCGGCATGGCGGCGGTCGTCCTGGGGGTCGCTATCGCGATCGTGCCCGTGCCGCGCCGAGGATGAGCCGTTCCGTCTCGTCCCATCCCAGGCAGGCGTCGGTGACGGAGACCCCGTAGCGCAGTTGGTCGGGGCTCTTGAAGTCCTTGGGCAGGTCCTGGCGGCCCTCGAACAGGTTGCTCTCGAGCATCATGCCGGAGATGGGGGAGGTCCCCGAGCGGATCTGCTCCAGGCAGGCGTCGAAGACGGCGGGCTGACGCCGGTGATCCTTGTTGGAGTTGCCGTGGCTGCAATCCACCATGAGGCGGTGGTTGAGCCCGGCCATCTTGAGCTTTTCCGCGCAGTAGAGCACGGAGGCGCGGTCGAAATTCGACTCCCGCCCTCCGCGCAGGACCACGTGGCAGTTCTTGTTGCCTCGGGTGCGGTACACGGACACGCGCCCGTCGGGGTCCACGCCCAGGAAATGATGGGACGCGGCGGCGGATTTGATCGCGTCGAGGGCGACTTGGATGTCGCCGTCGGTCCCGTTTTTGAAGCCCACCGGCGTGGACAGCCCGCTGGCCAGCTCGCGGTGGGTCTGGGACTCCGTCGTGCGGGCGCCGATGGCGTGCCAGCTCACCAAATCGGACAGGTATTGGGGGGAGACGGGATCGAGAGCCTCCGTGGCGGCCGGCAGACCCAGTTTCGCGACCGACAGGAGCAGGCGGCGCGCGGCTTTGAGGCCTTCCTCAATATGGAATGAGCCGTCCATGCGCGGGTCGTTGATCAGACCCTTCCAGCCCACCGTGGTGCGCGGCTTCTCGAAATAGACCCGCATCACGATCAAGAAACGGTCCCGCACTTTGTCGGCCAAGGAGGCGAGGCGACGGGCGTATTCCAACGCCGCGCGCGGGTCATGGATGGAGCATGGTCCCACCACGATGAATTGCCGTTTGTCTTTGCCGTCGAGAATGTCGCGGATGCACCGGCGGGCGGCCGACACCGTGCTGAGACATTCCTTCGAGGCGGGCAGAAGCTTCTGCACCTGGCGGGGCGCGGGCAAAGAGTGGTGCCCGGAAATGTTCGTGTCGATGAGCGTGGTTTTCTTCGCCATGATGTCGTCGCGGCGGTCAGTGTAGCCTGATCCGGACTCAGCGTCAAGGCGCGGCCGCCGAAACCCGCTCCGGAGTAAGTTAAAATTTCCGCATGAATTCATTCCATCCCGCCGTCGCGTCCGACGCCGAGGCCCTGGTCGCTTTGGTGAATTCCGGCTATCGCGGCGAAAGCTCGAAAAAGGGCTGGACGACCGAGGCGGACCTTCTGGGCGGTCAGCGCACGGACGTCGACAAAATCCGCGAGATGATCGTCGCGAGGGATTCGCGCGTCGAGCTGGCGTTCGACGCCGAAGGGGGCTTGATCGCCTGCGTGCATCTGAAGAAAGAAGCGGACGGCTCGTGCTACCTGGGCATGCTCACCGTTGATCCCAACCGCCAAGCGGGCGGGATCGGCAAGTCGCTGATGGCGCATTCCGAGGAGTTGGCGCGCGCCTGGGGGTGCTCACGCATGCGGATGACGGTCATTTCCGTGCGCGCCGAACTATTGGCCTACTACGAGCGCCGCGGTTACGTCAAAACCGGCGCCGCCGAGCCGTTTCCCGAGGACGATCCCCGCTTCGGCCTGCCCAAGGTCCGGGGGTTGACGTTCGTCGAACTCGTCAAACCCCTCGGTTGACGCGCGGCCTTGACGCTTCCCCGCGCGACTGATACCCTGCTGGCGCGATGAACGAAGTTCCGGCGCGCCGCGTGGTGGTGAAGCTGGGTTCGGGCGTGCTCTCCGGCGGGGGGGCGGGCCTGGACTCGGCGACCCTGCGCCGCCTG
>JAGWMT010000193.1 GCA_028871595.1 Elusimicrobiota bacterium
CGAGGAGATCGGCGTCCCCGGCTTCCAGATCCACCCGTCGTTCAACATCTCCGACTTCGACTCCAACGCCATCTTCGGCTGCCTGCCGCTGACGTTGAACATCCGCGACAAGGCCGAGTTCCTGCTGGAGTGGGACAACATCAACAACATGGTGGACAGCCGCGTGAACGCCGGCATCCGCGCCTTCCTGACCCCCAATTTCCACGTGGACTTCGCCGTGCGCGCCATCGGCGCGGCCAGCCACTACTCCGACGGCGCGCCCCGCGGGCCGGAGCGCATCGTCCAGCTGAAATACAGCAACAGTTTCTAGAAGGAGCGTTTCATGTCCAAGCGCATCGCCATTTTGACCGGCGGCGGAGACTGCCCCGGGCTCAATCCCGCCATCCGCGGCGTCGTGCTCAAGGCCGACAAGCTGGGCTACGAGTGCGTGGGCATCCAGGAAGGCTGGAAGGGCATGATCAACGCCGACGCCAAGCCTTTGACGCCCGACGACGTCCGCGAGATCGCGGGCAAGGGCGGGACCATGCTGGGAACGTCCCGGACGAACCCTTATAAAAAAGAGGGCGGCGTCCCGAAGGTCCTGGAGACGTTCAAGAAGCTGGATCTCCACGCGCTCGTCGCCATGGGCGGCGAGGACACGCTCGGCGTGGCCAACAAGCTGTTCAAGGAGCACAAGGTCAACGTGGTCGGCGTGCCCAAGACCATGGACAACGACCTGAACGCCACCGATTTCACCTTCGGCTTCGACTCCGCGGCGACGCTTTCCATGGAAGCCGCCGAGCGCCTGGTGGACACCGGGCGGTCGCACCGCCGCATCATGGTTTTGGAAGTGATGGGCCGCCACGCCGGCTGGGTGGCGCTGTACACCGCCGTCGGCGCGGGCGCCGACTACCTGTGCCTGCCCGAGCGCCCGGTGGACGTCAAGGACATGGTCGCCAAGCTCAAGGCCGCGCACGCCAAGAAAAAGGTCGCCTTGGTGGTCGCGTCCGAGGCCGTGGACATCCCCGGCGAGAAGAAGGAAGAGGCTCTTGATGAATTCGGCCACATGATCCTGAAGGACCGAGGCGTGGCCGAGCGTCTGTGCAAGATCATCGAGGCCGAGACCAAGATCGAGACCCGCTCCGCCGTGATCGGCCACATGCAGCGCGGCGGCGCGCCGACCTTGTTCGACCGCATCCTGGGAACGCGCGTGGGCGTGGCCGCCGCGGACCTGGTGCACGCCGGCAAGTTCGGCCACATGGTGGCGCTCAAGGGCGAGAACATCGTCCCCGTCAGCCTGGAGGCCGCCACCGCCGAGCTCAAGATCGTCCCCAAGGAGTGGCTGAAGTTCTCGGACGACCTCCTGTATTGACCCCTATGGCCCAGAACGACACGAAGCGGTTCCAGCGGAAGACGGTCCTCGTCAAGCGCTCGCTGCAGCTGAAGTACATCGGGATGGTGTTCCTGAGCGTTCTGGTGGCGTCCATGATCGTGGGCGGCGACATCTACTACTCGCTGTCGCGCGTGATGCTCACCGAGTGCCCGTCGTCGTTGGACCGCGTGGTCCAGTTCAACGGCGTGCTGCTGGTGAAGTCCGCCCTGTACCTGGGCCTGATGCTGCTGATCTCCCTGTACGTGTCGCACCGCTTCGCCGGCCCCATCTACCGCTTTGAAAAGAGCGCGCAGGCGGTTTCCGGCGGCGACCTGACCCACCGCGTGGCCCTGCGCACCGGCGACGAGCTGATGGAGCTGCAGGAGGAGTTCAACGCGATGGTCTCCGGACTGCAGGCCCTGGTGCAGAAGGACCGCAACCTGGCCCAGCGTCTGGGCGAGCGCGTGGACGAGATCGCCAAGAAGCTCCCCGAGGGCGCCGACGCCCAGCGCCAGGAGCTCAAGGATTTGAAGGTGGAGCTGGCGCACCTGACCAAGTCGTTCAAAGTCTGACCCCGAACCGATGAGCCGCCGGGCGTTCGCCGTCCTCCTCGTCCTCGCGCTGACCGCGGCGTCGGTCCGCGCCCAGGCGCCGAACCAGCCCGAGCCGGGCTCCCCGGAGCGCGCCTACACGCTGGACGACGCCCTGCGCCTGGTCCGCAACGACCCGCGCCTGCAGTCCGCCGAGCAGGACGTGATCATCGCCGAGTCCCGCGTCACCGAGGCCCAGCTGCGCTTCCTGCCCGAGCTGGGAGTGCAGGCCAGCGCCACGAAGTACAACGCGCTCTACCCGTTCTCCCTGTCCCAGGACTTCCGCAACATCCTGCTTTTCCCCAGCAAGGACGACAACATCTACTCCGGCCGCGGCTACTTCAACCTGCCCCTGTACGAGGGCGGCCGCACCCTGAACACCTACCGCCTGGCCCAGGCCGCGGAGAAGCAGGCGCTGGCCAGCCGCGACTCGGTTCGGATGGACGTCATCCTGCAGGTCAAGGAGGCCTTCTACCGCCTCCTGCTGGCCCAGGACCGCGCCTCCGCCGCCGACGAGGAGCTCCAGAACGTCGAGCGCGCCGCCGCCGACGGGGGCCTGGGCCCGTGGGAGGCCGTCGAGGCCGAGGCCCTGCTGGCCACCGCGCGCTCCCGCTCCGCCGAGGCCGGCCACCAGCTGAGCGACGCGCGCCTGGCCTTCCTGAAGTCCCTGAACCTGGAGCTGGACACCCCGTTCCACGTGGTGGGCGCCTTGACGTCGGCGCCGCTGAAGGTGGAAGTCGAGCGCGCCGTGCTGTGGGCCATGGAGCTGCGCCCGGAGCTGCAGTCGCAGACCTACCGCGCGCAGATGGACTCCATCGGCGTGAACCTGGCCTTCGGCCGGCGCTACCCGACCGTGTTCGTCGCCGGCGACTACGAGCTGACCGCGCAGGACTTCCCCCTGAACAAGAACAACTGGGACCTCAGCGTGGGCATCAAGCTGCCGCTTTCCTACGACCTCTGGAGCCAGCTCAAGCAGAAGCGCGCCGAGCAGCGCCAGGGACAGCTGGCCCGGTCCGACCTTCAGGACCGCGTCCGCCTGGAGGTCCGCGAGGCCGCCGAAAGCTTGGGCTTCTGGCAGGACGAGATGCCGCGCCGCGAGAAGCAGTGGCGCCGCATTCAAAAACTCTACGAAGCGGCCTCCGGCAAGGCCGGCGGCGTGATGTCGCGCATCCGCGCCCGCGAGGGCGTCCTCGACCTGCGGCTGGCGTATCTCAGCGCCGTGACCGAGCATCTCCTGGCCCGGGCGCGGCTCGAGCGCGCCGTCGGCCGGGAGATCGCTCCTTGACGCGCCGGGCGCTCACTTTCCTTCTCGCGCTGGCCGCCGCCCGCCCCGCCGCCGCGGCGCTGGACCTGTCCGCCGACGCGCTGCTGCGCGACCACCTGTGGCGCGCGGTGCGCGCCGCGCCGCCGGACCGCCGCCCGAAGGTCGGGCTGGTGCTCTCCGCGGGCTCCCTGCGCGGCACGGCGCACGTGGGCGTGATCACGGTGCTGGAGAGCGCGGGTTTTCCCATCGATGTGGTGGCCGGCACCTCGATGGGCGCGGTGGTGGGCTCCATGTACGCGGGCGGCCTGACCGTGCCCCAGCTGTGGGCGACGGCGCTGTCGGTCAAGGTGGACTCCGGCAACAACCTGTCCGGGCGGCGCCTGATCTCCCTGCTGCTGTTCGACAAGCTGCTGTCCTCCGAGAAGACCGAGCTGGCCATCCGCAAGGCCATCGGCGACCTGCGCTTCGACCAGATGAAGAAGCCCTTCGCCTGCGTGTCCATGGACGTCTACACCGGCGAGGCGATCATCTTCCGCGACGGCGACGTGGCCACGGCCGTGCGCGCCAGCATGAACCTGCCCGGCATCTTCCAGCCGCTCGAGTACCGCCACCGCTATCTGGTGGACGGCGGCGTGGTGGACTACATCCCGGTGGACGCGGCGCGCCTGCTGGGCGCGGAGTGGACCATCGCCAGCATCACCGAGAACGACTTCACGGCGGTCCGGCCGAAAAGCGTGCTGGACTCTCTCGAGCAGGTGATCGACATCCGCGGCTCCTACCTGTCGCGCGAGCAGCGCAAGCAGGCCGACGTGCTGATCGAGCCGCAGGTGGGCGACATCGGCATGTTCGAGGCGAGCCGCATCCCCGAGGCCATCGAGAAGGGCGTGGTGGCCGCCGCCGAGAAGCTGGACGCCGCGGAACAGAGCCTGATCCTGGCCTCGATCCCGAAGCTGGCGCAGGACTGGACGGCGCCGGCGGGAGCCAAGAAATGAGGCGGGCCGCGCTCCTGCTGGCCGCCCTGCTGGCCGCGCCCGGCGCCGCGCGGGCGTGGCGCCTGTTCGGCGAGCCGTCCGACGGGAAGGTCCGCCCGGTCCAAGAGCTCAACGACGCGGGCAAGCCGCGCGCGGTGCTGGCGGCCCTGACGCCCGAGTTCCTCCAGACCCTGCGCGGCACCGACCTGCGCCAGGCCTACATCCTGATGGGCGACAGCCACGACAAGCTGGGCAAGCCCGACCAGGCGATCAGCGACTACCAGCTGGGCGTGACCTTGTTCCCGAAGAACGTGGACCTGCTGTCCCGCCAGGGCATGCTGCTGCACCGCGAGGGCCTGGACCAGCAGGCGCGCCCGCTCCTGCTGCGCGTGCTGGCCATCGAGCCGAACCACGGCCTGGCGCACCAGGGCCTGGCCGAGATCGACCGCAAGCTGGGCTTCCTGGACCGCTCCGCGTCCCACTACGAGATCGCTCTGGAAGCCGCCGACAAGCGCGCCGATCTGTGGCGCGACTACGCCGAGGTCCTGCTGGCCATGCGCGACGACCGCACCGCCGACCTGGCCCTGCGCCGCGCGCTGCAGTTGGACCCGAAAAATCCAGAAGCGCACGTCCTGTTCGCCTTCGCGCGCCGAGCGCGGAACGACTATCCCGCCGCGCTGTCCGCGCTGGACGACGCGGCCGCCCTGGGCGCCGGCGAGGGCGCGCAGCGGGCCAAGGCGCTGTTCCTGCTGGAAGCCGGCCGCTTGGACGAGGCGGCCGCCCAGGCCGAACTGGTCCTGCGCGCGGTCCCCGGAGACGGCGCCGCCCTCTGGGTGCTGGGCCGCGTCAAGCTGGCGCGCGGCGACGACGAGGGCGCCATCCATGTCCTGGAGGGCGTGAAGGCCGCCGACGGGGGCAATGCGTTCGCCGCGCAGGCCGCCAAGACCTTGGTCCTGGAAGCCCGCCTCCATGAATCCCGGCAAGAGGAAGAGCGCTACCGGAAATGAGGATCAACTTCTGGAAGATGTCGGGCGCGGGAAATGATTTCGTGGTGGTGTCCGGGTTACCGAGAGGAAAATCCGGCGCGGCCCTGGCGAAGAAACTGTGCGACCGCCACTTCGGCGTGGGGGCCGATGGATTGATTGTCATGTCGCGCGACGGCCGAAAGACACGACTCGATTATTGGAACGCCGACGGATCCGCCGCGTTCTGCGGGAACGGCTCGCGTTGCGGCGCGCTCTGGGCGGCAAGATTCAGGTGGGTTGAAGGGAAGAAGTTCAAGCTGGAAACGAATCGAGGCATCCTTGACGTGGAGCTCACCGCGAAAGGGCGGGCCCAGGTGGGGATGCCTTCACCGAAGCGCTTTCGTTTGGGTCGGACGCTTAAGGCCGGCGGGAAATCGTACGACGTGAATTTCACCGACACCGGCGTCCCCCACGCCGTGGTGTTTGTTCCGAACATCAATAATATCGACGTGAAGTCGGTCGGCCGTGAACTGCGCTTCCACAAAGCGTTCGGACGTCACGGCGCGAACGTCGATTTCGTTCAAATCCAAAAGAACGCCGTACTTCTTCGCACCTACGAACGAGGCGTGGAGGACGAGACGCTCGCGTGCGGCACGGGCGTGGTCGCCGCCGCCGCCGTTTCTTTTTTATTGGGGAAGACGAAAGAACACGTGAAAGTAAAAGTGCGCGGAGGCGATACATTACATGTGTCGCTGTTACATGGCCACACCTGGCTCGAAGGGCCCGGCGAAATCGTTTATTCAGGAAATATACTTCTATGAACTTCCAAGGCTCCTGGGTCGCGCTCACCACGCCGTTCGATTCCGAAGGCCGTCTCCACGAGGACGTTTACGCTGAACTGATCCACCGCCAGCTCAAGGGCGGCACCCGGGGCCTGGTGCCCTGCGGCTCCACCGGCGAGGCCGCGACGCTCCTG
>JAGWMT010000194.1 GCA_028871595.1 Elusimicrobiota bacterium
ACGGCTCGGCGACCGAGGAGTCGCTGGAAGGGCCCGGAACCGCCGGCTTCGAGGCGACGGACAGAAGGACTTCGCGGGACGCCGCTGGGCCCGACGCGCCGAGAACGACCATGTTGCGGCGGCGCGGATCGCCGGTGCCGCCCACGGACAAGGTCTGCGCCCCGGGGACGCCCTTCTCCATTTCCGCGTCGTTGCCGTTGCCCTGGTCCGGGAGGTCCCGGCCGCTGACGCGGCCGCCCAGACGGCTGAGCCAGGAGGATTTATCCGCCGCGCGCGGCGCGTACATCCCGTCGCCCAGGATGACCACGTCCTTCGGCGCCAGGCCGCGAGCCTTGGCGATGAACCGGGAGGCGTTGGCCTTCGTGTTGACGGAGACGACCAGGTAGGGATTGTTGGCCGGGTCCTTGGCCATGCGCGCCTTGACCGTCAGGACGCTGCCGCGCTTGGCGAGCTCCTCTTGGAACACCGCGCCCGCGGCGCGGACCTGCTCCCACGTGGAGCCGACCTTCAGCTTGATCGTGTACGTGTACGGCCGGGCCACGGTCTCGGCGCCGCCTTCCCTCAGCCGGCCGGTCGTGGCGGCGGCCGCGTCCGCGATGACCGACTTCACGGCCTCGGACATGACCGGCGCTTCGTAAACCAAGGCGGGATTGCCCGTCGCGTCGTAGCGATAGACCTTGCCGCCGGCGTCCACCGCCACGTACATCCCGGCGCGGTCGGCGGCGGGCAGGCTGGACAGGGATTCGAAGACGGATTCGGGGCGGTCGCTGATGACGTCCACGGTCTTGCCCGCGGCGTGGACCGACCGGATCGCCTCCACCATCTCCGGCGACAGCTTGTTGTCGAAGGCCGCGTTGGAGTCGGCCAACGTCTCGTCGAAATCGGAGAAGACCGCGCGGCGGTCGGCGGCGGCGGCGACGGAACGGCCGGTCAACTCGTCGCCGGCGGGCCTCAGGGAGCGGACTTCCCCGGTCAGCGCCGCGACCATGCGCAGCAGGAGACGGTGCGCCTGGTAGCGCACCGGGGAATCGATGGCGGAGGGAGCGTCCGCCCGGTCGGCGGGGGCGGCCGCGGCGTGGCTGGATCCGGGACCTTGGACGGGCGACCCGGACGCGGCGGCCGGCAGCAGCGCCGGCAGGGCGGAGGCCGTCGCGGGAAGCCCGGCCGGAAGCGCGGCGGGGGCGGCGGAGAGCGGGAGCGCGGCGGCCGGAGGCGCGTAGCCGGCGGAGAAAGAGCTCAGCCCCGAGGGGGCCAGGCTGAGGCTGAGAGCCGGAACCGACGGAGCGGCGGGCGCGCCGGCGGACGGCGCGGCAGGGACCGGATCGGACCCGATGACGGCGGCGAAAGCGCGCTGGGCGTCGGCCCCGGGGGCCAAGGATACGAGGGCCGCGCAGATCAAACTCGCGAGGAGTTTCTTCGCTTTCCCGATCACGCAAGGATTATAGGTGACGCGTCCGAATGCCGCCACCTCCATAAGACCCATATAGGGAGTGCGAAGGACCTATCCGAGCGGTGTATAATCCTTGTCACTCCACGGATGTAAGTTCCAAGCCCCCCTCCAAGTAATGAAAACGAAGGATAAATAAGGTGGACGCCGAGATCGACCGCCTGATCGCCTTGCACGCCGATAAGGCCTACGCCGTGGCTTTGCGCATCACGGGGGATCCGACGGTCGCCGGGGACGTGGTCCAGGAAGCCTTTTTACGCGCCATGAAATACTTCGCGACGTACGATCCGACGCTCCCGTTCGAGGCCTGGCTCAACCAGATCCTCCGAAACGTCTATCTCACGTCCCTGCGCCAGGAAGCCGCCCGGCGCTCCGTGTCGCTCTCGGCGAAAGCCGACGAAGACTCGGCCTCGCTGGAAGACGCGTTGGCGGACCTGGGCCCCGGGCCGGAACGCTGGGCGGAGGCGCGGGAAAACACGGATCGAGTCCAGTACGCGCTGTCGCGCCTGACCCCGCCGCTGCGGCTGGCCGTGGCGATGGTCGACCTGGAGGGCTCTCCGCGCGAGGAAGCCGCGGCCGCTTTAGGCTGCTCGCTGTCCGCGCTGGACGTGCGGCTTCACCGCGGAAGGCAAAAGCTTAAGGAGTTGCTGTCATGAACTGCCACAGCTTCGTCAATGTCATGGATCTTTACGTGGAAGGCCGGCTGACGGCGCGCCGGAACGCGGCCGCGACCGCGCACCTCGCCTCCTGCGCCGATTGCCGGGCGAAGGCGGCCCCATCCGTCAGCCCCTCGACCGCGCGGGCTCCGCAGTCCCTGAAGGACAAACTCATGGCGGCCGCCAAGACGCCTCACGCGGACTCTCCCGCGCCCGCCCCGGGTCTGGCTTTATGGCCCAGCGAGGCGCGGGGCGTCGCCCTGGCCGCGGCGCTTCTCCTGCTCGTCGGACTTTTGATCGCCGCGACGGGCGTCCCCTCCCAATCGTCCGGGGATTCCCTTGCCGCCATGGAGGTTCCATGAACCGCGATGCCGCCGGAAACTGGAGCCGCGTCGGAGAAACGGCCCTGCTTTCGTTGATCTTCCTGGCCCCGTTGGCCGCTCACGGCCGGACCTGGGATCCCGCGGCTTTGCGCACCGCCCTCCTGCAGGCCGCGGCCCTGACGTTGGGCGTTTCGTGGCTGCTGAAAGGACTCGCACGCGGACGCTGGGAAACGGCGTCGGGTGCGTGGACGACCTTGGCGCCCCTGTCCTTGCTCGCCGCCTGGACCTTGGCGCGCTTCGCCCTCGCTCCGATCAAGAGCGCGGCCCTGCCTGAGTTGACCTTGACCGCGGCCGCGTGGATCCTCTTCGCCGTCGCCCAATTGGAATTCGGCGGCGCGCGCCACGCCGCGCGCCTGGCCTTCTGGACGGCCGCCGCCGGCGCCTTGACCGCGGCCGCCGCGGTCGCGCGCCATTTCGGGTTCGGCCCGGCGCCGATGTCCGGCGGACAGACGGCCGCGTTCGCCGCGGCTGCCCTGCCCGTCGTGCTTTCCCTCTCCCTGGACCCCGAGGCGGGCTCGACGCGCCGCGTCCTCTCGCTGTCCACCGCGGCCGCGCTGGCGGCGGCCGCCGCCTGGTCGGGGTCACTCGCCGGCGTGACTTTCTTCCTGATGTCCGCGTCGGTTTTCGCTCTCGTCTCCGTCTTGATTCTTCGCGGCCCCGCCGCGCGCCGCGCCGCCGGCGCCGCCGCCGCGTGCGCGGTTCTGGCGGCCGCCGGCGCCTTCGGCGGCCCGGCCGCCGACATCGGCGCCGCCGGCTCGATCATCGGCCGGGCGCGCGTCCTGACGGGAACGACGGGCGCCGTCCTCCTGGCCTGGACCTTGCTCGCCGCGTGCGCCTACGGACTGCGCGCGGCGTGGGACCTGCGCCGCCGCGGAGCGCCGGCGGAGGCCGGCTACGCCGCGGCGTTCGCATCGCTCTTCATCGCGTGGTCCTTGGCCGCCGCCGCCGGGCTGACGCCCGCGTCGGGACCCGCCGCGTGGCTGGCCTGGACGGCCGCCGGCGTGGCGGCGGGCATGGCGCCCCTGTCGCGGGCCCGCGGCACGGTGCGGACCATGCCCCTCCCGTTCGGCGAGGACGTGCGGCGATTGATGCAGGGACCCGTCTTGACGCTCGCCTTGGGCCTGGCGGTCTGGCCGGGATTGTGGCTGGCCTCGGACGTGAGCTTCAACCGCGCCGTCGCCGAGGCGCGCGCCGGCGGCGACGACGCCGCGCTGGCCGACGCCGGACGCGTTTGGCCGGGCAGCGCCGTGTATCCGTCGGCGTTGTACCTGCGCGGCCGCGTGCTGATGGATCAAGGCAAGCCGCGGGAAGCGCTGGACGCCTACGCGCTCCTGGACGGCGTGTCGCCTGACTTCCTGAGCGTGCACGCCCGCAAGGCCGACGCCTACGCCGCCGTGGAGGACTGGTCCGGCGCGGCCGCGGAGCGCGAGCGCGAGGCGGACCTGCGCCCCGCCGACGTCGCCAACCTGGCCGCCTGGGCCGAGGTCGCCCGCGCCGCCGGGGACCTGCCCGCCGCCCGCCGCGCCGCGGCGCGCGCGCGGGCGCTGGCGCCCGAGGACGCCTTGGTTAAGACGCAGCTGGCCGCCAACGCGCTGATGGAACGCACGCTCGCGGCGCGCGACGATGCGCGCCGCCGGAACGAACGCAAGGGATTGGCTCTTCGGCCGAAGTCGCGCTGAACGTCAGGGCGCGGCGGGTTCGCGCGAGACGGCCAAGGTGTTGGACGCCTCGTCGCCGGAGAAGCGCAGCTCCAGACGCGCGATCGAACCGTCCTCGATGCGCACGAAGCGCTCGCGCGGCTGCAGATCGTCCTCCAGCCGGGTCCATTCGCCGACGCCGGGAAGGTTCCACTGCTCCAGACGGATCGGCTGGTTGCCGACGGGCAGCTTCAGCTTCAGCGTCCGCTCGTCGGCTTTCCGGCCGACGGCGGTCTTGCCGGCCTCTTTGCCGTCCACGAACACCTTCGTGAACGAGATGCCGTCGTCGTCCGGGTTGGGGACGCTCTCGGACACGACCAGGATGAAATTCGGATCCTTCACCTCGGGCGTCGCCGGCGGGGCGGGCCGGACCGGCTCCGGAACGGCGGCAACGGAGGGTCGCGGTCCCGGCGCGCATGCGGCCGGAAGAATCAGGACGGCGAGCAGGAGCGCGCGCTTCATTTGGCGATGATCCGGAAGGAGTACTTGTCGCGCACGTTGTTCTGGGCCGGGTCGGCGGGCGCCAGGCGCACGTCGTAAGTGCCCCGGTCCAATTCGCGCACGAACGTGACGGGCTCCCCGGCCTTGGCCGCGGACGTCGACGCGAGCTCCTTATACTCCTGGTCGTACAACGTCATCGTCGGGACGACGTTGATCACCCCGGTCAGATCGAATTCCACGGAACCCTTCTGGTAGACGTTGAATTCGTACCAGTCCTGGTCGCCCTTCGGCGCGAAGTAGCCGTCCACCGAATCGCCGATCTTCAAGGCCTGGACCGTCGCGGTGGAGTCGTTCGGCTCCCACTCCAGGCCGGGCTGCCACGGGATCAGCTTCTTCGTCAGCGTGTAGCCGTTGCGGCCGTCGGATTTCTTGCCGGTCTTCTCCGCGACGACCACGTAGTAATCGCCCTTCGTCACGCCGTAACCGGTCAGAATCTCGGGCTGCTCGCGGCCCATGTTGTCCACCGTCAGCAGGTCGTTGCCGAGGCTGTCCTTCAGCGCCAAGGTCAAGTCCATGCCGGGCACGCCGGTCAAATCCACGCGCAGCAACTGCTTGGCCTCGGTCGTGATCGAGACTTTGTACCAGTCCGCGTCCCCGGCCGGGGCGATGGTCCCTTGGATGGAATCCAGCTCCAACGGCGTCGCGTCGGAGCGTTGGTTGTTCGGTTCGAATTCGGTGCGCCCCTGGTAAGGAAGCAGTTCGGTCATGAGGTCGAACGGGTCGTCGGAGTTACCCACGTTGTCGTACTTCGAGCGCAGGCGCAGAAGATACTTGGCCGGGCCGCGCACGCCGAAGTTGCGCAGGCCCTCTCCCTCGCCGATGCCGCCCTGGTCCACGGCGACCAGCTTGTAGCCGTTGGTGTCGTAGACCTCCAGAATCGGGTCCACCTTGCGGACCTCGCTGACGTCCACGTTCAAGAGGAACAACCCTTCTTTCTGAACATCCACCGAGAACCAATGATCCACGCCCTGCGACTGCGGATCGTCGACCAGGAGGTTCCGGGTGGGCCAATACCAGCCGCGGACGACGCCGCCCGCCTCGATCGGCTGGGCGCTCAACGCGGTGAAATTCGGCTGGCGCTCGCGCCCGGGAGCCGTCTCCAGCTTGGTCTCCAGACGGTACTCCTGCTTGGGGTTGTTCGCCGTCGGATTCTTGTTCGACACCGCCAAGTAATACGCCCCCGGCGAAACCCCCAGGCTCATGAGCTGCTCGTCGCCGCCCACGGTGGTCTCGTCGACCCGGATCAGCTCGCGCCGGTCGTTGTCGTACGCCGACAAGACGAAGTCGACGTCGCGGATGCCGCCCAGTTTGACGGACAAAACGCCGCCTGAGACGATGTCCAATCGGTACCAATCCACGTCCTTCGGATTGGCGATCGTCCCGATCGCCGTCCGCCCCGCCTTCAGCGGCGTCGCCTGCTGA
>JAGWMT010000195.1 GCA_028871595.1 Elusimicrobiota bacterium
GTTCGGAAGCACTCTTTCGACTTTGTAGGGCTCCGCTGCAGCTTCACTCGGACTACTTACAACGACCGTGAGCATGAGGGAGTTGTGTAGGAATATTTCTGGGCTTTCATTCGGATCGACGGTGCAATATTTTATGTATCCGATGTACTTGGCTCGGTTGGTTTCCAGCAGAAACGCGTAAAGCGTAAGCCGCCATGCTGAATATGAGGCTTAATACAAGTCGCTCGAAATCAGCGAGCTTCTTATTCGGAACAAGGAAGTAATAGAAGCCCGAAGCAATAAAACCAGGCGCAACGACAGGACTAGCCCGTATAGCTCTCCAGTCATAAGAGATGCGGAATAGTCACAGAGCCTTAGGGATTAAGGCTTGGGGGGCAATGCTTGGGACGGCGCTTGATCGAGAACGATCATATCGCCGGCCGCCAGCTGCATCGGCTGGGTGGGAGGGGTGGTGTTGATGGCGATCCCGCCGTTCTTGAGTTCGTACGGGATGTTCACGCCGACAGCTTCTCGGAGTGGAACATTCTTTGGCTCGCTCATATTATCCGCTAGCTCCAGTGTATAGCCGGGCCATAAATTTGTCAGGCGGAGATTTGACATGTCCAATTAGGCGTGCTAACGTATTCGCCTAAGCGAATATATGAACGACGACCTCCTGTTTTGCGCCTTCTCCGACCCTATCCGCCGACGGGTGGTGCGCCTGCTCTCGCGGCGGACGCTGTGCGTCTGCGACTTGACCGGCGCGCTGGGAGTCCCCCAACCCACCGTGTCCCGTCATCTCGCCGCGCTCCAACGCGCGGGCGTGGTCCGAGTCGAGAAGCGGGGGCGCTGGCGCCATTACGGGCTCGCGGAGGCGGGAAATCCCGTGGCCGAGCACCTCTTGAAGTCCGCGGCGGCGGAACCGGACCGTGACGGAGATCGCAAGCGCCTGGCGGCATTGCCTGCACGGGACTGCGCGTGAAGCCGCGAGTCCTGTTCGTCTGCGTCGAGAACTCCTGCCGGTCGCAGATGGCCGAGGGCTTCGCGCGCCTGTACGGCGGTTCGAAGGTCGAGGTCTTCAGCGCGGGTTCCCACCCGTACGGACGGATCAATGAGACGGCGATCGCGGTGATGAAGGAAATCGGGGCGGACCTGGGCGCCCAGCGGTCGAAAGGACTGACGGACCTTCCCCCGGGGCCTTTCGACGCGGTGGTCACGATGGGTTGCGGCGACGCGTGTCCGCATCTTCCGGCCGCGCGCCGTCTCGACTGGGCTCTTCCCGATCCCAAACGCCTGCCGTTGGAGGAGTTCCGTAAGGTCCGCGATGAGATCGCGACCCGGGTGAAGGCTCTGCTTGTCGAGCTCAGCGCGTAGTTTCGCCGCCGAGGGTCTGGCGACCTTCACCTTGGTTTTCCTCGGCACCGGCGCCTGCGTGGTCAACGCGGCGGGCGGGGGGCGGCTCGGCGTCGTCGGGGTCGGCGCGGCATTCGGGGCGGCCGTCTACCTCGGGGCCTTGATCTTCGGCCCCATGAGCGGCGCGCACATGAACCCCGCCGTTACTTTGGCGCTTTGGCGGGCGCGGAGGTTTCCGGCGCGGGAAGTCGCGCCTTACGTTCTGGTCCAGGCGGGCGGGGCCCTGGCCGCCAGCGCTTTGCTGCTGCTGATCTTCCGGGCGCGCGCGGGGGATTTGGGCGCGACGCATCCCGCGGCGGGCATCGCGACGAGTTTCGCGCTGGAGGGGATGATGACGTTCGTTCTCGTCCTCGTCGTCCTTCGTTCTCCCGCCGCCTGGACTCCGGTCGCGGCGGCGGCGGTCGTCGCCCTGGAGGCGATCCTGGGCGGGCCGCTGACGGGCGCCTCGATGAATCCGGCCCGCTCGCTGGGGCCGGCGCTGCTGTCCGGGAGGCTCGACGGATTGTGGATCTATCTCCTGGCGCCCGTCTTGGGGGCGCTGGCGGCGTCCGAAGTCAGCGCAAGGCAGTGAGCCCGATCCGGTCCTTGAGCGCGTTCAGCGCCGTGCCGGCCACGAGGGCGGTCAGGTAGCCGTAGGGCGTGAACGCGGCGATCAAGCCGAGCAGCAGCACCAGCGCGAAGTCGCGGCGGTCTCCGGCCTGGTCCCGGATGAGCCCCAAGGTGGACAGGCCCTCGAAGCCGAGCAGGACGCCCAACGTCGGCTTCGGGAACGCCGCCACCACCTGCGCGAACGCGCCGCCGAAAAACAGGCCCAGGATCAGGAACAGGGCGCCGTAGATCACCACCGACCCGCCGGTGCGCGCGCCGAAGGCGTAGTGGCCGGCCATGCCGCCCGAGCCGTGACAGGACGGGACGCCGCCGAAAAGCGGCGCGATCAGGTTCATCGCGGCGTAGGTGAAGCCGATCTTGCGGATGGACGGAGCCCGGTCGGGGAAGAGATCCTGGGAGACTTGGCGCGTGGCCAGGACGGAATTTCCCAGCGAGAGCGGCAACTGGGGTACGGCGATCAGCAGGAACCCGCGCCCGGCGTCCGCCGCCGTGGGCGGCGCGAACGAAGGGAGGTGGAACCCGAACCCGCCGGCCAAGGCGCGCGGATCCAAGCCCGCGGCCCAGGCGTAGGCCAAGCCCAGACCGACGACCAGCAGAGCCGGCGGCAGGCGTTCGTTGCCCATCAGCACGACCACGATGGCCGCGGACGCGGCGGCCAGGATCCAGCCCGCGGCGCCCCCCGCGGGCAGGAATTGACGCGCGGCCAAGGTCGCCAGTTGCAGACCCAAGCCGCACTGGATGCCGCGCACGACGGACTTGGGCACCGCGCGCGCGATCCCTTCGAGCAGGCCGGTCGCGGTCAGGAACAGCATCATCGCGCCGAGCGTGATCCCCGCGCCCGCGATCACGCCCGGAGGGAGCTTCTGGGCGATGGCGATCGCGGCCATGGCCTTGAGCGGCTCGACCGGCATCGGCATCCGGTAGAGAAGCCCCGTCGCGATTTGCAGTGCGCCGGCGATCGCAAGCACGCCGCCGCCGTTCAAGCCGCAGGCCAGGACCAATCCCACGAGAAGGGGGAAATCGGTGCCCAGGTCGCCGAACGCCCCGGCCAGCTCGCGCCGGTCGAACCGCAGGGGCGGCCGCTCGCTCACGCGTTCTTGGACCAGCCGTCCGGGTCGAGCAGCGCCGCGATCGCCCCGTCCAGTTCGTCGAAGTCCACCGGCTTGCGCAGATATCGGACGCGCGGGTCGGGCGCGGTCTGCGAGGCGTAGAGCAGGGGCTCCACGCCGCTGAGGAACAGCACCGGAAGGAAATGGGTGCGGCCGCCGGAGCGCAGCTCGGTCAGCAATTGCGTGCCCGTCAGGCGCGGCATCTCGTAGTCCACGATGGCCAGATCGGGAGCCGTTTTTTCAGCGATTTCGGCCGCGGCTTCGGGATCCCCGCAGCGCGCCACCTGATGGCCGCGGCTCTCCAGGTAATCGGAAACCACCTGGAGCAAGGTCTCGTCATCGTCCACCATCAGCACGCGGGCCATGCGGGTATCATAGCAAGCCGCCTCTTGACAAAAAAGCCGCGATGCATTATCCTGACCGGACGGTCAATATAATCCCATGACGAGACGACCCAACAACGAGGCCCGGATCCGGATCCTGCGCGCGGCGTACGAGCTGTTCGCCGCGGAAGGCTACGAGGCGGCCAGCATGGACCGGGTGGCTGAGGCGGCGGGCCTCAAGAAGGCGAATCTCTTTCATTATTACCGGACCAAGGAGGCGTTGGGCGCGGCGGTGATCGCCGAGGCGGCGGGCCGGCACGCGGAGGGGATGCGGGCGCTGTTCGCCGATCAAACCCAGGATCCGGTGACGACGGTCCGTTTGTTGTTCGATCGGGGGACGTCGGGGATGAAGACGGACTGCGGGCGGGGCTGCTTCATCGGAAAGATGGGCCAGGAGATCGACGAGAGCAACGCGGCGATGCGGCGGCAGTTGTCGGCGTGCCTGGGGGAATGGCGGGCGGAGGTCGCGGAGTATTTGGACGGCTGGCGCAAGCGCGGCTATTTTCGGAGCGGGTTCAAGGCCGACGAGGCGGCGGATGGAGTCCTGGCTCTGTATGAAGGCGGGATTTTGATCGCGAAGGTCGTCGCGGATGAGGCGGCGTTGGATAACGCCCGCCGCGCGGCCGTCACGGTGATCCTTTGGTGGAAGAAGTGATTTTTTTTGGACTTAATACTGACCAACTGGATGGTTAACATAAAAGGAGGAATTATGAACGCGCAAGAAAACGACGGGGCGCTGCTGGACGCGTATTCGCAGACGGTGTCGGAGGTGGCCGCGCGGGCCAGCCCCGCCGTGGTCAAGATCGAGGCGGAGAAGCGCGGGCGCGGCGGTACCGGCTCGGGCTTCGTGTTCACCGCGAACGGCTATATCATGACCAACAGCCACGTGGTGAGCGGGGCCCGGACGCTGGACGTGGTCCTGCACGACGGCCGGCGCTTCGCCGCCGAGGTGGTGGGGGACGATCCGCACACCGACTTGGCCGTCGTCCGCGTGAAGGTGGACGGCCTGCCGACCTTGCCGCTGGGGGAGTCTAAATCGCTGAAGCCCGGGCAGCTGGCCGTGGCCATCGGCAATCCGTACGGCTTCTCGTACTCGGTCACCGCGGGGGTGATCTCGGCGCTGGGCCGGTCCCTGCGCTCCGAGTCGGGACGGCTGATGGACGACATCATCCAGACCGACGCCGCGCTCAATCCGGGCAACTCCGGAGGGCCGTTGGTGGACTCGCGCGGACGGGCGATCGGCGTGAACTCTGCCGTGATCCTGCCCGCCCAAGGCCTGTGCTTCGCGATTCCCATCGACACCGCGAAGTACGTCGCCGGACGTTTGATCGAGCACGGGCGCATCCGCCGAGGCTTCCTGGGATTGGGCGGACAGAACGTGGCCGTGCCGAAAGGCCTGGCCCGGCGGTTGGGAGTCGAGGCGGAGGCCGCGGTGCTGGTGATCGCCGTTGAACCCGGGGGGCCCGCCGCCGACGCGGGCGTCGAGGAAGGCGATTTGATCATCGGCTTCGACGGGAAGCCGCTGAAAGGGATCGACGACCTGCACCGCGGGCTGACGGAGGAGAAGATCGGACGCCAGGCGACGCTGACCGTCATCCGCGAGCGGGGGCCGGAGGACCTGACCGTGACGCCGAGGGAGGCCGCGGTGAACCGCGAGTAATCTTGCTAGAATCCGGCCGGGCCGAAGGGCCCGGCGATGGACGACGCTCAACGGATTCAGGCGTTGAAGGAACGGCGGCCGGGAGCGGTCGAGGCGCTCGTCGAAGAGTACGCCTCGCCGCTCCTGGCGGCCGCGCGTTCCTGGGGCATGTCCCTGCCGGACGCGGAGGAGACCGTTCAAGACGCGCTGGTGGACTTCCTGTCCGCCTTGGACCGGTTCCAGGGGAGGTCCGCGCTGAAGACCTTCCTGTTCGGGGTCCTGTTCAACAAGTGCTCCGAGCGCCGCCGCAAGGCCGCCCGGGAGCAGGCCACCGAGGACATCGAGGGGGCGTTCGACGCCCGATTCGGGCTGTTCGGCATCTGGAACTGCCTGCCGCGCGGACCGGAGGAGGAAGCGGTCAACGACGAACTGCGCGACTGGCTGGTCCGGTGCGCCGACGGCCTCACCGCCGACCAGCGCGCCGCGTTCCAAATGAAGGTCGTCGAAGGCCGCGAGACCGAGGAGATCTGTAAGATTCTAGGGGTCACCGCCACCAACCTGGGAGTGCTGCTCTTCAGAGCCCGAAACAAGCTCCGGGAGTGCCTCGAGAACAAGTGGATGAGACGATGAGAGTGATCCCTTCCTGCGAGGACTTGGCGCGCGCGGTCTCCGACGGCTCCTACGTCGAGGGGCCCTGGCACGCGCGCTTCCGCCTGCGCCTGCACATGATCTCCTGCTGGATCTGCCGCCGCTACACGGCGCAGATCCGTTGGATCGACCGGGCGTCCAAGTCCGTGCTGGCGCGCGTTCCGGGCGAGGATCCTGACTTCAAGCGTCGTCTCATCGGGCGCCTGAGGAATTGAGCGAGATCGAACTTTTGGTCCTGTGCTGGGCCGCCCTCGCGGTCGTCTTCGCGAAGCTGTGGGTGGTGCAGGTGGACTCTCATGACGCCAGCCACGTGGACGTGGGCTGG
>JAGWMT010000196.1 GCA_028871595.1 Elusimicrobiota bacterium
GCCGTGCTTCTCGGGATCGGAGGGGTCGGTCATCGGATGGCATTTCACGATGTTGGCGATGTACACCGACGACCGGGAGAGGCCGATGGACTCCATGATCTTGTCCAGGAGCTTGCCGGAGCGGCCGATGAACGGCTCGCCCTGATGATCCTCGTCGAAGCCCGGCCCCTCGCCCACGAACATCACCTGCGCGTCGTGGCTGCCCACGCCGGGGACCGCCTGGATCCGCTGGGAGCCGAGCGGGCAGGCCCGGCAGGCCTTGATCTTCTCGGTCAGCTCCGCGAAGACCCCGCCTTTTTTGCGGGCCGCGGGGGCCGATATTTTTTTCGCCGGCGCGGGCGCGGACGCCGGGACGGGCGCGGGGGACTTCGCGGCGGCGTCCACCCAGGCGGGCACCCAATCGGACGAATCCGACAGCTCCACGCGGCGCCGCAGCGCCCGGGTGAGATCCTTCAAGGACTCCAGTTCAGAGCTCAAGGTGTTTGACGGCCTCCGCGATGATCGCGCGCGCGACGCGCGCCTTGCTTCCTTCAGTAATGGAACGCGCGCCCCGGCGCGAGACCAAGGTCACACGCGCGCGCCCCGAGGCGATGTTCCCGGGACCGTTCGCCACGACCAGGTCCAGGCCTTTGCGGACGAGCTTGGCCCGGGCCTGAACTTCGGCGCGCCGCGTCTCCAGCGCGAATCCGACGAAGACCTGGCCCGGACGCCGGCGCGACGCGGCGTCCTTGATGATATCGGGATTGGGGACCACGGTCAAGCGCAGCTTTCCCGGACGCCGCTTGATCTTGTGCGGGGAGAAGGCGGCGAAGCGCCAATCCGACACCGCCGCCGCGCCGATCACCAGCGCCGCGGCGCGCGAGCGCTTGAGGGTCTCGCGGCGCATTTCGCGCGCGCCGACCACGCGGACCACGGTCACCCCGCGCGGCGCGGGCAGGACCGTGGGACCGCTGACCACGACGACCTTCGCGCCGAGCGCGCGGGCCGCCGATGCCAACGCGAAGCCCATCGCCCCGGACGAGGCGTTGGTCAGGTAGCGGACGGGATCCAGGTATTCGCGGGTGGGGCCGGACGTGATCAGGACGCGCCGGCCGCGGAGAGCGGCGGCGGTCACGACGCCTTGAGGGCGAGGCGCGCGATGTCCTCGGGCTCGAGCATGCGTCCGAAGCCGACCTTGCCGCTGGCCAGTTCGCCCTTGGCGGGGCCCCAGACCTTGTAGCCGTAGCCCGCCAAAGTCTTCACGTTGGCCCGGGTCGCGGGATGCTCCCACATCTCCGCGTCCATCGCCGGGCACACCGCGACGGGACAACGCGCGGAAAGGACCAGAGCGTCGAGCAGGCCCTCGGCCCGGCCATGCGCCAAGCGCGCGATGAAATCCGCCGTGGCCGGCGCGATCAGGACCACGTCCGCCCAACTCGCCAACGAGAGATGCGCCATTTCCCACAGCGCCGGGTCGTGTAATGTCTGCGCGACCGGATTGCGGGACAAGGCCGCCAAGGTCAAGGGGGTGGTGAAGTGCGCGCCGTTGGGCGTCAGCACGCAGCGCACCTCGGCGCCGCCCTTGACCAGCGCCCGCACCAAAGCGGGGGCCTTGAACGCCGCGATGCTCCCGGTGATCCCGAGCGCGACGCGGCGGGCCGCCTTGGCCATGGTCCTACTCGGCCTTCTTGTCGGCGACGGCGTCGGCCTCGATGGCCGCGGCGACCTTCTTCAGGTCCTTCCAATCCACCTTTCCGCCCAGCACGTCGCGCAGCGCCAGGTCCAGGATCTCGGCGGGCGTCAGATGCCGGTTCTCCTCGTGCTTCTTGAGCTCCTTGGCCCACAGCGCGGCCATGGGAATCGCGGAGTACTTGCCCTTGCCGAAATTGAGGATGAGCTCTTCGGTGGTCTTCTTGATCGTCTCGGGAACTTCCTTGGCGGCGTCCTTCTTCGTCATGACTTTCTCCTTAGGCGAGCGCGGGAACGAGATGCGACGGGTCGAGGCGCGACGTGCGGAGCGTCTCGGCCGTCAGAATGGCGGAAATCTGCTCGACGGCTTTTTCCAGATCGTCGTTGATGACCACGTAGTCGTAGTCCTTGGCGGCGGCCAGCTCGCCGCGGGAGTTGGCCAGGCGCTTGGCCACGGCCTCCTGCGGATCGCGGCGCTGCGCCAGGCGCGACTTCAGCGCGTCCAGCGAGGGGGGCAGGACGAAGACCAGGATGGCCGCGGGATGCTTGCGGCGGATGGACATCGCGCCCTGGACGTCGATGGCCATGACCACGTTGTCGCCGGTCTTGATCACGTCGTCCACGAAATGCCGCGGCGTGCCGTAATACTCGTCGTGGACCATGGCCCACTCGAGAAATTCGTTGCGCTGAATCTTGCGCTTGAACTCCTCCCGCGTCAGGAAGAAGTAGTGCTTGCCGTTCTTTTCGCCGGGACGGGGCGTGCGCGTGGTGCAGGAGATGGAGTAGCGCAGGTCCTTGCGGCGCGCCAGGAGCTTGCGGCAGATGGTGGTCTTGCCGGCGCCCGAGGGGGCGGAGATGATGAGTAAAGCGCCTTTCCTCATTGAGTCGGGCATTCTATCGATTTTAGACCGATTCCGCAAGCGGAAACCGCGCTTCACGGCTTGTCCGCGGGCAGGCGCGCGAACAGGACCGTCGCCAGGACGCCGACCGCGAACGCCGAACTCCAGAGCGTCGCCGGGCCGCAGCGGTCGAGCAGCAGCAGCCCGGCCCAGGGACCGAAAGTGAACGCGGAGCTGAAGGACATGCTGTACAGACCCATGTACTCGCCGCGCCGCCGGTCGGGCGAGATGTCGGCCACATAGGAGGTCAACCCCGGCAGGAAGATCATCTCGCCGAAGGTCCAAATCGCCGTCGCGACGACGACCTGCCAGGCGTGATGAACGAAGACGTGCGCGCCGTAGCCGGCGGCGAAGAGTCCCGCGCCGATCGCCAAGGTGCGCCGGTGCGACCAGGCCGCCGTCGCGTGGTTCAACGGGATCTCGAAGAGCACGATCAGGAGCGTGTTCAAGGTAAACATCAAACCGTAGAATGATTCGCTGAGATGCAGATTCCGGACCAAAAACACCGGAAGCGCGCCGTCGTTCTGGAAGAACACCACCGCGATCGGCACGGCGGCCAACAGGCAATAGCGCAGGCGCGGGTCGGACAAGGCGCGGAACGACGGCCATCCGCCGCTTTCCGGACCTCGCGCGGGTCCCGCGTCCGTCAGGAAAACGGACAGAACGGCGGCCGCCGCCAAGGTCGTGAGCCCGTCGACGTACCACAGCGCGTTGAACGAAACCGCCGCCAAAAATCCGCCCACGGCGGGGCCGACGCTCATGCCCAGGTTCACCGCCAGGCGGTTCAAGGCGTTCGCCTGCTTGCGCATGTCCGGAGGCGCGCTCTCCGAGACGACCGTCATGCCGGCGGGACGGAAGGCCTCTCCGGTCAGCGCCCAAAAGAAAGTCATCGCCGAGACGGCGGGCAAACCGTGCGCGAGGGGGAACGCCAGCAGGACCAGCCCCGACGCGGACAGGGAGACGGTCATCACCCGGTTCGCGCCGTACTTGTCGCACAGCGCGCCGGAGACGGGGCCGACGCCGAACGCGACGGCGCCGTACAGCGCCAGCATCGCTCCGGCCTGACCGACGGTGAAGTCCCGCGTTTTGATCAGGTACAACGACATGAAGGGAAGCGCCATCGTTCCGGCGCGGTTGATCAGGTTGGCCGCCGCCAGAATCCAGAGACGCCGGGGAAGACGGGAGAGTTCGCGCCAGGCGTTCATAAGATGAAGACAGTTTAGCAAAGCGGTCACTTGCTATAATCCGGGACCGCCGCGCCGAATTTCAGGAGGAACCATGTCCAACGCCCGCTCTTACGCCGCCGCCTCGCCGACCTCGCCGCTGGCCCCGCACGTCCTGCCCCGCCGCGAACCGGGAGACAAGGACGTCGTGATCGACATCGCCTTTTGCGGCATCTGCCATTCCGATCTGCACACGGTGCGCGGAGAGTGGGGGCTGGGGGCGTATCCCATCGTGCCCGGACATGAGATCGCCGGCCGCGTCTCCTTCGTCGGCAAGAAGGTCAAGAAGTTCAAGGTCGGCGACCTGGCGGGCGTGGGCTGCATGGTGGACTCGTGCCGCACGTGCGCGAACTGCCGCAAGGGCCTGCAGCAGCACTGCTCCGGCCGCATCTCCTTCACGTACAACGCGACCGAGCAGGACGGCGTGACGCCCACGCAGGGCGGCTACTCGTCGCACATCGTCGTGGACCAGGACTTCGTGCTGAAGGTGAAGGCGGGCCAGCCGCTGGAGCGCGTCGCCCCGCTGCTCTGCGCCGGCATCACCACCTACTCGCCGCTCAAGCGCCACGGCGTGAAGAAAGGCGCGCGCGTGGGCGTGCTGGGCCTGGGCGGATTGGGGCACATGGCCGTCAAGATCGCGGCCGCGATGGGCGCGACCGTCACGGTGCTCAGCGGCTCCGAGTCCAAGCGCAACGACGCCAAGAAGCTGGGCGCGACCGGCTTCGCGATCACCAAGGACCCCGCGGTCATGCAGAAGCTGGCGGGAACCTTGGACCTCATCATCGACACCGTGTCCGGCGCGCACGACGTCAACGCCATGGTCGGCCTGCTGGCGACGGGCGGGACCTTGGTGATGGTCGGCGCCTCGCCGGAGCCGCACGCGGTCGGATCCTTCCCGCTGATCGTCGGCCGCCGCGCGATCGAAGGTTCATTGATCGGCGGCATCGCCGAGACGCAGGAGATGCTCGATTTCTGCGCGAAGAAGGGCGTGCTGGCCGACGTCGAGGTCATCGCCGCCAAGGACATCAACGCCGCCTACGAGCGCATGCTCAAGAGCGACGTGCGCTACCGCTTCTCCATCGACGCGAAAACTTTTTGAAGAAGGAGAGGACGCCGCCCATGGAACAGAATCCCCAGCAGCTGCAGATCGAGATCGACGAGAACGTCGCGCGCGGGACGTACACGAACCTGGCGTTGATCACGCACAGCGAGACCGAGATGCTGATCGACTTCCTGTTTCTTCAGCCGCAGACGCCGAAGACCAAGGTGCTGACGCGCATCGTCACGTCGCCGGTGCACGCGAAGCGCTTCCTGGCCGCCCTGCAGGACAACATCGCGAAGTACGAGGCCCGCTTCGGGACGATCAACGCCGGGCAGACGTCCGTTCCCTCCGCGCCCGGGATGTACCAATAAGACGGTGAAGGTCCCGAAGGCCGCGCTGGTCTGCGTCGGCAGCGAACTGCTCGCGGGGCAGGTGAACACCCACCAGGCCTGGCTGTCGGTGCGCCTGCGCCGCGTCGGCTTCGACATGGAGGGGGAATCGTCGGTCCCAGACGAGATCCCGTTGATCGCCGCGGCGTTTAAGCGTTCTTTGGACGCGGCGGACGCGGTGATCGTTTCGGGCGGGCTGGGACCCACGTTCGACGACGTCTCCCGCGAAGCCGCGGCGAAGGCGCTGTCGAGAGGCCTCGCGTTCCAGCCGGAGCTCTGGCGCGAGATTCTCAAACGTTTCGCCCGCTACAAAATGAAGGTGCCGGAGGAGAACAAGCGCCAGGCCATGGTCATCGCCGGGGCCGAGGTAGTGCCCAACCCCAACGGGTCGGCGCCCGGTCAACGAGTGCGTTTCCACGGAAAGACCTTGGTGCTCCTTCCGGGACCGCCCACCGAGATGTATCCGATGTTCGACCGCTTCGTTCTGCCGCGCTTGATCCGCGATCACGCGCGCGGCATCCACCCCGCGTCCTTTTCCGTGAGATTATCGGGCGTCCCGGAATCGACGGCCGACGAGAAATTGGATCCGGTCCGGGCGCGCTGGCCCAAGGCGCGCTTCACCATCCTGGCGTCCGGCGGGGAAGTATCGTTTCATGCCGTGTTGTTCGAGACATCCGCCGCGGCGGCGCGCGCTTCGCGCGCGAAACTGCGCCGGGAGATCCTCGCCGCGGTGGGAACGTATGCACATGGTGAAGCGGATGAAACGTTGGAGTACGCGCTCGGGGCGCGCCTCAAAAGGCGGGGTTTGACT
Organism: Elusimicrobiota bacterium; assembly: GCA_028871595.1. The sequence goes on from JAGWMT010000196.1 coordinate 6,033, forward strand.
TTGTCCGTGGCCGA
>JAGWMT010000197.1 GCA_028871595.1 Elusimicrobiota bacterium
AACATCACCGTCGAGGACATGATCGCGGAGACCACGGCGCAGTCGCCGGAAAACGTGATCGGCGTGCTCAAGCTCCACGATGAGCTGCACCAGGCCCTGCGCGAGATCGGCGACCGCGAGCGCATGATCCTGGAGTTCCGTCACGGTCTCACCGGCCAGACGCCGATGACCCTGGAAGAAGTGGGCCGCCGCCTGCGCCTGTCGCGCGAGCGCATCCGCCAGATCGAGGAGCGCGCGCTTCTGCGCCTGCGCCGCGTGGCCAACCGCATGGGCCTGATCGAGCTGGAGGAGGGCGGCCGCCGCGGCCACACCAACCTTCAGCCCGGCTTCGATGCGCCCAAGCTGAAGACGGATATTTTGGGCCAGACCATCCCGGCCGGCCGCAAGACGGCGCCCACCGGCCCGCAGATGATCCGCCGCCAGCCGCGCAAATTGATGTTCATGGCGCCCGTGAAGAACGGCGGCAAGAAGAAAAAATGATCGACTTCAAGACTTACATCCACGACGTCCCCGACTTCCCCAAGAAGGGGGTCGGCTTCAAGGACATCACGCCCTTGCTGTCCGACGCGAAGGTCTTCGCCGCCGCCATCGACCGCCTGGCCGAGCCGTTCATCGGCTCCGGTATCGGCATCGTCGCGGGCATCGAGTCCCGCGGCTTCCTGCTGGCCACGCCCATCGCCTACCGCCTGGGCGCGGGCGTGGTGCCCATCCGCAAGAAGGGCAAGCTGCCCCGCGCGGTGAAGTCCGCCAGCTACGCGCTCGAATACGGCACGGATTCCATCGAAGCGCACGCCGACGCCTTTCCCAAGGGCGTGAAGGTCCTGCTGGTGGACGACGTGCTGGCCACCGGCGGCACGGCCGCGGCCGCCATCTCGCTGATCGAGGCCATCGGGGGGACCTTGGCCGGCACGGCCTTCCTGATCGAGCTGGGCTTCCTGAACGGCCGGGCGAAGCTCCCGGGCCGCAAGATCCACTCGCTCGTCGCCTACTGACGTCCCAAATTTCGCCTCGATAGCTCAATGGATAGAGCCATTGTCGCAGGCCTAAGGGGAAAGAAAGGCAAGTAAATCCATATAAATCTTGAGAACAGCCGGGGCGGCTTTCCATTGGGAACGCCGCCCCGGCTGTTTCTTTGCGACCAGGCTCCTGACATACTTACGGATTGTAAGTATAATGGACTCATGATCATGGAACTGCTCGGGCACAAGGACTATCTGCGCATCTTGATGGCATTGGAGAAGAAGTCTCTCCGGTTCACCGAGATTCAAAAGATCCTCGGCCTCAATCCGGCCCAGGTGGATCGAGCGCTAGCCTTTCTGCGAAAAGGGCTATGGATCATCCCTCAGACGCTTCCCACGGAAAAGGGCCCTATCAGAGTTGAATATGGCTTGGGCAAGCGCGGAGCGGCCTTCTTGACGTCTTGGCAGTCCTTCCGTGCCCAGGCGGAGCGCCATGAGGCAGAGCTCGGGAAGTCAGAGGTCGCAGAGTTGCACAGCCTCTCCCGGTGATCCGCTAAATGACATCAAGGAGGACCTCGCTTGCCGCAAGTTGCCCAGCGGTTGCGGTCTTGCCGCAGGCTTTAGGACCTTCGATTAGGTCCCCATATGATAGCCCTCCAACGGGACATTGGCAATAGTTCCAGAGGGTTTATTGCAACAAATCGGGCGGGGCGTTTGCACCGACCGCGAGCCCGGAGAGGATCCCATCAAGGGCGGCGTCAGGGTCGTCAGCGCGGACAAGTTCTTGACCGCATTGGTATAATGCCTTGCGGGATAAGGATCCCGCCGCCAACCATGACGCGTCACCCTGATCGGCTCCATCATTGCGCGCCGTCGGACAAGCCGGTTGGCCGCGCGTGAGATCGGCCCCGACGCCTGACTCAACCGCGGCCGCCGTCGAGATCGTCCTGACTCCGGCGGGGCATCTTCGCATCGAGTCCGCGCCGGCGGGTGGCCCGGGCCGTTCGCCGCTGCCGGAGACGTCGGCTCGACGCATCGCATCCGCGTTCGAGGAAGGCGCCGCCGAGGGACTGCTCCACTTGGCGGCGAGCGAAGCGCCGGCCGCGCTGCCAGCCGCGTTTTCGTACTGGAGGGAATTCGCCGGCCGCTTCCTCACGACGCTGTGCCTCGTGCCCGAGACGGCGGGCGCGGAAATAGGTCCCCTCCCCGCGCCGGAAGGCTCGGAGCTCGATCGGCTCTGCCAGTCCGCGCCGCCCATGCTTGGATCGGAATATCTGAACGCCGGCGTGCTGGCGGCTTTATGGGAAGCGCTGGACCGGCGCGCGCGCGCCGAGATAACGGCAGGACGGGGCGGCCTCTCCGCCTGGCTGAAGGACCGCGCCCCGCTCTGGCATCGCGTCGGACGCGTCTGCTTCCACTTGGCCGAGAATAAGCGCGATCCGCTGCGGCCGTTCGCTTTTCTCGCCACCTACGGCGCGAAGAACAAGGCGGTTCTGGAGAAGCTCCTGACGCCGGTGCAGCGCGCGGCCGAGAAAAGCGCGCTGGTCCGCGAGCTGGTGGACTCGGGCGAGGTGTTCCACCCGCTCGCTTGGACCGCGCACGAGCGTTTGACAACTCAGCCACCCTGCTGCTATATTATAATCGTGAGCGGCAGATTGGCGAGGATGTTCGTCTTGGCGGCCCTGGCTTTCTCCTGGGCCGTGCCGCTGTGCGCCGTCGCCGCGCCCGCTCCAGACCACGCCTGCTGCGACGAGCACGACAAATCCGCCCCCGCGCATTCGCACGGCTTGGCGGCTTGCTGTCAGATCTCCGAAGCCCTGCCCACCGCGCCGGCCGCCGCGCCCATTCCGGCGTCCCAGCCCGTTCTGAATCTCGCCGTCGTCACGCTGCCGCGTTTCGTGCCTTGCGGATCGCGGTCGGTCAGCGCATCCGACGCCGTCGTTCCACAGGCCTCTCCCGGGGTCTGTTCCGGCCTCTCGCCCCCCGCCGCCCAAGCGTAGCTCGCGTTCCGCGGCGTTTGCGCGGTCTCGCTGAGCGTTTCTGTCGCCCGTTTCGCCGTTTCCCCGTGTCCGTCGGGAGCGCGAATCGGTAGAGGTGGATTCCGTCGTTTTGAGCAGGAGCAAGGATTATGAGGCTGGTACGACTTCTTATCACGCTCTGTTTAGGGGCGCTGCTGTCAGTTTCGGCGGCGGCGCACGAGGGCCATCACGGTCACCAGGCCGCCGAAACGATGCCGGCCATGAGCGGGCACGTCCAGGCCGCGCCGCGCCCGGCGGTCGGGGAATTGGCGCTGCTCCGCATGCACCTGACGGAGCCCGAGTATTGGCACGTTCTGATCCATCCATTCCCGATATTCGGCATGGCGATCGGCGCCGCGCTCTTGATGTTCGCGCTCATCGTGAAAAGCCGGGAAGCGCGCGCGGCGGGGCTGACGTTGATCGTTCTCGCGTCGCTGGGCGCGTTCGCGACGGTGAAGATCGGCCAGAAGGCCTACGATCGCGTTTATGATGGGCTCGAAAACGAATCGCAGCAGTGGCTGGACGTCCATATGGAGCGCGCGGAAAACTCGCAGTGGGCGTTCTATCTCACCGGACTGCTCGCGCTCGTCTTAGTCGTGGCCGGACGCGGTAAGGGGTGGGAGCGCGGCGCCACGTTCATGACTCTAGCCGGTGCCCTGCTTTGCTCCGCACTCGGGGGCTGGATCGCCCACGCCGGCGGACAAGTGCGGCACTCGGAGTTCCGGCTGGGGCCGCCGGCCGCGCCCGTCGATCACGAGGGGAAGCGCCATGAAAATTAACTCCATCGGCCTTGCCGTTGCCGCGGTCTCCTTGGGGGCGCTCTCCGGCTGCGCTTCGCCGTCTTCCCGCCGGGGATATTCCGATGTGAGCGAGCAGGTCGGGACGCGCGTGAACGCGAGCCTCCCATCGGAGGCTGACGCGAGACTGGCGGTCAAAGAGAAGACCCAGGCTATTTTAAAAGAACGACTGACCGCCGACGGCGCGGTTCAGCTGGCGTTCCTGAACAACGCGGGCCTGCGAGCGCGTCTTGAGGATATCGGGGTGGCGCAGGCCGACATGGCCCAGTCTGGGATTCTGGAGAATCCGAATCTTCATTTCGCTCTCCGGTTCCCGAACGGCGGCGGCGCCACGCAAACGGGGCGGGAATTCGGCGTGACCGAGGATTTCCTGAGCCTTCTGTCGCTTCCGTTGAGCCGGCGCATGGCCTCGGCGCAGTTCCAGGAAGCGAAGTTCCGCCTCAGCCATGAGGTGCTGGGGTTCGCCGCCGAGGTGAAGGAAGCCTTCTACAGCTATCAAGCGGCGCTGGGACGCCAACAGGCACGGGAGACGGCGCTGGAGACGCTCACGGCCGCGGCGAAGCTCTTGGCGGGACAGCGCGGAGCCGGCAACATCAGCCGGCTCGACTTGATCCGCGAACAGGCCGCTTATGAAGAAGCCAAGCTGGAACTCACGCACGAGCGGGCCGAGACCGCGGTCGCGCGCGAAAGGCTGGCCCTGTTGATGGGCGTCCAGGATATGGGGGACTGGAAGGTCGAGCCGGAGGCCGCAGCGCTTCCGGCGGCGGACCCGCCTTTGGCTGGTCTTGAATCCGAGGCGCTGAGCCGCCGCTGGGACCTGGCGGCGGCCAGACAGGAACCCGCCGTGCTGGAGCAGGCTTTGCGCGTCAGCCGCCTCGGAGCGATCGGAGGGCTCGCCATCGGCTTTGACAGCGAGAAGGACCTTGATGGAAAGTTCGGGATCGGTCCCGCGGTGGAGTGGAAAGCGCCGATCTTCGACCGGCGGCAGGCGGACCGGGCGCGCTTGACGGCTCGGGCCCGGCAGAGCGAGGCCGCCATCGAGGCGTTGTCCGCTCAGGTCCGTTTCGAGGTCCGCTCGGCTTGGACGGAGCTCGAAGCGGCTCGCACGGCGGCTCAGTCCTACGATCAGACCTTGATCCCTTTGCGCGCCGGAATCGTCGACGAGTCGCTCAAGCGCTACAACTTCATGCTGCTGGGCGTGTATCAGCTCCTCGAAGCCAAGCGCGATGAACTGGCCGCGGTTCGGGGGCGCATCGACGCCATGAAGGATTATTGGATCGCAGCCGCGCGCCTGGAACGGGCCGTCGGCGGCAAGCTGTCCGAAGGCGTTCGGCTGAAGCCGCAAGGAGGCAAGCCGTGAAGATCAAATTCCTGACCGTTTTAGCCGTACTCTGCGCGTCGCCGGCCGCGTTCGCCGCCGAACTGCCCTACACGCCGGTCATCACGCCCAACGGGGCGACCTTGCCCTGGAAGATGGAGAACGGCGTGAAGGTGTTCCACCTCATCGCCGAGCCGGTCAAGTGCGAGATCGCACCCGGGATGGTCGGCAACTGCTGGGGCTACAACGGCCGCACGCCCGGGCCCACGATCGAGGCCGTCGAGGGGGACCGCGTGCGCATCCTCGTCACCAACAAGCTGCCGGAGGCGACCTCGGTGCACTGGCACGGCGTCTTATTGCCGAGCGGCATGGACGGCGTGGCGGGGGTCAATCAGCCGCATATCCAGCCCGGCGAGACCTACGCCTATGAGTTCACCCTGCGTCAGCACGGCACGCAGATGTACCACCCGCACAGCGACGAGACCCAGCAGATGGCGCTCGGCATGGAAGGCTTCTTCATCATCCATCCGAAGAAGGCGGAGAAGCACATCGACCGCGACTTCGCGATCTTCCTGCACGAGTGGGACTTCGAGCCGGGCTCGGCCACGCCCAACCCGGCCACGATGACGGACTTCAACACCTTCACCTTCAACAGCCGCGCCTATCCGGGGACGGCGCCGCTCGTGGTCAAGCGCGGGGACCGGGTGCGCATACGGCTGGCGAACCTCAGCATGGACAGCCCTCCGATCCACATGCACGGCTACCACTTCAACGTCGTCGCGACCGACGGCGGCGACATCCAGCCCTCGGCGCAGTGGCCCGCGACCACGGTGAACGTGCCTCCCGGAGAAACGCGCGACTTCGAGTTCGTCGCCGACGTGCCCGGCGATTGGGCCATCCACTGCCACAAGAGCCACC
>JAGWMT010000198.1 GCA_028871595.1 Elusimicrobiota bacterium
GAGATGCTGGCCCTGGGCCGCTGCCGCCTGCGCGCGAAGGTCGCCACGCTCATGATGAAGGACAGCCTGTTCATGACCGCGGCCGACCGGCGCCGCATCCTGGCCGCCTGCCGCCGCGCGCCGGAGAAGCGCCTGGTCGTCACGCACGGCACCGACACCATGGCCCAGACCGCCGCCGTCCTGGGCCGCGCCCTGCGCGGCAAGACGGTGGTGCTGACCGGCGCCATGCGGCCGTACCGCTTCGGCTCGTCCGACGGGCTGTTCAACCTGGGCTCCGCCCTGTCCTTCGCCCAGGTCCTGCCGCCCGGCGTGTACGTGGCCATGAACGGCCTGTGCTTCCCGTGGGACGACGTGCGCAAGGACCGGCGCCGCGGCGTCTTCACCCGCGGCCGGCGGGCCTAAAGGCCCAGGCGCGCTCCGCCGATCCGGCGGTATAATAGGGACATGAAGCTTTCCCTTCTCCTGGCCGTCCTCGCCGTCTGCGCGGCGCCGTCGCGCGCCGCCGACAAGCCTCTCCGCCTCAAGGGCGGCCCGAAGGCCGAGGACGTTCTGCGCAAGTTCGTTTCCAACGACCCGCGCCTGAAGGCCAAGATCGACGACGCGGCCAAGCGCGAGGAGGCCTTCCTGGCCGAGAACCGCGACGGCGACCTGCGCGACGCCGTCACCGACGGCGGCGGCGACCGCGCCTCCCTGATCGGCCGCCTGCCGGGCATGCAGGCGCCCGTGCCCTCGACCTGCTCCGCCTTGAAGGACTGCGCCCGCCCCGAGCTGGCGCTGGACGTGGACAGCCCCGCTCAGCTTCCCGACGCGCTGCGCAGCCTGGTGCGCCCCTGGATGCTCCTCCAGGCCGCCCGAGGGTCCGAGCTCGATCTCAAACCCGCGGCCGGCGACGGCGACGCGGTCCTGACGGCGACGCTCAAGGGCGTGGACGCGCCCGAGATGGTCCTCAACGTCTCGCCCCGCCTCCTCGGCGGCTTCAAGGTCTGGTTCGATCAGCCCTTGGTGCTCGCCTCGGTGTTCGGCCGCGAGCGCGACGCCGTCCTGAAGTCCCCCCGCTAAAGCAGCCGCAGCTGCGCGCCCAACGGCCGGCGGAAGTGCTCGCCGCTCATCGCGTGGGTGAAACGGTCCCGGTTCAGACCGACTTTCCGGCAGGTCAGAGCGAACAGCTTGGCCAGGTGCTCGGCGAAGATGCCCTCCCCGCGCATGCGCGAGTTGAAGCGCGGGTCGTTGAGGGCGCCGCCGCGCAGGGCGCGGAGCTGGTTGAGCACCTTCTCCTTGCGGTCGGGATAGTTCCGCTCCAGCCAGTCCGAGAACACCGTCCCCAGCTGGTGCGGCAGGCGCAGGGGCACGTAGCCCGCCGACGTCGCGCCCGCGTCGGCCGCGGCCTGCAGCAAAGCGGGCAGCTCGTGGTCGTTGAGGCCCAGGATCATGGGCGCGGTCATCACGCCCACGTGCACGCCGGCCTTCGCCAGAAGCCGCATGGCCTCCAGGCGCTTGGCCGGGGTGGACGCGCGCGGCTCCATCTTCCGCGCCAACTCGGGATCCAGAGTGGTGAGCGAGACGAACACGCGCGCCAGCTTACGCGCCGCGAGGTCCTGCAGCACGTCCGCGTCGCGCGTCACCAGATGATTCTTCGTCACCAGGCCGCAAGGATGGCGCGCGTCGGCCAGGACCTGCAGGCAGCGCCGGGTGATCTCCAACTTGCGCTCGATGGGCTGGTACACGTCGGTGACGCCGCCCAGCGCGATGGTCTCCGGCTCCCACGAGGGCTTGGCCAGCTCCGCGGTCAGCAGCTCCGGCGCGTCGGCCTTAACGAAGATCATGGACTCGAAATCCAGGCCGGACGACAGGCCCAGGTATTCATGATAGGGCCGCGCGTAGCAGTACACTCAGCCGTGCTCGCAGCCGCGGTACGGGTTCAGGCTCCAGGTGAAGGGAATGTCCGGGCTGTCGTTCTTGACCAGGATGGACCGCGAGTTGTCCCGGAAGAAGCGAGTGAGGGGCGCGGGCCTCTCCGCCGGGTCCGCGGATTCCTCCCACTCGTAGGCGAGCTCCTCGAAGCGGTTGGCGGGATTGAGGCCGGTTCCCCGGCCGCGCGGGGCGGGCATATGAACAGTTTAATCGAACAAATGTACGACGTCAAGACCTGTTTTATTGATCGACGACGAAACGCCCGCCCAGGCCGGCGGCGGAATCCGTACCGACGTAGACCTCCACTTCCCCGGGTTCATTTCTCCATTTCATGTCGGCCCCGTAGAAGCCCAATTCTTTCGGTCCGAGTTCAAACGAAACGATTTTCTTGTCGCCCGGCTTCAAGGAAACCCGAGCGAATCCCTTCAACTCCCGCACGGGTCTCGTCACGCTGCCCGAGACGCGGTGGATATATAATTGCACCACCTCGTCGCCCGGTCTCGTTCCAATATTTTCGAGCGCCGTGCTCACCGTGAGCGACCCATTCGTTCGAATCTTTTTGGCGCTTAAAGAAGTCGCCCCCAACGAAAACTTGGCGTAGCTAAGCCCATAGCCGAACGGGAACAAAGGCGTCACCGGAAGATCCTGGTATTTGGATGTGTAATGGTTATCGTCCTCCGGCGGCCGCCCCGTGTTCTTATGATCGTAGTACAGCGGGATCTGTCCCACCGCGCGCGGGAAGGTGATGGGAAGCTTGCCGCCGGGGTTCGCGTCGCCGAACAAGACGTCGGCCACGGCGCTCCCCCCTTCCGTTCCCGGCTGCCACGCTTCCAATATGGACGGAGCATGTTCGGCCAACCACGGAATCGTCAACGGACGGCCATTGAGAAGAACGACGACCGTCGGCCTTCCCGCGGAGAGCACGGCCTTCGCCAGGTCTAATTGACGACCCGGAACGTCAAGATATGCACGCGAGGTGGCCTCCCCGGTCATATCCCCCGCTTCTCCCAACGTCAAAATGACGGCATCGGAATTTTTCGCCGCCGCGACGGCGGCGGCGAAGCCTTCGTCCGTTTCGCCCTTCACCGAGCAGCCGGTGGAATAAACGGCGGTCGCGTTCGGCAAAGCCGCGCGGATTCCGTCCAACAAAGTGACCGCTTCCGTGGACCGCCCGTCGCCGAACCAGGAACCCAGCACGGCGGCGCCGTCATTCCCGACCGGTCCGATGACGGCGACATTCTTGAGATCCTTGCTCAATGGCAGCACGGCGCCGTCGTTCTTGAGAAGCACCATAGACTTAACGGCGGCGGAGCGCGCGGCCGCGCGCGATTCGGCGTCGGGCGCTCCGGCCGCGCGGCTTTCGTCGGCGTACGGATGCTCGAACAATCCCAACTTCATCTTGACCCGCAGTATTCTGCGCACGGCTTCATCTACCGTCGATGTCGAAACGCGTCCTTCTTTCAGGAGCTTCGGAAGCGTCGATCCGTAAAGGCGGCTGTCCATTTCCATGTCCACGCCCGCGTTCAGGGCCAGGCGCGCGGCGTCGGCGCCGTCGGCCGCGATGCCGTGCGGGATCAACTGGGAGACCGCGTCCCAGTCGCTGACCACGAAGCCGCGGAAGCCGAACTCGCCGCGCAGGACGTCGGTCAAGGTGAAGCGGTTCGCCGAGGACGGGATGCCGTCCAGGTCGTTGAAGGCGCTCATGAAGGTCAGCGCGCCCGCGTCCGCGGCGGCGCGGAAGGGCGGGAAGTAGATCTCGCGCAAGGTCCGCTCGGAGATCTCCGTGGTGCTGTAGTCGCGCCCGGCCTCGGCCGCGCCGTAGCCGACCCAGTGCTTGACGCAGGCGGCCAACGTGTCCGGCGCGGAGGGGTCCTCGCCCTGGTAGCCGCGCACGTAGGCGCGCGCCATGGCCGCGCCCAGGAACGGGTCCTCGCCCGCGCCCTCGGCCACGCGGCCCCAGCGCGGGTCGCGCGCGATGTCCACCATCGGCGAGAAGGTCCAGCGCAGGCCGTCGGCGTACGCCTCCCGGGCCGACAGGCGCGCGGCGCGCTCCGCGACGGCCGGGTCGAAGCTGGACGCCAGCGCCAGGGGGATGGGGAACACGGTGCGGTAGCCGTGGATCACGTCGAAGCCGAAGATCAGCGGGATTTTAAGCCGCGACTTCTCCATTGCCGCGCGCTGGAGCGCGTTGACGGCCTTCGCGCCGCGCACGTTCAGCGTGGAGCCGAGCGCGCCCTTTCCCGCCAGCTCGATCAGCTCCGGGGAGCCCTCGATCGGCCCTCCCAACTGCTGAAGCTGGCCCAACTTCTCCTCCAGCGTCATCTTCCCGAGCAACGTCTCGACGCGGGCGTCGACGGGGTCCTTGGGCGCGGCGGAGGCGGCGACGGCGCTCGCGACCAGAACGACCGCCAAGATTCTTTTCATAGGTTAATGGCACGCTCCGAAGCCGACCTTCGTCATGGCGCCGGTGATCTCCGGGTTCTTCATGAACGCCTCCCAGATCGCGCCGTTCTCCAAGTTGGCCGCGGACAACAGGGTGATGCCCTGGTCGATGCCGAGCACGTCCTTGTTCACGCAGCCGTTCTTCGGCGTGAAGGAATCGGTGAAGCCGTAGCGGCCGTAGACCTTGGGATAGCGCGCGCGCATTTCCTCCAGCGCGGCCAGGGACTCCTTGGGCGTGAACATCAGCGAGCCGCCCGGCGCCGACGGCACCACGGTCCCGTCGATGGGGCCCTCCGGCGGCGGCGCGCCCCACGCGGCGTAGCCGCCCTTGCAGGTGTCGGACGCGGTCAGGCCCCAGACGTTCTCCGACCAGCCGTAGGCCTTGCCGTGGTCCTTCATGTACTCGCGCTGGGCCAAGGTGGCCTTCACGGAGTTGTCGAAGTAGTTCAGGCCGCGGGCGTCGCACTTGCCGCGGAAGTCCACGTAGGCCTGGGAATATTGGTGAATGAACAGCGGCGAGGTCCCGGCGACGAAGGTTTGGCCGCCCGCGTTGACGACCGGCCGCCGCCACGCGTCCCACTCGCTCGCGGGAATGGGATGGGTCGGCGAGCCGATGGCCAGCAGGTCCAAAATCATGTGCTCGCTGTAGGTGTCCCAGCGCGCGGCGATGAAGCCCTTTTCCGGAGTCCAGCCCATGGAGAGCAGGTTCGGCGAGCCGTTGAGCATCCACGGGAAGTCGATGCGCGCGTACAGCGCGTCGGCCAGCGCCGCGATCTCCGGGTCGGGAAAGCACTGCTTGGCCGTGAGGACGCCCGCCATCAGCAGGGCGGTGTCGATGGACGAGACCTCGGACTTCCACTCGCGCGCGCCGGTGCGGACGTTGATGAAGTGATAGAAGAAGCCGTGCTCCTGCGGGGCCTTGTCCTTCAAGAAGGCCAAGGTCCTCTTCACCCGCGCCGCGGCCTCTTCCCTGGAAATGTCGCCGCGCCCGGCGGCCGCGCACAGCGCGCTCAGGCCGAAGCCCGTCGCCGCCACGCTGGCCACGCCCGACGTATTCGCCTGCTTCGGCGCGGAGCCGTCGGACGCCGCGCGGTCTGGCATCAGGCCGGTCTTGGCGTCGGCCTGCTCCGAGAAGTAGCGGAAGTTGCGCCGCGCCAGGTCGTCCAGGAATTTCACGTCGGCGGGCGTCAGGCGCGCGGGCTTAAGCCCCGGCGCCGCCGAACTCGACGACGCGCGGCCGTCGAACAAATGGTCCAGCTGCTCGGCGGAGTCGGGCGCGGAGGCCGGCGCGACGGGCACGGGGGCCGCGAAGGACGTCAGCGGGGAGAACGCCAGCAGCAACGCCAGGAAGCGCGCCATGAAGTCCATCCTACCATGAAACTTACTCTGGAGTAAGTTCGACCATCCGGTCAGGATAATCGCGCGCCGCGCGGAGTCAGGCGCCGCCGAGGCGCTGGACTTCTTCTTCCTTCAGCTGGAGGGCGGCCTGGACGCGTTCCATGTCCTCGCCGACCTTGGTCACGCGCTCGAAGTCTTCATACAACTTCGGATCGGACATATCGTGCGCCAATTTCTCCAGCTCGGCGTGCAGCCGCTCCAACTCCGCCTTGGCCTTCTCGAGCGCCTTCGCGCGGCGGCGGACTTCCTTGCC
>JAGWMT010000199.1 GCA_028871595.1 Elusimicrobiota bacterium
GGCCAGAACGCCGCCATCAGCCGCCGCGCCAACGGCGTGACGCGCCGCGCCACGCGGGCCAGCATCTGCGGCCCGTCCACGTGCACGATCAGGGGGTTGTCCGACGGGCGGCCTTTGGCCCGGTACACGCGCTTGGCCGCGGCGCCGTCGAAAGCCCGCGCGCCCAGGCCGTACACCGTCTCGGTGGGGAACGCCACCAGCTTCCCGGCGCGTAACAGGCGCGCGCCCTCGCGGATGGCGGCCGGGCCGGCGCGGCGGACCGTCGTGCGGACCGTCATCCGGCGCGCGGCGCGACCAGGTCGTCCCAGACGGGAACGATCGCGATGATGAACAGCAGAACGGCCAGGGGAAGCGTCGAGATATAGCCGATGCGCTTGAAGCCCAGCGCTCCCACGATTCCGCCCGTCACGAACAGCGCGATCAGGCTGGCGTGGATGCCGAGCTTCTCCCGGTTGGCCAAGACCCTGTCGGAGGCCGTGCCGTCCATATTCCAGTAAAACAGCTTGCCCAGCTCGATGCCCAGATCCGTGGAGTTCCCCGTCATGTGCGTGGTGCGGATGATGGCGTTGGAGGCCTTGGTGATGATGGCGTTCTGCAGGCCCATCATGTAGCACAGCAGGAGGACGGTCACCGGAACGAAGACCTCCACATAGACCTTGAGGTTCGCGCCCAGCAGGCCGAAGACCAGCAGGAGAACGGCTTCCAGCATGAGAGGTAGCGCGTATTCGCTGCGCAGGTTCTTGCGCCGCGCCCAGTTGATCAGGATCGCCGACGTGGCCGCGCCGCAGACGAAGGAGACGAACGCCGCGGCGCCGGACGCCGCCACGTGCAGGCGGCTGAGCGCCAGGTTGTCGGCGATGGAGGAGAGGATGCCGGTCATGTGGGAGGTGTATTGGGCCACGGCCAGGTAGCCGCCGGCGTTCACCGCGCCGGCGACGAAGGCCAAGGTCAGGCCCAGATGGCGGTCCGCCTCGCGGCTGCGTTCCCGGCCGGAGAGGAAGCGTAGGTAGGTGATCACGATGAAATTATACGCTAAAGCCCCGTTGACCGGGTCCGCTCCGCGGGGTTATACTGCGCCGGTCGGGGGGTGCGAGCATGTTCGAAAGCGCGGAACTGGGCCGTTCGGTGGACAAGAAGGAATTCGAGAAGCGGTCGGAAAAGCTGCGCGCCGAGTTGTTGAAGGCCCAGCAGGCCCTGGCGCTGACGAAATACCGCCTGGTGGTGCTCGTCGGCGGCGTCGAAGGGGCCGGCAAGACCGAGGTCGCCCGTCTGTTCACCGGCTGGATGGACGCTCGCGGTCTGAGGGTCGAGGCCTACGGCGACGCTTCGCAGGAGGAGACCGAGCGTCCCGAGTATTGGCGCTATTGGCGCACCTTGCCCCCGTCCGGACACGGGGCCATTTTGGTCGGCACGTGGTACACGCGGCCGATCGTTTGGCGCGCGCTGAAGAAGATCGGTCACGGCGCCTTCGAGGAGGAACTGGACCGCGCGATCGCCTTCGAGACCATGCTGACGCGCGAGAACACCGTGCTGGTCAAGCTCTGGCTCCATCTGTCGAAGAAGGAGCAGCGGCGCCGGCTCCGTGAACTGGAGAAGAATCCCGCGACGGCCTGGCGGGTGAGCAAGCGCGACTGGCGCTACGCGAAGAATTACGACCGGTTCCGGAAAATCTCCGAGGAGGCGCTGGCGAAGTCCAGTACCGCCGCGGCGCCGTGGACCGTGGTGGAGGCGACGGACCGGCGCTACCGCGACCTGGCCGCGGCGGGGGCCTTGCTGGCCGCCATGAACGACGCCCTGCGGCGCGCGGCGCGGCCGGAGCCGGAGGAGACTCCCGACCGTCCCAAGCCCGCGAGGACCAGCGTGCTCACGGAGCTGGACCTGACCAAGGCCCTGGACCGGAAGGAATACGCCCGCAAGCTCGAGAAGCAGCAGGGACGGGTCGCGCGCTTGAGCCGGGCCCTGCGCCGGGACGGACGCTCCCTCATCTGCGGCTTCGAGGGGGTGGACGCCGCCGGAAAGGGCGGCGCCATCCGCCGCCTGATCGACCCGTTCGACCCGCGCAACGTGCGCGTGATGCCGGTGGCGGCGCCCACCGACGAGGAACGGGCCCGCCCGTACTTGTGGCGCTTCTGGCGGGAATTGCCCCGGCTGGGCCACGCCACGGTGTACGACCGGACCTGGTACGGCCGGGTGCTGGTCGAGCGCGTGGAAGGCTTCTGCGCGCCCGAGGATTGGAAGCGCGCCTACAACGAGATCAACGCGTTCGAGGAGGAACTGACGGAGTCCGGGGTCATCGTCTGCAAGTTCTGGCTGCAGATCAACGCGGACGAGCAGTTGAAGCGCTTCAAGGACCGGGTGAAGACGCCGTTCAAGCAGTACAAGATCACGGAGGACGACTGGCGCAACCGCGGGAAATGGGACGCCTACCAAGCCGCGGCCGCGGAGATGATCGGCAAGACCAGCCTGCCGTGCGCGCCCTGGATCCTGGTCGAGGCGCAGGACAAGCATTGGGCGCGGGTGAAGGTCCTCAAGGCGGTGGCCGACAGTTTAGAGGAGGAACTGGGCTGAAACGAGGTACAATACGAGCCCATGAACGACAAAAAGACGCCGCATTACGAGTGGTTCGCGCTGGGCGACATCAACGGATTCTTCGGCCTGGCGTTCGACAACATGACGAACCTGTCGTTCCTGGCGGGAATCCTGATCTTCGCGTTCGGCTTCCCGGCCGACATCGTGTACACGAAGATGTTCCCGGGCACCGCCATCGGCGTGCTGTTCGGCGACCTGGTCTACACGTGGATGGCCTTCCGGCTGGCCAAGCGCACGAATAATCCGAAGGTCACGGCCATGCCGCTGGGCCTGGACGCGCCGTCCACCATCGGCGTGGCGCTGGCGGTGCTGGGGCCGGCCTTCCTGGCGCTGAAGGGATCGGGCTTGAGCGAACACGACGCCGGCATGATGACCTGGTACATCGGCATGGCGACGATGATCTTCATCGGCATCTTCAAGCTGATCTTTTCCTTCTTCGGGGCATGGGTGCAGAAGGTGGTGCCGCAGGCCGGATTACTCGGTTCGTTAGCGGGAATCGGCTTGGGCCTCATCGGCTTCATCCCGTTGTTGGACATCTTCGGGGCGCCCATCGTGGGCATGATCGCCCTGGGGATCATTTTCTACACCTTAGTCGCGGGGATCCGTTTGCCGAAGAACTTCCCCGGGGTGTTGGCGGCCATCATCGTGGGCACGACGTTGTACTACGTCCTGGCCCCGCACGGCTGGGCGGGCGGGACTTACACGCCGCCGACGGCCACGTTACACTTCGGCTTCCCGTGGCCGACCTTGGACTTTATGAAGGGCCTGGGCCCGGCGCTGAAATTCCTGCCCATCGCCCTGCCCTTCGGCCTGTTGACCGTCATCGGCGGCATCAACGTGACCGAATCCGCCCGCGTGGCCGGCGACGACTTCAACACGCGCGACATCCTGCTCACGGAGGCGGTGGCCACCTTGATCGCCGGGGTGTGCGGCGGCGTGGCGCAGTCCACGCCGTACATCGGCCAGCCCGCCTACAAGCAGATGGGCAGCCGCGCGGGCTACACCTTGCTCACCGGCCTGTTCATCGGCCTGGGCGGCATGCTGGGCTACGTGGGTTGGATGGTGGAGATCATCCCGCGCGCGGTCATCGCGCCCATCCTGATCTTCGTGGGCCTGGACATCATGTGCCAGGCCTTCCTGGCCTGCCCCGCCGAGCACGCGCCCGCCGTGGCCTTCGCCTACTTCCCGACGCTCGCGCGTTTACTGCAGATCAAGTTCTCCAACCCCGCCGTGGTTCCCACGGAGAACTTCAACAAGCTGATGACGGAGCCGGGGCGCTCCTTGCCCGAGATGCTGGTGATCGTGGCGCTGGGCAACGGCTTCATTCTGACCGGCATGCTGTGGGGGGCGTTCCTGGCCAAGCTGATCGACCGCAAGCTTCGCGCGGCCTCCGCCTATCTCTGGATCCTGGCGGGCTTCACCTTCGTGGGCATCATCCACTCCGCCATCCCCGACGGCAGCATGTACTGGCCGTGGACCTTGCCCGCGCCCGCCAACCAAATCCCCTACCAGTTCACCGCGGGCTACGCCTCTCTCGCGGTGATGATCTTCCTGCTGTCCTTCACGAAGGGCAGCAAGGAGAAGCGCGTCGCGCACGGACATTAATCGTTGAGGCCTTCATTGCCCCTTCACGCGGTGACGACGCCGCAAAGAAAGTATGCGCTGTCGGCGATCGGTCTGGGAATTGTGCTGACTTCAATTTTGGCTGGCTGTGCGACAGTTCCAACCGAGCCTGAGACCCAGCGGTTTTTCCCTCAGATTGCTGGGGCGGGCGAGAGTTTAGACTGTTCTCAGAACCGATGGGCATTTGCCCGCGTCGGAGAGATGGCCAAAACGAAAGCGACGTTGCTGTCGTCTGACGGGAATCTAGTCGCGTACGTCGATGTTCGGAATGTGAACTCTGAGAGGCCGCTGATAATCAGTAATGCGTTTGCGTCTGACAAAACGGACACATTGCTCAAAATTGATCAGTCGGAACAAATTTCGAGAGGTCTTGAAGGCGATTCGGCTGAATTGAGGCAGAAGGCGAATATGGCCGCAGGTAATAGCGTGGCGGCGCTTCATGATGCGGGGATATATAATGCGATCGGCGCACGTCCCGCATGGGCCGCATCTCTTGGGGAGGGAGTCGCCTCGGCAATTACGTCGAGTCTTCTCGGCTCCGAAGCAACCTCGATCAAAGAGCGCGCGCGTTATATTCGCGAAAACGTCTTCCAAAATAGACCGATTCCGAAAGGCTATGCGGATCGCGGTTTAATCTTCTTCATTCGCGGCGATCGTGTACAACCGTATACTTTGCATCTCGATCTATATAACGGCGAAAAAACGGAAAGCTTTGCTTTCGCATTTCGCAGGCCGTCATTCGAAGATGTCGTATCGTGCGTTCCGGAGGCTGTGGGTGAACGGGCGAGCTATATGAATACGTTCAGCGTTGATGAAAGGAACATGTTCGTTCATCGTGCCGCAGCAATAATTAGCGATCCGAAGACGAGGGTGGCGTTGGAGTACGCAAACCCGAAAGAGTATTCGGTCATGCGGTGGATCGCGTCAATGGGGGAAGTTGATACGGTCCCCTATGTCCCGTAAAGAACGATTTCGATAACATCCTTGATCTCTTCCGCCCCCTAACGGGGGCTTCTTTTTTATGGAACAAAATCGACCCCTCAATCGTATGGTTGTTGACGAAACCCCGGGGCGGGGTTATACTGATGAAAATACGGGATGTGATCGCGCTCATTCAATTAGACGGTTGGCGGCTCGTCCGTATGAAAGGTGGCCATCGGCAGTATATGCATCCGAGGAAGCCGGGGCGGGTGACGGTCGCGGGACATCCTGGGGACGATCTGGCTCCAGGCACATTGAACAGCATCTATAAGCAGGCCGGACTCAAATGAACAAGTATCTCGTCGTCATTGAAGAAGCGGGGAAAAACTACTCCGCATTCTGCCCGGACCTGCCGGGTTGCGTCGCCACGGGGAAGACGCGCGTGGAGGCGAACAGGAACCTGCGCCAGGCTATCGCGCTGCACCTCGAGGGGCTTCGCGAGGATGGGGTGACTCCGCCCCGCCCTCACTCCTCGGCGCGATATGTCAGCGTCAAGTAAAGTCTTGAGCGCGAGCTACGGCACCAACATCCCGGCGATGCAGCCGGTCATGAAGCTGGCCAGCGAGCCGCCCAGCAGCGCGTAGAAGCCCAGGCGGGCCACGTCGGCCTTGCGGGAAGGCGCCAAAACGCCCAAGCCGCCGATCTGGATGGCGATGGACAGGAAGTTGGCGAAGCCGCACAGCGCGTGGATGCCGATCATGAAGGAGCGCCGGTCCATCGGCGCGGCCGCGTGCGCGGCGGCCCACTGCGACATGTGCACGTAGGCCACGAACTCGTTGAGCACCGT
>JAGWMT010000200.1 GCA_028871595.1 Elusimicrobiota bacterium
ATCAAGCCCGGCATGACCACCGGCGCGATCGACCAGATCGCCCGCGAGGAGCTCAAGAAGCGCGGCGCCAAGCCCGCGTTCCTGAACTACCACGGTTTCCCCGGCGTCATCTGCCTGTCCATCAACCACGAGGTCGTGCACGGCATCCCGTCCGACAAGCGCTCCCTGAAGGAGGGGGACATCATCGGCGTGGACTTCGGCTGCGTGATCGACCGCTTCTACGGCGACTCCGCGGTGACCATCCCCGTGGGCCAGATTTCGACGGACGCCGCGAACCTGATCCGCGTCACGCGCGAGTCCCTGATGAAGGGCATCGAGGCCGTGAAGGCGGGCGGGCGCGTGGGCGACATCGGCGCGGCGGTGCAGTCCCACGCCGAGGCCTCCGGCTACGGCGTCGTGCGCGAGTTCGTCGGCCACGGCATCGGCCGCGCGCTGCACGAGGAGCCGCCGATCCCCAACTACGGCAAGGCCGGGACGGGACCGCGCCTCAAGGCCGGCATGGTCATCGCCATCGAGCCGATGATCAACCTGGGAACCGCCGAAGTCGAGACTCTCGCCGACGGCTGGACCGCCGTGACGAAGGATCGCAAGCTGTCCGCGCACTTCGAACACACGGTGGCCGTGACCGAGACCGGTTACGACATCCTGACGCTACCCGGCAATATTTGATGACGAAAGAAGAGAAGATCGAAGTGGAAGGCCGCATCCTGGAGGCGCTCCCGAACGCGATGTTCCGCGTGGAGATCGCCCCTGAGAAAGTCGTGTTGGCCCACATCTCCGGCAAGATGAGAATGCATTACATCAAGATCCTGCCCGGCGACAAGGTCCGCATCGAGCTGTCCCCGTACGACCTCACGCGGGGACGCATCACCTACCGGGAGTAATCATGAAAGTCAGAGCGAGCGTGAAACCCATTTGCCAGAAGTGCAAGATCGTCAAGCGCAACGGCGTGATCCGCGTGCTGTGCTCGAACCCGAAGCACAAGCAGCGGCAGGGCTGATTTAAGCAAGGAACAAGGAGAATAAGAGCATGGCGCGCGTTACCGGAGTCGACCTTCCCAAAAACAAGCGGATCGACGTGGCCTTGACCTATCTTTACGGCGTGGGCAAATCCCGCGCGAAAGAGGTCATGGAGAAGCTGGCCGGAGTGGTCAAGCCCGACGTCCGGGTCAAGGACCTCACCGAGCAGCAGATCGGTCTGATCAACACCCTTCTGACCAAGGAGTACAAGGTCGAGGGCGAACTCCGCCGCGAGAACCAGGCCCACATGGCGCGCCTGACCGAGATCGGCTCTTACCGCGGACACCGGCATCGCCGCAACCTGCCGGCGCGCGGCCAGCGCACCAAGACGAACGCCCGCACCCGCCGCGGCCGCCGCAAAACCGTCGGCGTGGGCAAAGCCGCTTCGCCCACCGGCAAGGCTTAAGGGATTTAGGAGATAATCATGGCTGACGAAAAAACCGCCGCCGCCGCGCCCGCCGCCAAGGGCGCCCCCGCGCCGGCTCCGCGCAAGAAGGCTTGGAAGTCCGTGACCTTCGCGAAGGTCCACGTCCAGTGCTCCTTCAACAACACCATCGTGACGCTGACCGACGACCGCGGCGACGTGCTCGCCTGGGCGACGGCCGGCGGATCCGGCTTCCGCGGCACGAAGAAGGGAACTCCCTTCGCGGCCGGGGTGACGGCCAGCAAGGTCGCCAAGAAGGCGGTCGAGATGGGCGTCAAGCAGGTGGCCGTGTTCATCAAGGGCCCCGGCCCGGGCCGCGAAACCGCGGTCCGTTCGCTGGGCGCCGCCGGGCTCCTCGTCGTGAGCCTGAAGGACGTGACGCCGATTCCGCACAACGGCTGCCGTCCGCCGAAAGCCAGGAGGGTGTAACCGATGTCCCGCTATACTGACGCCGTCTGCAAGCTGTGCCGCCGCGAACAGCAGAAGCTCTTCCTCAAGGGAGACAAGTGCTACACGAAGTGCGTCCTTGAGAAGAAGCCCGGCATCCCCGGCATGGCCAAGCCGCAGCGCGGCAAGCCCTCCGCCTACCAGATCCGCCTGCGCGAGAAGCAGAAGCTTCGCCGCATGATCCAGATGAACGAGCGCCCGTTCGCCAGCAAGGTGGCCGAGGCCTCCGAGGCCCGCGAGGCTTCCGGCGACCATTTGCTCCGCGCTCTGGAGCTGCGGCTCGACAACGTGCTCAAGCGCACCGGCGTGGCGACGTCCCTCAAGACGGCGCGCCAGCTGGTCAAGCACGGCCACGTCAAGATCGGCGGCCGGCAGGTCAACATCCCGTCCTACCCGGTGAAGGCCGGAGAGGTGATCTCCCTGAGCCCGAAGCTCAAGGAGAACGTGGGCGTCAAGCTCAGCCTGGAGACCGCGAAGAAGCTCAATAACCGCCCGAGCTTCCTCGAGTTCGACGAGGCGACTTTGACGGCCAAGGTGCTCCGCATCCCGGAGCGCTCGGAGATGTCCTTCCCCATCAACGACCAGCTCATTATCGAGTACTACTCGCGCTGATCCCGACCCGTACCCCGGAGAACAATAAATCATGGCTTACAAAGAACTGATCCTGCCGCAGAAGCTGTCCGTCGACGAGAAGACGATGTCGGACAGCTACGCGAAGTTCGTCGCCGAGCCGTACGAGCGCGGCTACGGACACACGGTCGGCAACGCGCTGCGCCGCGTGCTGCTGTCGTCCCTCGAAGGCGCCGCGGTCACCGCGGTCCGCATCGAGAAGGCGACGCACGAGTATCAGGCTCTCCCGGGAGTGAAAGAGGACGTCATGAACGTCCTTTTGAACCTCAAGAAGCTCCGGGTCAAGCTGTTCTCGAACGGCCCGGAGACGGTTTATCTCTCCGTGAGCAAAGAGGGAACCGTGACGGCCAAGGATATTCAAGGCAATGCGAACGTCGAGGTCGTCAACAAGGACCTCGTCATCGCGCACCTGGAAGCCGGCGGCAAGATCGACATGGAGATCGAGATCTCCAAGGGCCGCGGCTACGTTCCCGCCGAGGAGCTCCGCCAGCAGAACCAGTGGGCCGCCGGCTTCCTGCCGGTGGACGCGCTGTTCTCGCCGGTCGTCAAGGTCCACTACGACGTGGAGAACGCCCGCGTCGGCCAGGTGACGGACTACGACCGCCTGATCCTGGAGATCTGGACCGACGGCTCGCTGAACCCGGCCGAGGCGCTGATCCAGTCCTCCAAGCTGCTGCGCGAGTCGCTCAACATCTTCATCCCCGAGGAAGAGCAGCAGGCCGAGGCGGCCGCGGCCGGATTCGAGGCCGACGGAGATTCCGTCGCTTCGGAGATCTCCATCGCCGGCCTGGACCCGAAGCTGCGCGAGATCCTCAACCAGCCGATCGAGATGATCGAGCTGTCCAGCCGCGCGTCGAACTGCCTGAAGGTCGCCCGCATCCGCACGATCGGCGAGCTGGTCAGCAAGCGCGACGAGGAACTTCTCGCCGTCAAGAACTTCGGCAAGAAGTCCCTCGACGAGATCAAGGACCGCCTGAAGGACATGGGCCTTTCTCTCGGCATGCAGGTCGGACAGGCCGCCTAACGGCCTAAAAGGAGTTTTTTATGGCATCCAAAGCACTCGGTCGTCGTCAGCTCGGCATCACCAGCTCGCATCGCCGCTCCTTGCTGCGCAACATGGCCACCAGCCTGTTCAAGCACGAGCGCATCGAGACGACCATCGCGAAGGCGAAGGAGCTCCGGCCGTACGCCGAGAAGCTGATCACCCACGCGAAGAAGGGGGAGCACTTCATGGTGCGCCGCCAGATTCATGATAAGATGGTCTATAAGAAGCTGTTCGAGGTGATCGCGCCCCGTTACGCGCAGCGCCCCGGCGGCTATACCCGGATCCTGCGCATCGCGCCGCGCTTGGGCGACAATGCGACGACCGGTCTGATCATGCTCGTCTCTTAAAGGAACGAAATGCTCGACTTTCTCTTCAGCCTGTTCTCCAACGACATGGGCATCGACCTGGGTACGGCCAACACTTTGGTCTACGTGAAGGGTCAGGGGATCGTGCTGAGAGAGCCTTCGGTGGTCGCCATCGACCGCGAGACGCGCCGCGTGCTCGCGATCGGCGCCGAGGCCAAGAGAATGCTCGGGCGCACGCCCGCGTCGATCGTCGCGGTGCGGCCCTTGAAGAACGGCGTCATCGCCGACTTCGAGGTCACGCAGGAGATGATCAAGTACTTCATCCGCAAGGTGCACAACCGCCGTTCGCTGCTGCATCCGCGCGTCGTGATCGGCATCCCCTCCGGCATCACCGAGGTGGAGCGCCGCGCCGTGCAGGAGTCGGCCGAGCAGGCCGGCGCCCGCCAGGTGTATCTGATCGAGGAGCCCATGGCCGCCGCCATCGGCGCCGACCTGCCCATTTCGGAGCCGCATGGAAACTTCATCGTGGACATCGGGGGAGGCACGACGGAAGCCGCCGTGATCTCCCTCGGCGGCTTGGTGGTCTCCAAATCTCTCGATATCGCCGGCGACGAGATGGACGAAGCCGTGATGATGCATTTCCGCCGCAAGTACAATCTGTTGATCGGGGAGACGACGGCCGAGGAAGTGAAGATCCAGATCGGCTCCGTTTTCCCGCTGAAGGAAGAGAAGACCATGGAAGTGAAGGGCCGGGATCAAGCCACCGGCCTGCCGAAGACGGTGCTGATCACGTCGGAAGAGGTCCGGCAGGCTCTGATGGAGCCCGTCCAGCTCATCCTCGACGTGATCAAGAACACGCTGGAGGAGACTCCCGCGGAATTGGCTGCGGATTTGGTGGACCGTGGGATTATGCTCGCGGGAGGAGGCTCCTTGCTGCGCGGATTGCCGGATTTGATCCGTCAGGAGACCGAACTTCCCGTGAACCGTGCCACGGACCCCTTGAGCTGCGTCGCGCTCGGGACGGGGAAGTTCCTCGAGGAGCTGGACAACATCATGGACCGGCGCCCCGACTTCGTCACGTCCTACCGGTACCGCTCGTAAGCCGCACGCCGCACTCGAGCGTCCGTCCGCAGTCGTTCCGCCTGTCGTCGCGGTAAGCCCGGCCGGTGGCCGGAAGAAATGCAACGCGAAACGCGGATCGCACACTACGTCGTGGGCTCGCTCACGGCCCTGTCGCTGATCCTTCTGTCCCTGCCGCTCTCGTCGCCCGTCAGGTCCTTCAAGGCCTGCGCGAGCTACGTTTTCGACCCTTTGTCCTACGAGGGCGAGCATGGGTACCAGAAGTTGGCGCAGGCGCCGGCGCGCGTGCGCGATCTCCTGACGGCGGACATCGAAAACCGCCGCCTGGCCGAGGAATTGCGCCGCATGTCGTGGCTGAAGTCCAGCGTCGAGAGCCTGTCCGTGGAGAACGACCGCCTGCGCCGCGCGCTGGGCCTCAAGACCCCGCCCGGACGCCACCCCATCTGGGCCCACGTGATGGTGCGCAACCCCCAGCACTGGTACGGCTCGGTCGCCATCGACGCGGGCGCCGATCGCGGCCTCTCGCTCAACGATCCCGTCCTGGGCCTGCAGGGGGAAAACGTGGTGGCCGTGGGCCGCGTCGTCGAAATCCGCCCGCGTTCGTCCACCGTCATGCTGCTCACCGACCAGCGTTCGGCGGCGGCCGCCTACCTGTCCTCAGGCACGCTCGAGGGCCTGGTCCAAGGGCAGGACGCGCCGCACCTGCGCATGAACTACATCAACACCGAGGCGCATATCGTCGCCGACGACTCGGTGTACACGTCGCCGACCAGCGCCACTTTCCCGCCCGACGTCTTGATCGGCCGCGTTGCCCAGGTCTATCCGCGCGACCCCTTCCTGGCGTTCCAGTCCGTCGATATTTCTCCGGCCCTGGACTCCGCCGCGCTCCAGGAAGTTTTGATCCTCCGCGCCCACGCGCTTCCCGGAGAGACGGCGCCCGGCTACACGCCCGTCCCGGCGGCCGCGCTCGCGCCGGCGGAGCGCCCGTCGCCGCGCGCGCCCGCCGTGACCGCCGCGTCCGCC
>JAGWMT010000201.1 GCA_028871595.1 Elusimicrobiota bacterium
GTGTCCTTCAGGCTTTCGCCGTTCGGCGGCTGGACGTCGAACGACCGCCGCCAGATATGCACTTGGTCGTCGCCGTATTTTTTCGCCGTTTCGGCCTTGTTGAGTCCTTGTAAATCGCCGTAGTGGCGTTCATTGAGGGCTTGATCCCTTTCCGTCGGAAGTCCCGGTTGGCCGACTTCGTCCAGGATGATTTTCAACGTCTCCTGCGCGCGCTTCAAGACGGAGGTGAACGCTTGATCGAACTTGATCCCCTTGAGCTCTCGGCCGGCGCGGCGGGCTTCCTCGGCGCCCAGCGGCGTGATGTCGACATCCACCCATCCCGTGAACCGGTTCTCGAGATTCCACTGGGACTGACCGTGACGGACCAGAACGAGCTTTCCCATGGCGCTTAAACCCCCCTTAGTTTCCGCGAGCATCTCGCGGATCGTCCGACGGAAGTCCTCGAGCGGCACCGGCTTCGGAAGGAAGCGGGAGCCCTCGGTGTCCGAGATCTCGGACAGGATCAATTCCGGCGAGGCTTCCCCGCTCATGAACAGGATGGGGGTCAGCTTCGTGGCGTTGTTGCGGCGCAGCGACTCGAACAGATGGGCGCCGGTGTTGCCCGGCATATGGTAGTCCAGGATGATCAAGTCGGGCTTGACCGCGCGGCACTTCTGCATGCCCTCGACGGGGTCGCCGGCGGATTCCACGGCGTGGCCCTCGTGGGTGAGGACCTCGGTCAGGATGGAGACGATCTCGTAATCGTCGTCGATGATGAGGACGCGCGCCATGGCGCGATGATAGCTTTTTAGACGCGGCGTCCGGTAGGCGGGGCGGGAGGGCGGATTAACTTCGCCGCGCGTTTTGTGGTAACCTCCCTCGATGCGCAAGACCCTCATCGCGCTCGCCCTCTTGGCCTGCTCCTGCGCGGGTCCGTCCACGGCGGATCGAAAGGAGCTTGCCCGGCTGGAACGCCGCGACGATTTCGCGGCGGCGGTGGAGCGCATCCGCGCCGCGAAGGATGAGTACGGCCCCTCGAATGAGGCGCTCTACGAGTTGGATCTCGCGCAAGCGTTGGCGGACGCGGGGCGCCGTCCGGAGGCCGATGCCGCCTTCGCGGCGGCCCAGGACCGCATGGAACGCCTTTGGACGATCAGCGTCTCGAAGCGGGCGGGCGCCGCTTTGGCCAATGAGAACGTGGACGACTTCCGGGGAGAGGATTTCGAGCGGGCGCTCGCGTTCGTGCTCCGGGGCGTGAACCTGCTCGCGCTCGGGCGGCGCAACGAGGCCTTGATCGAAGCCAAGCGCGCGGAGATGTTCCTTGATCAACTCCGGGAGGACGCGCCCCGTGCGCGGAGCTATCGCGACGACGCCTTCGCGCATTGGCTCGCCGCCCGCCTCTACGAGGATCTTGGACAGGACGACGACGCCCGCATCTCGGACGAAGCGGCGCAGCGCGCCTACCGCTCCTACGCCGCCGCGTATGGGACGAAGCCTCCGCCAGCTCCCGCCGGGGCGGGCCCGTCGGAATTGGTGCTGCTCGATCTTGACGGCACGGTTCCGCGGAAGGTGCGCAAGGCCGGAGACGGCGCTCTGGGCTTCGTCCTCAATACGTCCTATCCGGCCTATGAAAAGGAGGCGTCGGGGGACCCCGTCTGCGAGGTCTCGGTGGGGACGGTGTCCGTCGAGGCCCGGACGGCCGAGGACGCCGCGGCGATCGCGGCACGCGCGTTGGATGAGCGCCTCGGAGACCTGAAGGCGCGGTCGGTCCTGCGCGCGACCCTGAAGCTGGCCGGCACGGTCACCGGGGTCAACTCCGTGGACTCGGAGTTCGCCGACGTGCGCGCCTGGGCGACCCTGCCCGCGCGCATCCGCGTCGCCCGACTCCGGGTCCCCGCCGGGGAAGGTCGCGCGCGACTGCGCTGCCTGGACGCGTCGGGACGCGCGCGGGAAGACCGTGAATTGTCCTTCACGGCGGCGCCGGGCGGCCGGGCCTGGCTCATCGTGCGAACGACGCGCTAGGCGCGTTCAGCGAGAGGCGGCGGCGCCCGGCCCCCAGTGGTGCGTCCATGTGATCGCGTGAGTCGAGGCGAAGTTCGGGATGAACGTGACCGTGTACCCGATCCCCCACGGGCGGTAATTCGTCGCCAGATAGACGGCGCCGAAGCCGGGAGTGCCGGTGAGCGTGTGATGGAACGAGCGGCTCACGCCGTTCTGAACGACGACGTAGTCGTAGCCCGCCTCCTGTCCCGCGAAGCCCTGCCCGACCAGGATCCCGGGCATGACGCGCAGTTCCTTGAACAGCAGGAAGTCGAACGAGATTCCGCCCACGACGCCCGGGTAGCTGCGGCGGAACTTGACGGACTCGTCCTGGGAGATCGTCGCGTTGTTCGGGTTCACGAAGGTGTGGTTGAAGTTGAACTGCTGCCAGCCCTCGAAGACGCCGAGCGAGATCGGCATCCGGAAGCCCTTCGGATTATCGTAAGGGTCCCACGTCGCCATCGCGCCGACGACGGTCCCGTCCATCCCGGAAAAATTGCCGCCGGCGAACCCGGCGCCGTTGGTGGAGCCGGTGAAGGCCGTCGTCGGGGCCAGACCGCTCACTTCGGCCCCGAGATCGACGGTCCCTCCGCGCGCCATGCCGAAAAAGGCCTGCGCGCCCCAGTGGGAGGAGAACTCGTACTGGATCGCCGCCGACCCTCCGTACCCTGACACCGATGGCAGGGAGCCGTTGCCTCCGACCGCGCCGCCGCCGTTCGTGCAGCAGCTCCCGTCGCTCAGGATATTGTCCGTTTTCCAAGCGAACGGCGACACCGCCACGCCCCAACGGCGGCCGGTCATGTCGTGCATCCCGGCGACGGGCAGGATGGCGCTGCCCAGGGGGTCCGAGGCGGCCTGAGACAGCTTGGTTCCGCCTCCATCGGCATGGGCCATTGAGACGGCGAACACGGCCGCTGCGAAAATGCGCGCGAGGGTTTTCAATGAATTCTCCAGGACAATAAAATAACTTTAGTTATTTTACTGGTTGAAGAGAATTTTTGTCAACGTCCCGCCGCCTAAACGCGGCGTCCGGTCGGCGGGGCGGCGAAGGCGCGCGCGATCTCGGCGCCGCGCAGACGCACGCCCGAGCGGCCCGACTTCATCTTGAACATGGCCGCGTCGGCCTTGCGCACCAAGGCGGAGACGTCGCCGCCCGCCGGCAGCTGCGCGACGCCCCAACTGGTGGAGACGCCGTCAATGGATAAAGTGGTTTTCGCGGCGTTCGCCACGCGGCGGGCGACGCGCACCGCGCCGGGGCCGCCGGTCTCGGGCATGAGCACGACGAACTCGTCGCCGCCGTAGCGGAACGCGGCGTCCACTTCCTTGCGGATGTTGTCGTTGAGCGACGCGGCGAACGCGCGCAGGATGCGGTCGCCTTCCAGATGGCCGAGGCGGTCGTTGACCTGCTTGAAGCCGTCCAGATCGAAAAGGATCATCGAGAGCTTGCGCTTCTGGCGCAGGGCGCGGCTGGCCTCCTCGCGGAGACGGTCGTGGAAGTGGCGCTGGTTGTAGAGGCCCGTGAGATCGTCGGTGCGGGAGAGCTCGCGCAGCTTCTGCTCCAGGATCACCCGGTCGGTGACGTCCTTGCCGATGCCGAGCGTGCCGATCACCCGGCCGCGGGCGTCCTTGAGGAAGGAGGCCGACAGGCTGACGTGGAGGACGCGCTCCCCGGAGGCCTTCATCTTCATCTCGTGGTTCTGCACGCGGCCGTCGGGGCTGGCGCGCAGCAGGCGCATGACCTCTTCGGCCGCCGCGCGGCCGTCCAGGTAGAAATCGTGGCAGGGACGGCCGACCATCTTGTCGGCGGGGGTGCCCAGCATGGCCTCCGCGCCCGGGGAGAAATACATGATGCGGCCGCGGATGTCCGTGGTGCAGATCAAATCGCCGGAGGAGGCCACGATGGCCTCGAAGTACTCCTTCACCCGGATGAAATCCGTGGAGAGGGCGATCAGCGGACCGCGGGTATTCTGGATGCTGAGGGGCATGTCGCTAATGTAACACTCCCGCCGCCCTCGTGTCAGGGGCTTGGGGCCCGTCGGGAGGGGGGCCTAAAGGCCCATGACGCTCAGGCCGATTTCTTGCGGTTCTCGATCGCGGTCAAGGTCGAGTCGATCTTGGCCTTCAGCGCGTCGGGCTCGACCGGCTTGACCAGGTAGCCGACGGCGCCGAACAGCAGCGCGTCCTGGAGGGTGCCGGCGTCGGCCAGGCCCGAGACCATGACGATCGGGATGTCGGAGGTCTTGCGGTCGGCGCGCAGCTCGCGGGTCAGGCTGATGCCGTCCTGGTCGGGCATCATGATGTCCATCAGGATCAGGTCCGGGCGCAGGAGGGTGATGGACTCCTTGGCCGAGCGCGCGTTGGAGGCGATCTGCACGTCGTAGCCCATCAGCTTCAAGGCGTGCTCGTAGAACTCGCACACCGAGGCGTCGTCGTCCACGGCCAAAATCCGTTTCTTCGCCACCGCGCCCATTATAGCCCCCGTTCCGACCAACTGTCCAGGCTTACCGGACCGGAGCCGCCGCGGTAGGCCGCCCAGAGGAGGCCCAGCATGGTGGAGTCGAACATCAAGGCTTGGACCGGCGTGAAGTGCAGGGCGTCGCCGAAACAGCCGCAGTTCGGCAGCGCGATGCCGCGCGCGACGACCGAGAGCAGCGCCGTCAGGAAAAGTCCGAACATGGCGCCCGCGACGGTGACGACGGTGCGCCCGCCGACGCCCAGCACCAGCGCCCAGCCGACGAGCAGCTCCAGCCAGGGCAGGAGGCCGGCCATCGGCAAAGTCATGGCGGTCGGGATCACGTTGTAGGCGTCGATGATCAGGGCGAACTCCTCGGCCGGAGAACCGGCCTTGGAGGCGCCGGCGTAGATGAGAACGCCGCCGACGATCAGGCGGGCGGCGAGGGTCAGGAGATCGCGCGTCTTCATTTCTTGAGCTCCCGGTCGATGTAAAGGGTCCCGACCTCGGCCAGCTGCTTGCCGCCCACGAAGCGCCGCCCGTTGATGAAGAACGTCGGCGTCGAGCCGACCCAGGCGTTGTCGCCGTCCTTCATGTCGGAGGCCACCGCGGCGGCAGCGTCCGCGCTTTGGCGGCAGGCCTCCCACGCGGGCATGTCCAGTTTCGCGTCCCGGGCGTAGCCGGTCAGGAAGGCGTCGGCCTTCTCGTTGGTCCACTCCTCCTGATGATCGTACAGGCGGTCGTGGTATTCCCAGAATTTTCCTTGCCGGCCGGCGCACTCGGCGGCGGCCGCGGCGGGCCGCGCCCACTGATGCATGCGCAGGGGGAAGTGCTTGAAGATGAAGCGGATCTTGTCGCCGTACACGACGAAGAGCTGGCGCACGGTGGGCTCGGCGTAGCGGCAGGCCGGGCATTGGAAATCGGAGAACTCGGCGATTTGGACCTTCGCGTCCGCGGGGCCCTTCTCGCGGAAGTCCGGCGCGACGGTGGAGAACGGCTTGTGGACCCGTCCTCCCGCCAGGACGGACAGGACGGTGAGGGCGAAGACGAGAGCGTAGGAGGCGAGACGCCGGGAAAATTTGTCGCGCATGTCGGTCCCTATTATAGAAGGTATAGAATACTTCCGCCATGGCGAAAACGCTGAGTCGCGCGACCGCCCTCGCGGCGGCCGCGGCGGCCGGCGCCGCCGCGCTGCACGCGGCCGCGTCCCTGCGCACGCCGCTGGGCGCGGCTTCCGACGACGCCCTCCATCTCCTGCTCGCGCGCAATCTGGCCGCCGGCGGCTTCGCCGTTCCCGACGCGGCGGGTGTGCCGGTCACCGATCCCCTGCCCGGCTTCGCTTTCCTGATATCGGCGCCGGAGGCCTTGTTTTCCCCGCATTGGGGGCTTTTGCGCGGCGTCACCTTGCTCGCCGCCGGAGCGCTGGCGTATCTCGCCTGGCGGCTGGCGCGGCGCTTGTCGGGAGGGGCCGCGGGCTGGGCCGCTTTTCTCCTCATCGCCG
>JAGWMT010000202.1 GCA_028871595.1 Elusimicrobiota bacterium
TCACGCCGGCCTTGGCGACCTTCTCCGGCTTGCCGCCCTTCTTGCCGCCGCGAGCCATCTTGGCGCGGGACACGTCGCCCTGCTTGTCGATGTAGTAAAGGAAACCCTGCACGCGCTCAACGCCGACCTTCAGAACCTTCTCAGCCATGGTAATGACCTCCGTTCGGATGCCGTGGGATCGTGCCTCTCTATCCCTTTGGGTGCTTCGACGAGAAATTAGCATAGTCCTCGTCGGGGATGCAAGAGTTTCTCGTCGGGGCCTCGTCGGACGTCGGACGTCGTCCGACGGGCGGCTATTTCTCGCCCTTGTCGAACAGCGCGATCTGGGTTTCCTGGGGCATGATCAGGCGTTCCCGCAGCCAGGCGTCGACGAGCTCCTTCGAGAAGCGGTACTGGCGGCCGATGCGGGAGGCCGGGATCTTCTTCATGCGAATGAGTCCGTAAATCTTGGACCGGCCTAACCCCAAGTAGTGGGCCAAGGTCTTGATGTCCATGACGTCCGGGACGGGACCGGTCATCGGCCGCTTCGACGACTTGCGTTTTTTCTTCGTTGGGGGCATTTGAGCGTTGAACTTGAGTGGAATTTATCGCCTATCGCCCAAAGTGTATGTCCTCTATCATCTTTTGTCAATAAGCGAATCTGGCGGGGCTATTCGTCGTCGGATTTCGGCGGGGCGGCGCAGGTGGCCTCAGGGTTGAAGATGTTCCGATAGGCCTCCGCCTCGCTTTCCCCGTCGTTGAGCGCTTTGTGGTATATCTCCAGGCACGCGCCCGGGCAGCAGCCCTTCACCGATTTCTGCTCGCACGCCGGGGAACGGCCGACGCAGTCGCCGAACGCGGCGCCGCCGTCCACGCAAGCCTGCAGGCCGTGCAGACAGTCCTTGAAGCGCGGCGTGTAGGTCGGGACGAATTCCGCGCGCCGCCGTTTGGGCGCCGCGGCCGCGCCGCCGGCGGGATCGGGTGCGTCCGGGATTTCATCGGAAGCGGCGGCGGCGCTCCTCTCGGCGGCGGACGTCTTCCCCGTCTTTTTCTTGCGCCGGCCTTTGCGGGCGGAAGCCAACGCCTTGGCTTTCGGGCAGGCGGCCTTGACGCCCAGTTCGCAGGCATGGCGATAGTCCTCACCGGCAAATTCCTTGTCGCCCTGGCGCTCGTAGGCCTCGCCGCGGTCGGCGTACGCGGCGCCGAAGCGGATGTCCAGCGCGATGGCCTTGTAGTAGTCGTCGATCGCGGGCGAAGTCTGCCCCGCTTTAAATCTCAGCTGGCCGCGCCGGTGGAAGGCCTTCGCGTTCTTCTTATCGACGTTCAGGCACTCGGTGTAGTCTTCGAGCGCGCCCGCCTCGTCGCCGCCCCGGTCGCGCAGTGCGGCGCGGGCGCAGAAAATTTTGGCCCGGGCCAGCTTCCCATCCGTCGGCTTCCAGCTGGAAAGGGCATTCGAGTAGGACTGGAAGGAGGACTTATCGTCCTTCTCCCGTTCCTCCCGGGAGGCCCGCGCCGCCCACGCCTTGAAGGATTCGGCGTGGGACGCCGGACAGAGGACGAGGAGAAGCAGAAGTACGCGCGCGCTCATGGCTTATTTAATGGAAGCTTAACACCGTGCCGGGGACGCGTCAAGAGCCGAGACTAAAATAACCTTGTCATCGTCGAGCGTGTTTTGCTATATTGTCAGACATCATGCAGATTTACGAAACGGTCCTTATCCTGAAGCCGGTCATGTCCGACCCCGAGGTCGCGGAATTCCTCGAGAAGACCAAGACGACCATCGCCGCCGAGGGCGGCGAGATCGTCAACCACGAGATTTGGGGGCGGCGCAAGCTGACTCATTTCATCGGAAAAGCCCGCGAGGGCGTGTACGTGTACATGAAGTACAAGTCCACCCCGGCGCTCTTGAAGAAGCTGGCCCACAATTTCAGCGTCTCCGACGACGTCATTCGCGACATGACCGTCGCCGTGCAGGACCGCAAGATGCGCGAGAAGAAGCCGAAGAAGGCGAAACCCGCGGCCGCCGCGGCCGCCGCTCCCGCGCAGGCTTAGGAATCATGGCCGAGATTCGTCTCCCCGAGCAGAACACCGTTCTTCTGACGGGGCGCCTGACCCGCGACGCCGAGTTGAAGTACACCGCCGGCGGCGTCGCGATTTGTCATTTCAGCCTCGCGGTGAACCGCCGCTTCAAGGATCCGAAGAGCGGGGAGTGGAAGGACGACACCAGCTTCGTGGACATCGCCGTTTGGCGCGAGGCCGGGGAGCGGTGCGGCAAGGTTTTGAAGAAGGGCAGCCCGGTTCATGTCGAAGGCCGCCTGCGCAGTTCTTCGTTTGAGGGCAAGGACGGCACGAAGCGCACGAAGCTCGAAGTCGAAGCGCGCCGCGTCCAGATTCTTGAGAAGGCCTCGTCCGCCGCGTCCGGCGCCGGGGAGTCGGAGGCGTCGTCCGTCGGCGCCGATATCGAGGAGGTTCCGTTCTAATGTCCGCTGAATCCACCGCCGCGTCGTCCGCGGCCTCTGAAGTTCCCGCTGGAGCTCCGGCCTCGTCCGCCGCTCCGGCTTCGTCCGGATCCTCGTCCGCCGCTCGCCGTCCGAGCGGAGGCGGAGGCCGCCGCGCCCCTTACCCGGTTCGCCGCAAGGTCTGCCGCTTCTGCGCCGAGAAGGTCCGAGACATCGACTATAAGCAGATCCAGATTCTGCGCACGTTCACGACCGACACGGGCAAGATCCTGTCGGCTCGGATCACCGGAAACTGCGCCTCGCACCAGCGCCAGCTGACCCGCTGCATCAAGCGCGCCCGGAACCTGGCCTTGCTGCCGTACGTCACGCGGTAGCCCGCACCCGACCCTCAGCAGGAGCATCGTCATGAAAGTCATCCTCAAAAACACCGTCGATCATCTGGGACGCGCCGGAGAAGTGAAGGAAGTCGCCGCCGGCTACGCCCGCAATTTTCTGCTGCCGCGCAAGCTGGCCGAACCGGCCACTCCGTCGGCCCTGAAGTATTGGGAGAAGGGCAAGGAGAAGCGCGCCGCGGTCGTCGCGGGCGAGGTCAAGGTCGCCAAGGAGCTGGCCGAAAAGCTCTCCGGCGTGAACCTCACGTTCTCGATGCCCGCCTCCGAAGAGGGGAAGCTGTTCGGGTCCGTCGGCAAGACCGACGTGCTGAAGAGCCTGAAGGCCGCCGGCTACGACGTGCCCAAGAATTCGGTCCGCCTCGAGACCGCCCTGAAGACCACGGGCGAGCACGAGGTCGAGCTGCGTCTCGCGCCCGAAGTCGCCGCGAAGGTCAAGGTCACCGTCTCCGCCCGCGAGTAGAGGGGTCGGGGTCATGGCGCAAAACCCCGCCCAACCGCCCCAGGCCCTCGAGGCCGAAATGGCCGTGCTCGGCTCGATGCTCATCGAGCGGGAGGCCGCGGAGAAGGCCCTCGACGCGCTGCACGAGAGCGACTTCTACCTGGATTCGCACAAGCGGACCTTCCGCGCGATCCACACGCTGTTCAACGCCGGCCAGGCCGTGGACCTGGTCACCGTTTCCGAGGAACTGCGCAAGAAGTCGGAGCTGGACGCGGTCGGCGGCGGCGCCTATCTGGCCGAGCTGATCAATAAGGTCACCACCGCGGCCCACGTCGAACATTACGCGAAGCTGGTCAAGGAGAAGTCCATTCTCCGCAACTTGATCAACGCCGCCACCGGGGTGGTCACGGCCTGTTACGCGCAGGAGAAGGACACCACGAAGATTCTCGACGAGGCCCAGGCGTCGATCCTGAAAGTATCCGAGACCCAGGCTCTCCACGGCGTTCTTCACGCGAAGGACATCGTCCATGAGGTCATCGACCAGATCGAGAAGGCCGTGCACAGCAAGCAGGACGTGACCGGCGTGCCCACCGGCCTGCGCGCCTTCGACCGGATGACCACCGGCTTCCAGAAGTCGGACCTGATCCTGATCGCGGCGCGCCCGTCCATGGGCAAGACCGCGTTCGCGCAGAACATCGTCGCCCACGTGGTCCTGGAGAAAAACACTCCCGTCCTCTTTTTCTCGTTGGAAATGAACCGCCACGCCATCATGCAGCGCTTCATTGCCGCCGAGGCGAAGGTCAACCTGAAGGACATCCGCACCGGCTTTTTCCGCCGCGACCGCTGGCAGGACCTGACCACCGCGGCCGCGCGCTTCGCCGACGCGCCGCTGTACATCAACGACAACCCGGGCATGACGGTGTTCACCGTGCGCGCCATCGCGCGTCAGTTGATGAGCCGTCTGCGCCAGGAGAACAAGAAGCTGGGCATGGTCGTCATCGACTACCTTCAGCTCCTGCGCGGCGGCGGCGGCTCGCGCCAGGAGAACCGCCAGCAGGAGGTCTCCGAGATTTCCCGCAGCCTCAAGCAGCTGGCCCGCGAGTTGGAGGTTCCCGTGATCGCCCTGGCCCAGCTCTCGCGCGCGTCGGAGGACAAGACGCGGCAGGACAACCGGCCGAAGCTCTCCGACCTGCGCGAGTCCGGCTCCCTGGAGCAGGACGCCGACCTGGTGACCTTGATCCATCGCGAGGGCTACTACAAGCCGATGGACCCGACTCTGGAGAACAAGGCGACCTTGATCATCGCCAAGCAGCGCCAAGGCCCGACCGGGCACGTGGACGTCCTGTTCCTGCGCGACATCACCCGCTTCGTCGACGAGGCCGCGGGGGTCGAGGAGCCCGCGGAGATGCAGGAGAGCCAGTCCCAGTTCACCTGATGCGGCGCTTCTTCCGCCCGACGTGGGCCGAGGTGGACACCGGCGCGATCGAACGGAACCTGCGCCGGGTCCGCGCGAAGATGGCCCCCGGCGTCAAGGTCATGTTCGTGGTCAAAGGCAACGCCTACGGGCACGACGCCGCCCTGTGCGCGCGCGCGGCCGAGCGCGCCCGCGCCGCGGACTGGCTGGGCGTTTCCTCCGTGGAGGAGGGCGTGGCCCTGCGCGACGCGGGCGTCCGCCTGCCGGTCCTGGTCCTCGGATCTCTGTATCCGTTCGAGAGCGTTTTGGCCGCCGTCGCCCACCAGCTCACGCCGGTCGTGGCCTCCTTGGAGGCGGCCCGCCGGTTGGTGGAGGTCGCGCAGAAACTGGGCCGCCGCGTGGACTGCCATGTGAAGGTGGACACGGGGATGGGCCGCATCGGAGCGGGCCCGGAGGCCGCGCTGGGGATCGTTCGTCATTTGTCCGGCTTGAAGGCGGTCCGCGTTCAGGGAATATACACCCATTTGGCCGACGCCGAAAACGGGGCTCGGTTCACGGCGCTCCAGCTGAAACGTTTCCGGTCCGTCGTGAACGCCCTGACGCGCGACGGAATCCGCCCGCCGCTGGTCCACGCGGCGAATTCCGCCGGCGCCCTCAAGCGCCCGGGGTCCCGTTTCGACATGGTCCGTCCCGGCTTGGCCGCCTACGGGTTGTATCCGGGCTTCGAGCCCGCGTTGACCTTGAAGTCGAAGATCGTTTTTCTCAAGCACGTCGCCAAGGGCACTCCCATCAGCTACGGCGGAACCTGGCGCGCGCGGCGTCCGTCGCGCGTCGCGACTTTGCCGATCGGCTACGCCGACGGCTACGCGCGCGCGCTGTCGAACCGCGCCCCCGTTTTGATCGGCGGCCGGCGCTGCCCGGTCGTCGGCCGGGTGACGATGGACCAGGTCATGGTCGACGTGACGGCGGCGCCGTCGGCGCGGGTCGGCGACGACGCCGTGCTGATCGGGCGGCAGGGCCGGTCCGAGATATTCGCCGCGGAGCTCGCTCGGCTGTGCGGGACGATACCTTACGAGACCGCGACCGCGCTGTCCGCGCGCGTCCCGCGGGTGGGGGTGCGGACGTGATGGAGACGCTATTCGCCCCGTTCGGACGCGCGATCCTGGGCGCCGCCGAGGAAATGGGCCATTTCGTCTTCCTGGTCCGCTCGACCTTCCGGTGGATGTTCCGGTCCAAGATCGAATGGCGGCAGACCTTGATCCAGATGGGCCGCATCGGCG
>JAGWMT010000203.1 GCA_028871595.1 Elusimicrobiota bacterium
GCGAGGCGCCGTCGTACCTGGTCGAGCCCAAGATCGACGGATTGTCCTGCGCGCTGACCTACGAGAACGGCGCCTTGGTCCGCGCCGCCACCCGGGGCGACGGAGAGACCGGCGAGGACGTGACCGCGAACGCGCGCACGATCCGCGCCATCCCGCTCCATCTGGCCGGAGGCGCCCCGAAGCGCCTGGAACTGCGCGGCGAGGTGTACATGACTTTCGAGGACTTCGAGAAGGTCAACGAGAACGAGAAGCACGCCGGGCGCGAGCCCTTCGCCAATCCCCGCAACTGCGCCGCGGGCTCCTTGCGGCAGAAGGATCCGTCGGTGACCGCTTCGCGGCGCCTGCGCTTCACCGCTCATTCCTACGGGGTGTGGGAAGGCGCCGAACCTTCGTCCCACTCCGACTTCCTGAAGAAGTGCGCGGATTTGGGCATCCGTTCGAACACGTACGAACGCTGCTCGGACATCGGCGCCGTCGTCTCGTATTATTCGCGCTTCCGGGAAGCCGCGCTGCCGGCCTTGGCCTACGCCGTCGACGGACTCGTCGTGAAGGTGGACTCGTTCGCGCAGCAGAAGAGGCTCGGCTTCACCGCCCGCAGCCCGCGCTGGGGCATGGCCTTCAAGTACCCGGCCCAACAGGCGACCTCCCGGGTCGTCGCCGTCGTCTTCTCGGTCGGCCGCACCGGAGCCATCACGCCCGTGGCCAAGGTCGAGCCCGTTTTCTGCGCCGGGGTGACCATCTCCTCGATCACCTTGCACAACTTCGAGGAGGTCGAGAGGCTGGGCCTGAAGATCGGCGACCGCGTGCTCATCGAGCGCGCCGGGGAGGTGATTCCCAAGGTGGTCAAGGTCGTGGAGAAGGGCCGGAAACGGACGGCGATCGCGCCTCCCAAGACTTGTCCCGACTGCGGCAGCCCCGTCGTCAAGGAAGACGATTTGGTCGTGTTCCGTTGCGACAACCCATCGTGTCCGGCCCAATTGCGCCGTACGCTGGAGCACTTCGCCTCCCGTCCGGCGATGGACATCGCCGGCTTGGGCGATTCGGCGGTCGATCAGTTGGTCTCCCGTGGTTTGGTGAAGGACGTGTCGGATATCTACGATTTAAAGAAAGAACAACTTCTCGAACTGGAGCTGTTCGCCGATAAGAAGGCCGACAACCTCCTGGCGCAGATAGAGACGAGCAAGACGAAGACGCTCGACCGGGTGCTCAACGGCTTGGGGATACGTCAGGTGGGAGAAAAAACGGCGGAGGCCCTGGCCGAAAGGATGACGATCGACGAATTGCTCGCCGCGGACGAGGCCGCATATCAAGCCGTGCCCGACGTCGGGCCCATCGTCGCGAAATGTCTTCACGATTTCTTTTCGTCCAAGACCGGACGGTCTCTCATTGAACGCTTGCGGCGGCACGGCCTCGCCATGGCGAAGACGGAACGGAAAATTTCCGCGGGAGCGCCTTTTTCGGGGATGACGTTTGTTTTCACCGGAGCCCTTTCGTTATTTTCCCGCGACGAGGCCGAGGAAAAGGTCAAATCACTGGGTGGGAAAGCGTCCGGTTCCGTGTCGGCCAAAACGACTTACGTCGTGGCGGGCGATGACGCGGGATCCAAGCTCAAGAAGGCGCAATCGCTTGGCGTGAAGGTCCTCACGGAATCCCAATTCAAGGACATGCTCCCGTGACGCCGAAAAAAGAAAGGGATCGCTCGCGGGTCGCGTTGCTTCATGTCGCCGACCGGACCGGAATAGCGGAGTTCGCCCATTCGCTGCTGGGACTCGGCTTCGAGCTGGTCGCCACGGGCCCCACCGCCACCGCCCTCCGCCAGGCGGGGGCGGCGCACAAATCATTATCCGAATTCACCGGCGAGCGCCTGCCGGCCGACGCGCTGGGGATGCTCCATCCCAAGGTCATCGCCGCCGTCGCCGGGGACAAGCCGAGCGTGGACCTGGTCGCGGCGAATCTCTACCCGCTTTCCGAGGCGGCCGCGGACGCGGCGCTGACCCAGGACGAGGTGCTGGCCTACGTGGATCCGGTCGGGCCCACCTTGCTGCGCGCCGCCGCGCGCAACTTCAAGCAGGTCATCCCCCTCTGCGACCCGGACGACTACCAGCAGGCGGTGGAGACCCTCACCGCCTACGACCGCATGCTGCCCGACCGGCGCCAGATCCTGGCCGCGAAGGCATTCCACTACGCCGCGTATTACGACTCCACGGTCGCCCAGTACCTGGGCGGCCAGTGGGACCGGATGCCCGACGAGGTGGTGGTCGCGCTGAAGAAAAGCGCCGACCTGCGCTACGGCGAGAACCCCCACCAGCAGGGGGCGTTCTACACCTTGTCCGGCGCGCGGCCGTGGGGACTCAACGCGGCCCAACTGGTCTTCGGACGGCCGCTCGTGTACGGCCATTACCTGGACCTGGAAACGGCGTGGGAGCTGGTCACGGCCCTGAACCGGCCCGCGTGCGCCATCGTCAAGCACGCGGTGCCCGCGGGATTCGCCGCCGCCGAGGACTTGTCGAAAGCCGCCCGCCGCGCCTACGCCGGCGACCCGCGCGGCTGCTTCCGCGGCACCGCCGCCGTCAATCGCGAGGTGGACGAGGAGGCCGCGGCGTTCTTCGCGGAGGAATTCGTGTCCTGCATCGCCGCGCCCGACTTCTCCGCGAAGGCTCTGCGCCTGCTCAAGACCAAGAAGGACATCCGCCTGGTGACCTTGCCCTCCGCGCTGATCGCGCCGCACGAGCTGGACCTGCGCGCCGTCGCGGGCGGCATGCTGGTCCAGGAGCGCGACCAGCGGCCCTTCCTCGGCGACCCGCGCTCCGTCGCGCGGCGGCCGCCGACGGAACGGGAGAGCGCCGGCCTGCTGGTCGCGTGGCACACGGCCATGCACGCCCGGACGCACGCGGCCGTCATCGCCCGCGGCTCGGCGGTGATCGGGATCGGCTCCGGGCAGACCTCGCGGCTGGACGCGGTGCGCCTGGCGCTGGTCAAGTCCCAGGAACGCCACCCGATCCTGCCCGCCGGCGAGCCCGTGGTGATGGCGGCGGACGGGGCGCTGACCGGGGAGCACATCCTGGCCGCGGCCGAGGGCGGCGTGACCGCCGTGATCCACCCGGGCGGCGCCGCCGAGGACCGCGACGCCGCGGAAGCCTGCGACCGTCACGGACTCGCGCTTCTCGCCACCGGCGTGCGCCACTTCCGGCACTGATCTCGCGTTGACGCGCCCCGCGTCGAACACGCGCACCCGCGCCACGGCCTCAACGCGCGGATTTCCTTTCCTTCGCTAGAACGCGGCAGACATCTCTATCTGGATCCGAACATTCGAGAGGTCCGGACAACAACACCGAACGGCTCTTTTCCAAAAGTCCCTTATCTCTCAGAACGGCGACGAGCGTCAAGCGCGCGGAGGCCAACCCCGGATCCAGCACAAGCCCCTTTTCGAGCAACCGGATCGCCTTCTCATCGTGACCAGCGAAGTGGCTGGCCACGGCTCTGTCCCGCAGAGAGGCTGGGCTGCCGCGATCCGGGGAGTCCGGGCTCGACAAGAGCTCGTACGCCTTCCCCGGAACGGAGGATTGCAGGGCGATCGCCATCGCGCGCCGTTCACCCGCAGGCGCTCCAAGGGAGGCCGTCGACATTTCCCGCGACCAGAGAGCGCGCGCTTCCGCCTCGGTGGAGCGGCGTGAGCGCCGCACATAGGCCCACGGCTCACCGTTCGATCCATAGACGTTGAGAATCGAATTGCTCGGCAGGCGGTCCAACGCCTCAAGCAGGAAATCCGCAGAACCGTCGCCGTCGTGACGAAACTCCGGAGCGCGACGGACCCAAACGATTTTCCCTTCCGCCAATAGCCGGGGGAAGCTTTCGCTCTTGGAGGACATATCATCGACGACAACGGAAAGCGATCGACAACGAGCGGCGCCGCCGCTGGCGACAGTCAGAACCGCTCCCAGGTAGTCGCCGCAAATGAGCACGGTCTCTGGTTCGTCATGGATGATCGATCTGACACCGTCGGCGAGTTCGCTCGAGCCGCGGTAGAACATGGGCGAGCCGCCGCTCTCCCGCAGGTCCGCCTCGAACTCCCGATATGTCCGGACGTTATTCGCCAAAACCAAGGCGAGTAGAACGAAGAGGACGGGTCGGGCCGCGACCCGGGGCCGAGGAGGCGCCGCGCGCAACGCGGCGAACAACATGAACCAATGTAACGGGTATAGTGCGTATAAATGGTGCCACTTGACCGGCATCGGGCTGACGACCGCCGCGGCGAAGCCGGCAGTCAGGAATAAAGACCAGAAAACGAATTCGCGCAGACGGGACCGGCGAGCGCTCGCCGCGACGGCGACGGCCGTCAACGCCCCGGCGGCCATCGCCGCGGCCATGACCCAGTTGAATCCGGGGTCGCCGCCCGCGATGAATTCATAGTACGGCCGCCCTTGGAAAGACAGGGATAGGATATGACCACGCACGGCCAGCCAATGCGGAAGATGAGCTAAGTGCTCGGACAACGGCCAACCTTGATGCCCGGGGTTTCGGATCGTATCGAGAGGATAGATGACGTTGTACGCGATCAGCGGAAAGGCCCCCAGAATTATTCCACCGACGATCGCTCCGGTCGCCGCCTTATCGCGCGTCAGCAACGCTCGGTCCATTATCGCGACCGCCGCGGCCAGCCCGAACAAAGCCCAAGCGAAATTGGCCTTGTCCCAAACCGCTGCTCCGAGACAAGCGCCCCCCAGGACGAGGCGGCCGAGATTCGGTTTCGCCCGCGCCCAACCCGCCAACAGCCAAAGCCCCGCGCCTTTGAGGGCCAGCGAAAGAGCAGTGGGCCCGGTGTCATACGCGGAGGCGATGATCAACGCCGGATCCGTCGCCAGGATCAGGCCGAGCGCGGCGACCCACCATATTCCCCAGCGTCGCGCCGTCAATAAAAGCGTGCCGACGATGAAGATCGCGCCAAACGCGATTGTCGTCAATCGCAAAGATTTGACCGAAACTCCGAAGCATCGAAAGACATCGATGAGAATCATCGACTTCAAGGCGCCTTGGTACGAATCCTTCATCCACGGCAACCCGTAGAACGATTCCATGACGCGGGCGCCTCGCGCCGATTCGACCGCGATGAGGCCTTGAACTGCCTCGTCTTCCCAAATTCCAGCCAGCAAATACGTTTTGAGCGCCAAAAAAGAGAACAGCCCGACGCAGAGAGCGGTCACGGCCGCGAGGAGACATGATCGTCGCCGAACGTGCATTTCTCGATGAAGATACAATATATTCCATTCGGCTCCGGGCGGAGAGAATCGTCCTACAAATCGCCCTCCCGCCCTTGACGCCCGCCCGCACGGCGGCTAAACTCTCCCCGATGATGCGCGAACAGACGTCGGTGCGGTTCAAGATCACGAGCGCGACGCTCGCCGCCGCCGAGATCCATGAGCGGACGGGATTGGTCCCGGACGAGACCTGGAAGGCCGGCGACGCGCGCGGCGCCTTCGCTAACGTCGAGAAAATGCACGGATTCGTGCTCGATTCGAAGACCCCGATCACGGAATCCCTCGACGATCACGTGAAGGGCATGATCAAGCGCCTGGCGCCTCACGCGCAGAAGATCGGGGCTCTGGGCGCCGACGCGGTCGTCGAGTTCGGCTGCATCATTCACCGCAAGGTCGTCCCCGCCCTGCGCTTCGGGCGCGACGACCTGCGCTGGCTGGGCGTGATGGGCGCGCGGTTGGACGTGGATATCTTCATCCTCAACGACGCGCTGATGAAGGGGCCGGCCACCAGCGGCCTTTTCGGAACGCCGACGCCCCCTCCTCCCGCGCCCGGGGCGTCGGGGAAATGACGCCTTAGTCCGGGATCGTCACGCCCTGGACGTGGGGCGGGTCCGGATAACGCAGGCCCAGCCGGGACAGGGCCTTGCGCAGGATGCGGGCGACCTTCGCGTCGCGGCGCGGCTTGTCGTCGGCTCCCACGATGCGCC
>JAGWMT010000480.1 GCA_028871595.1 Elusimicrobiota bacterium
GGGTAATACGTCCCGCCGAAGAACGGCTTCAAGTCGGGCGTCAAGAACACGTTCAGCGGCCAGCCGCCTTGTCCCGTCATGGCCTGGACCGCGGTCATGTAGATCTTGTCCACGTCGGGCCGCTCCTCGCGGTCCAGCTTCACGCAGATCAAATGGGCGTTCATCACCGCCGCCACGTCCGCCTGGGAGAAGCTTTCTTTCTCCATCACGTGGCACCAATGGCAGGTCGAGTAGCCCACGGAGAGCAGCAGGGGCCGGTCCAGGTCCTTGGCCGCCTGGAACGCCTCGTCCCCCCACGGTCGCCAGTCCACGGGATTGTCCTTATGCTGGAGAAGATAGGGGCTTTTCTCGCCGGCGAGACGATTGGGGCTCATCGCGTCACGATGATAGCAAACACCCGCGCGGCGTCGCTTTTATGGAACAAAACGGGCGTCTTGATCGTATGGACAGATGGATAATCCCGATTCTTTCCCCGTGATCGCGACTCGCTCCGGAGCAAGTCGCGATCCGTCCGAAGTGATCAAATCCCTGCGCGAAGGCCTGGGCATGAGCCAGCGCGAACTCGCGGCGTGGTCGGGTGTCCGCCAGCCGGTGATCTGCGCCGTGGAAGCGGGCCGGGAGGCCCTCCCCTCCACCTACCGCCGTTTGGCCGAGGCCATGGGCTTCGATTTCGTTTACCATGCGGTCGCGACGAGGCCGCGCGAACAAATCCTCGCCGAGTTATTTTCCGCCCGCGTCGCGGCGGAGGACGCCGCCCGGGTTCGCCGTCAGGCCCGCCGGCTCATGCACCGGTCGCGATGAGCACCGCGCCCGCCGCGATCAGCAACCCGCCGGCCGCCGCGCGCCAGGAGATCGTCTCGCCCAGGAAGGCCGCGGCCAGGAGCATGGCGAACACCACGCTGAGCTTGTCCACCGGCGCCACCCGCGACGCCGGCCCCGCGCGCAGCGCGCGGTAGTAGCACAGCCACGACAGCCCCGTGGCCGCGCCCGACAGGACGACGAACAAAACTCCGCGCCAGGACAGCGCCGCCGGCCTCTGCCATGCCCCGCGCGCGGTCACGACGCCGGCGGTGAGGAGC